>JBKPSJ010000158.1:0-12566 GCA_046765875.1 Actinomycetota bacterium
CTGGGAGGCGTCAACTGTGTTTCGGCGTGAGCTTTCCGTGCCGCCCTTCGGCGTGCTTCGGCGGCTGGGGTCGGACGTACGGTCAGGCTTGTCGGAGCCGCCCCTGGTCGGGTTGGTGCCTCGGCTGCTTGTGTCGGCGCGACCCTTGGCCGGATCGGGGGTGGTGCGACGGGGTGCGGTGGGACGAGCGCTGTTGGTAGTCGAGGTGCGGCGGCGCGGGGCGTCGTCTGGCCGGCGGCCTCCCGATCCGCTGCGATCGACCACCCGTCACCCCCCTGCGTGCCCGGTCGGCGTCGGCGCCCTGGCCGGCCGCGCCGGCGGCTTGGTCTGTTGCCCCGTCGGCGGCGCCGACGGCTGGGTCGACGGCTGGGTCGACGGCTGGGTCGACGGCAGCGCAGACGGCGCCACCGTCGGCGGCTTCACCACAGGCATCGGCTTGGGCTTCGGCAACGGCGGCCCGAACGCGGTCGCGCCGCTGCCCGCCTTGCCCTTCTCCGGTACGCCGAGCACCTTGCCGTCAGGCAGCCGTAGGAACACCGGATTCGGGTTCGGCACCATGCCGAGCGCGAGCGCCCGGTCGGCCAGGTGCTGCGGTGCCTCCAGGGTGCGGACCTGGTGCTCCAGTGCCTCCTGCTGGTCCTGCAGTTGCTGGGCCTGCTTGTTCAGGTCGGTCACCCGGAACGTGCCCTGCTGGAGGCCGGTGTTGAGCAGCAACAACCCGACCAGGCCGGCAACCAGTAACGCCACCACGAAAAGGACGAACGGCATCCGTGGCGGCCGGAACGGCGCGTCGTCGACGACCCGTAGCCGCGGCCGGGTGGACCGGACTGGCTGCCGGGCGGTACCCGCGCGAGTGGGTCCGAGAACTGTGCTCATGCTGCCTCCCGGATCCGTTCGGCGGCGCGGACGCGGGCGGAGGCGGCCCGTGGGTTCGCCGCGACTTCGCGGTCGGACGGGCGTTCGGCGCCGCGGGTCAGCAGCCGCAGGTACGGCTCGTGGCCGGCCGGGATCACCGGCAGGTCATCGGGTACGTCGCTGCGGGTGCCCGCGGCCAGCGTCTGCTTGGCGATCCGGTCCTCCAGTGAGTGGTAACTCATGACGACGATCCGGCCATGCATCGCGAGCGCCCGGATCGCCCGCGGCAGGGCACGTTCGAGCACGTCCAACTCGCCGTTCACCTCGATCCGCAGCGCCTGGAATGTGCGCTTGGCGGGATGTCCGCCGGTACGCCGGGCAGCGGCCGGGATCGCATTGCGGACCAGTTCGGACAGCCGCGCGCTGGTGTCGAACGGCCGGCGAGCACGTTCGGCCACGATCCGGTCGGCGATCCGCCGGGCGAAGCGCTCCTCGCCGTACCGGAACAGGATCCGGGCAAGCTCAGCCGAGCTATAGGTATTGACAACCTCCGCGGCAGTGAGCGGGGACGTCGTGTCCATCCGCATGTCCAGCGGCGCATCCTGGGCGTACGCGAACCCGCGCGCCGCCTCGTCGAGCTGTAGCGACGAGACGCCCAGGTCGAACAGCGCGCCGTCGACCGCGGGAATGCCGAGCTCCTCGAGCACCCGCGGCAGCTCGTCGTACACCGCGTGCACGAACGTCGTACGGCCCTCGAACGGCGCGAGCCGCTCGCCGGCCAGCCGCAGCGCCTGCGGATCACGGTCGAGCCCGACGAGTCGCAGCCGGTCGTAGGAGCGCAGGAATGCCTCGGAGTGCCCGCCGAGCCCGAGCGTGGCATCGACCAGGACCGCTCCGTCGTGCGACAGCGCGGGCCCGAGCAGGGCGAGGACGCGGTCCACCATCACGGGCACGTGCATCGTCAACCCGCCGTCCGCGGGGTGCGCACGGCACCGGACACGACCTGCATCTCGACCCCTTCGTCACTCTTGGCACCGCGCGGTACGTGGGAGCGACCCCAGCCCCCGCGGGTTCGTCCGGCCGAGGTTGCGGCCCGGCCGTCGTACAACTGCTGTCTTGTCTGACCGGCCCCTCGTCCGGCCAGATCACGGGTACGCCCTCCGGGGAAGACCCAGTTCCTGTCGGGCACCGGGGAAGTGATGCCAGAAAGCCACCGGTCGGAGGTCGGACCCGTGATCTCGCCGTACGACGCGATCCCGGCTACTGCGGACTGCTAGAAGATCCCGGGCAGGACCTCCTCCGAGAGGTCGGCGAACGCCTGCTCCTGCTCGGCTGAGTACCTGTTCCAGTTCTCCTGGTTCCAGATCTCCACCCGGTTCATCGCTCCGATCACGACACACTCGCGATCGAGTGAGGCGTATGCCCGGAGCATCGGCGGGAGGGTGATCCGGCCCTGCTTGTCAGGCGTCTCGTTCGAGGCGCCGGCGAACAGCATCCGCAGGTAGTCCCGCGCACCCTTGTTGGTGATCGGTGCCTGCTTGAGCTGCTGGGTCATCTGGATGAACTCGGCCTCGGGCCATACCGACAGCGAGCGCTCCTGCCCGCGCGTGATCACCAGCCCTTCCGCCAGCTCGTCGCGGAACTTCGCGGGCAGAAACAGCCGGCCCTTGTCGTCGAGCTTGGGGAAGTGCGTTCCGAGGAACACGTCTCCACCTCCCCGTGGGACGACGACCTGGAGGTACGGCAATCCACCAGATCCACGCTTGCCTCATCCATTGTACTCCACCGTACCCCACAATGCCCCACTGTCAACCAGATTCGCTGTATGTCGCTCCCCCGTACGCTTGGAGGGGTACGTGTGACGAGGGGCAGCTCGGCGATGACCGACGGAGGACAGGCGGCTGTGGACGCGACTGCGAGTGGTAACGAATCGGCCGTCGGTATAGGCCGCCTGGCATCATCGAGTCAGAATGAGCGGGCCGTCGACCAAGCTTGGGGAGGACCCCGCGTGAGTAGTAGTACTGCCACGTCTCAAGCCACCGCGACCGACTTCGACGAGCTGACCGAGGTGGCGACCCGGGTCCGGGCCGCCATCTGCGAGGTCATCGAGGGCAAGCCCGACGTGGTGGAGACGGCTGTGACCGTCCTGCTCGCCGAGGGTCATCTTCTGATCGAGGACGTCCCGGGCGTCGGCAAGACGATGCTCGCCAAGGCGCTGGCCCGGTCGATCGACTGCTCGGTACGCCGGATCCAGTTCACGCCTGACCTGCTGCCGTCGGACATCACGGGTGTGTCGGTGTTCAACCAGGAGCTCAAGGACTTCGAGTTCAAGCCCGGCGGCGTGTTCGCGAACATCGTCGTCGGCGACGAGATCAACCGCGCCTCGCCCAAGACGCAGGCGGCCCTGCTGGAGTGCATGGAGGAACGACAGGTCACCGTCGACTCCACGACGTACCAGCTCGAGGCGCCCTTCATGGTGATCGCGACGCAGAACCCGATCGAGATGGAGGGCACATACCCGCTACCCGAGGCGCAGCGCGACCGGTTCATGGCCCGGGTGTCGATGGGGTACCCCGAGCCGGACGCCGAGCTCGCGATGCTCGACGGGCACGCGGCCGCCGAGCCGCTGGACACCCTCGAGCCGGTCACCGACGGCCCACAGATCGCCAGCCTGATCCGCACCGTGCACACCGTGCACATCTCGGACGCGGTCAAGGAGTACGCGATCGCCCTGGTCTCGGCCACCCGCCGCTCGCAGGAGCTCCGGCTCGGCGCCAGTCCACGGTCCACGCTCCATCTCGTCCGGGCAGCACGCGCCGCGGCCGCCCTGGATTCGCGGGAGTTCGTGCTCCCGGACGACATCCAGGAGCTAGCGGTGCCGGTCCTCGCACACCGCGTCCTCCCGGCCGCCGAGGCGCATCTCGGCGGCCGTTCCGCGCAGGACATCATCGGCAACCTGGTCGCCTCGGTGCCGATCCCGCGCATTCGCCGCGACTGAGAGGTACCCGTCATGCCGTCGCCGTTGCGCGGACTGACCACACGAGGCCGGGCGTTCGTCGCCGCCGGCGCGACCGCCTCGGTCTGTTCGCTGCTGCTCGGCCAGAAGGATCTGCTGCGCGTCGGCATCCTCCTGGTCGCGCTGCCGATCGTCTCCGCCCTCGTCGTCGGCCGTACGAGACTGCGCCTCGCCGTACGCCGTACCGTCACCCCCGGTGATGTAGCCGTGGGTCAGCCGGCCACCGTTGAGCTGGCACTGTCGAACCGCGGCCGGATGCCGGCCGGGCTGCTGCTGCTCGAGGACCGGATCCCGTACGTTCTCGGGCACAGGCCGAGGTTCGTGGTCGACCGGGTCAGCCCGAACTGGCGCCGAACGGTCTCGTACCAGATCAAGTCCGACGTGCGCGGGATGTACCAGGTCGGCCCGCTGATGCTCACCGTCGCCGACCCGTTCGGGCTGGTCGAGACCAGCCGGCTGTTCGCCGAGAGCCAGAACCTGCTGGTGACGCCGCGTGTGGACCGGCTGCCACAGGTACGTCTGGGCACCGACCGGGCCGGGTCGGGTGAGAACCGGCCGCGCGCGATCGCCGCCGCCGGCGAGGAGGACGCGACGGTCCGCGAGTATCGCGACGGCGACGACCTGCGCCGGGTGCACTGGCGTTCGACCGCGCGGCGCGGCTCGCTGATGGTCCGCCGCGAGGAGCAGCCGTGGCAGAGCCGGTGCGCGCTCTTCATCGACGCCCGGAGCACGTCCCACCACGGCCACGGCCCGTCGTCGAGCCTCGAATGGTCGGTCAGCGCGGCCGCCTCGATCGGGCTCGACGTGATCCGGCGCGGCTACATCACCACGATGCTCGGCGGACCGACGACGCTGAGCGCCATCAGCCGCCGCAGTTCCGCCGCGGTGCACCATCCGCTGACAGCACACCAGATGCTGATCGAGTGCGCGACCGTCGAGGAGCACCGGTACGCCGAGATCACCGCCCTGCTCGACGTCGACCGGCAGGCCCAGGAGCCCAGCCTGGTGATCGCCATCGTCGGGCCGTGCGGCGACGCCGACATCACCGCGCTGAACCGGTGGCGCACCAACCAGGCGACCGGGCTGGCACTGCTGATCGACTCGGCCACCTGGACGCTCGGCACCGAAGCCGGCACCGCCGGCACCAGCAGGCTGAGCGCCAAGATCGATGCGACCGAGATGGAGTTGAACCGCAACGGCTGGCGGGTTGCCCGGGTCCGGCGCGGTGATGATCTGCCTACGCTGTGGTCGGCGCTGGGACTGCGGACGGGACGAATCGCATGATCGGGCAGATGCGGTTGTCGATCGCCGCCTGGGCGGCGACGGTGCTCGGTGCGATGGTCCTGGTGCCGGTGTTCTCCGGCCCGTTCCTGTTCGTGAGCGCGTTCCTGTGCGCCATCGTCACCGGCACCGGTCAGCTCCTGCAGTCCTGGCGTACGCCGAGACTGCTGGTACCGCTGATTCAGTTGCTGGTGCTGGTCGAGGCCATGGCCCTGGTCTTCTACAGCGACACCCTCAAGTACCTCGTGGTGCCGTGGAATGAGACCGCACTGGCGTTCAACGACGACATGGTCAGCGCTCTCGACGGCATCAACCGATTCAGCGCACCGCTGCCGCCGGAGGCGTACTTCACCGTCTTCGCGTCCGGTGTGGTCGCACTGACTGGGTTGTTCATCCACGTGATCGCCGTGCAGTTGCGGCAGGCGTCCTGGGCCGGCCTGCTTCTGCTGATGATGTACACGGTGCCTGCGGCAACAGTTCAAGGCGGCCTGTCGGCGTTCTGGTTCATCCCGCCGGCGATCGGGTACATCGTGCTGCTGTCCGCGGAAGGCCGGGCCCGGTTGTCGCGGTGGGGTCGCCGCATCGGCGGCGTCACGACGCTGGAGCAGAACCAGCAGATCGAGGCGTCCGCGGCAGGCCAGGCCGGCCGCCGGATCGGACTGACCGTGATCGCGGTGGCGGCGCTGCTGCCCGCGCTGCTGCCCAGCCTGCCCGAAGGTGTCTTCGGCAACGGTCTGGCCGGCGGCGCCGGCGGCAGCGGGCCCGGCGGCGCGGTCAGCCTCGGCGTCAACCCGATGCTCGACATGGGCAAGAACCTCCGGCAGGGCGAGAATTCGGTGGCACTGACCTACACCGGCGACTCGACGTACCTGCGACTCACCGTGCTCGATCAGTTCGACGGCAACGTCTGGACGATCTCGCCGCGCACCGGGTTCACCAATGTGAACGGCGACTTCGTGACGCCGCCCGGACTGCAGCTACCGCTGGACTCGGTGAAGGTCGTCAAACATGACGTTCGGGTTACCAAGCTGTTGCGCAGCCCGTGGGTCCCGGTGCCGTACCCTCCGCACACGCTGTCGATCAACAACGGCAAGTGGCGCTACGACACCAGCGCGATGGACATCTCCTCGAAGAACGCCCGCTCGGTGGCGGGCGTGCACTACAAGGTCACGTCGTACCTGGTGGACCCGACCGAGGACCAGTTGCGCGACGCGCTCGACACCGGAGCGCCGGACCCGTACAGCCTGCAGCTGCCGAAGTCGGTACCGCAGCGGATCCGCCAGCTGGCGCAGCAAGTCACGGTCAATGCCAAGGGCAACCACTACCTCCAGGCGGCCGCGCTGCAGAGCTATCTGCGCGACACGGGCGGGTTCCGGTACGACACCACCAACGACACGCGTAGCGGGATGGACGCGATCGAGGCGTTCCTGTTCCAGAGCAAGGCCGGGTACTGCGAGCAGTTCTCGACCGCGATGGCGCTGATGGCCCGTACGATCGGCATTCCGGCCCGGGTCGCCATCGGATTCCTGCCGGGCCAGCGCGACGGCAACAAGCACGTGGTCCGCATGCACGACATGCACGCCTGGCCGGAGCTGTACTTCGAGGGCATCGGCTGGGTGCGGTTCGAGCCGACGCCTGCGGTCCAGACCGGCGCGGCGCCGGGCTGGACGCAGCCGACGAACACCAACCCGACAGACACCCCGACGTCCGGCACACCGACCGACCCGCAGTCGACATCCCCGAACACCGGCAACCCCGAGGACAGGCGCCTCGAGGGCCAGAACAACCTCCCGGGCGAGCGGGACACCCCGGGCGCGGCGGTGCCGACGAGCTGGTGGGACGGCAACGGGCCGCGCTGGGGCGGCGGCGCGCTCGCGGTGATCGTGCTCAGCATGGTCCCCTGGCTGGTCCGCTCGATGGTCCGTCGTCGCCGGTTCCGCCAGGAGCCGAGCCAGGCGGCGATCGAGGGTCTGTGGGCCGAGATCCGCGACACCGCACGCGACATCGGGATGGACTGGTCCGACGCGGCGACGCCACGACAATCGGGCTCGCGGCTGGTCGGCAGACTGCCGGGGGAGGTTCGCCCGAAGGCGATCCGGGTTGCGCGCGCGGTCGAGTTCGGCCGGTACGCCGGCGTGGAGCAGCGCAAGCTCGACCTTCGCGACGACGCGAGGTCGGTCCGTGAGGCGCTGTTCAACACCGCCTCTACAGGTCAGCGCTGGCGGGCCCGGCTACTGCCGAGGTCGTTGCGCTGGTACGTCAGCCGCGGAAGCTCGGAAGCCTCGGACCTGCTCGACCGGTTCGACCTGGCCCTGGCGCGCCTCCGCTCGCTCTTGGTCCCCCGCCGCTCCACCTAGCATCAACCGTCAGCCAACGGCGAGGCCGGTCACGGATCCCGATCCCGTGACCGGCCTACCGTTATTGCACTCGGTGGTGGCAGTCCTCACCGAAAGGCGGCCAGACGCAGCACATCACGCCTCCGCTGGGCGGGGCGTGATGTGCAGGACGTGCTTGTGCGGTTGTGGCCTCGAGCGCAGGCCGATCAGAGGTCTTCGTCGCGACGACGGCGCCAGCGGTCTTCCATCCGCTCCATGAAGCCGCCGGACGACTCGTGCCTGGTCTTGCTCTTGCTCTTCTTAGGCATCGGCGTCACGTTGTCGGACGAGTCCGACGACGCACTGATCCGGCGCATGCTGAGCGCGGCGATGTATAGACACGCAACCATCACCACGAAGCCGATAACGCCGACGATCGTGTTCGGCAGGATCGCACCGGTCATCAGAATGCCGATACCGAGGATGAAGCCGACGCTGGCGAGCAGAGCTCGACGCTTGTAGTAGACGCGCACATTCGTGCCTCGCATCGCGGATACGAACTTCGGGTCTTCCGCTGCGAGGGCTCGTTCGAGCTGCTCGAATTGGCGCTGCTCTTCTTCCGAGAGGGGCACCGTCCATCCCTCCATGACGAGCGCTGCTGATAGGCCGGTTCCAGCATAAGCCGCGGTCCCGGTCCACGAAACCCTGGCCGGGTCACGGGCGAGTCACCCGTTTCATCGAGCGGAGTCATCGCATCGTTACACCTCGCATGTCCGCGAACCCGTGACAACGCTCACAAACACACAGAACCGCTCCGAACGCCACCCCCGACGTCCCCGCCCGCGAACGGCCCGGCAACCGGCGCCGGGCTCGCTCCGCCTGCTCGAGGCGGCGTGTCCAAGGCCACACAGTCGGTCGGACCGGCGCCCTGGGTCACGCACCCTGGCCGCCCGCCCGCGCCTGGCGAAGGCGCCGTGATGCGGCGCCCTGGCGGTCTGGGGCGGATCTGGTGTGCGATGGGCGCGGAACGCGCGGTCAGCGGGTGGCGATTACGTGGAGCTGGGTGGCAATGGCTCGGAAGGCCGGGTGCTGGCTCGCGGCCCGTTCCAGTTCGCCTAGCGCTTCGACGGAGCCTGGCTCGGAGTCGACGAAGGCGGCTGGGACCAGATCGGAGAAGGTTCGGACGCCATGGACCGTGTGCACTGACAGGCCCGCGTTCTCCAGGAGGTCGGAGACCGCGGCCTCGTCGTAGCGGCGCGGCATCGGGTCGGACGGACCCCAGCGGCCGTCCGGGTCGAGCAGTGCCTCGTGCGCCTCGGTGAGGTGGCCGGCGAGTGCGCGGGCCAGGACGACGGCATTGCGCTGCGCCACCAGCAGGCTGAACACACCGCCCGGTCGCAGTATCTGGGCCATAGCCTGCAGCGACTGCTCTGGATCGTCGACGACCTCCAGCACACCGTGGCAGAGCACGGCGTCGGCAGTCTCCGCACCGACGAGCTTGGCGAGTTCGGACGTGTCGCCCTGGATACCGCGGACCCGGTCCTGCACGCCTTCCTCGCGGGTACGGCGCTCGAGCGACGCCAGTGCGTCCGGGCTCGGGTCGATCACGGTGATCCGATGGCCGTCGACAGCCAGCGGTACGGCGAATCCGCCGGTGCCGCCACCGATGTCGACGATGTCGAGCGGACCCTCACCACCGGCCGCGGCCAGCGCGACCCGAAGCGCCTCGGCGACCAGGGCGATACGCACCGAGCGACGGCGCCGGTCGACCATCCCGATCCTCCAGGGCATGAGCAGACGAGCGTTGCGTCGCCCACCCTAGGGCACGGCCGACGGGCGACGGTCGTCGCGATCCCCAGCCGGTCGGACAGGCGCGCCTAAGACACGCTGCCCGATCCCCAGCCTGTTGGCCGGGGACGGATCGTCAGCTTGCGCGGACCCAGGACTGAGAGAGCACGGTCCGGCTGGGTAGACCCAGGCTGCGCTCGACCAGCTCGACGAACGTGGTCGCATCGCGCAGCAGGTCGTCGGCGTCGCGCTCGCTCACCGCACGGGTCAACCCTGCCTCGGCCGCGGCGCGCTTGCTCGCACCGGCGGCAAAGAATGCGGCCCATTCGGCGAACTCGGGCGCCACCTCGGCCAGCAATACCCAGGCGTTGCGCTGTGCCCGGCGCCGACCCGACGTCGGACGGGCCCGCACCGCCAGCACAGCGGCGGCCGCGCGCAGCGCCGCCACGTGGGCGCTCGCATACCGGATCAGGTGGTCAGGCGCCTCCTCGGCCTCGTCCAGCGCATACCCGGCACGGATCAGATCGGTCGCGGCGCTCATCGCTTGGTCACCCTCTCCACCTGCCATCGGTCCGAGGTCGGGTCGAATGCGAGGTCGAATGTCTCGGTGCGGGCGTGCCGGCCGCTGCCGGCCTCCACCCGGAACACGCTGCGCTCCGGGCCCCAGCCGACGTCGGCCGGGTCGGTCCGCCACCAGGCCGCTGTCTCGATCCACTGGTTGAGCACCGCGCAGACCCGCCACAGCCGTCCGCGCCAGAGGAAGTGCTCCGGCGTCCCGCCGGTTGCACGCACCTCGACCGCCTCGTCGTACTGCTGCAGCATCACCATCCGCCTCCCGTCCGGCGTCGCATCGGTTGTCTCAATTCGGGCGGCCCGGTGGGCGCGGGAACCACGCCGGCGGGTGTCGTGGGGGTCGAGGTCCACGATCCCTGCCGGCATGGCGCTTGCGCCGCACCGGGGCCACCACTACCCGGGGCGGACCGCAACCTCCGCCTCGGATCCGACCAGCCGTCCGACGACTCAGCCCCTTGGTCCCCCGAGCCAATCGAACACCTGTTCGAACACTGCAACACTAACCTGGCCCGCCGACAACCGTCAACGACCCGCGAACGCGCAATGACGAGTACGACGACTGTGTCCACTCCCCCATCGTCGACGGCGCCACCGACAGTTTCGAACAAACCGGCGACTTTGGCGCGCGTTACGTTCGTCGGCCTGACCGAAAATCAGTGGTGACGGGCCTTAGGGTCGAAGGGTGAATGAGACCCACCCCAATATCCGCAGGGTGAGCGAGGCCCTGGCCGCGGCCGGCGCCCGCGGGACCGTGCGGGTCCTGCCCGACCCCGCCCCGACTGCCGCCGCAGCCGCGGCGCAGCTCGGCTGCGAGGTCGGCGCGATCGCGAACAGCCTGATCTTCGACGGCGACGGCGCGCCGGTACTGATCCTGACCTCGGGCGCACACCGGGTCGACACCGCCAAGCTCGCCGCCGAGCTGGGCATCGGCAAGCTGAAGCGGGCCACCCCGGATTTCGTCCGCGAGCACACCGGGCAGACCATCGGCGGCGTCGCGCCGGTCGGTCACCCGCAGCCGGTTCGTACGCTGGTGGACACCACCCTGCAGGACTACGACCAGGTGTGGGCCGCGGGCGGCATCGCGCACGCGGTGTTCCCCACGACGTACGAGGAACTGCTGAGCATGACGAACGGCACGCCGGTCACGGTCAACTAGAGGCGTCGTAGGCCGCGGCAACCTTCTTCGGTACGCACATCCGCCACGCGTCGGTCACCAGTTCGCGCATCTCGACCGGGTCCAGCGCGTCCAGCCGGACCTCGATCCAGTTGTAGCGCAGGTCCCTCGGCCTGGGCTGCGAGAACTTGTGCGGCTCGGCGGCGATCGCCGAGTCACGCTCCTCCTTGGGGAAGCCGCAGCCCATGCCGAGGTCGTCGTCGTCGAACGCGATGTACACGTACTGCCTTACCTTGATCTTCAGCACATCGCGCACAACGGCGAGGTAACTGCCGGGTAGCGCGAGCGCCACCCGGCGTACCTCTTCAGCAGTTACCACTGACTTACTTTGTGATGTCGACGTCGGCGGCGCGGACGTAGTGCATCCGGTGCCCGAAGAAGATCTCGTAGTACTTGTCCTGTCCTACCACGTGGACGTGGTCGAACGGCGGTACGCCGTTGAACGTCTTGGCGGCGTAGTAGTCGGTCTGGATCGACGCGTCGGCGACCGGATAGGCCTGCCCGGCGGCGATCGAGTACTGCAACGGCGTGACCGCGTTGGGGGCGTACGGGATCTCCGGCGGGTACGCCGCCTGCTCGGGGTACGCGCGTCCGTACACCGGCACCGAGGCCAGGCCCGGCTTGGGCTTCACGACCCAGCCGTCGGTCTTGAACGCGTCCGGCGAGCCGGACGGGTTGCGGAACCAGCCCTTCTGGCCCAGGTACCACACGGCCAGCCAATCACCGCTCTGGTCAGCGGCGACCAGTTTCATGCCGGCATCGAACCGGGAGCCCATGTCCGACACGTTGGTGGTGCCGTCCGAGCCGTTCGGGTGCAGGCCGATGTCCTTGACCAGCGGTGCGGTATCGGACGGCGCCTGGCGCAGGTAGACGAAGTTGGTGCCCTGCGCCGGGCAGGTGCCCGACGGGTCGCAGCCGGTGACGACCTGGACGTTGTCGTCGAAGCCTGGGATCAGGGTGACGATGTCGCCGGTCTTGATGTTTCCGTTCGAGCCCTTGAAAGGCTCGCCGAGAAGCTCGAAATAGTGCTCCCAGTCCCAGTACGGACCCGGGTCCCAGTGCATCCCGGCGACGGTGGCCGGAACGGTGCCGGGCACCTTGTCGTGCCCGATGATGTGCGCCCGGTCGAGCGGGATGTCGTACTGGCGCGACAGGTACTTCACCAGCCGTGCGGAGTTGCGGTAGAGCGCCTCGGTGTACCAGGTCGCGCCCTGCGCCGCGAAGCCCTCGTGTTCGATGCCGATCGAGTGTGTGTTCACGTACCAGTTGCCGGCCTGCCAGGCGACGTCGTTGTGCTTGACGTGCTGCCAGGTGGCGCCGTCGGACGAGCGCATCGTGTACTGCCAGCTCACGTACGTCGGGTCCTGCACCAGGTCCAGCGTGGTCTGCCAGCTGCCCTCGGTGTCGTGGATGACGATGTAGTCGATCTTCATGTCGTTCGGCCGGTTCGCCAGGTCGTGGTTGCCGTAGGCAAAGGGATTCGGCTGGCCGTACCACTCGTACGGCGCGGGCAGCCACTGGCAGGCGAGGTCACTGGGGCACTCGGTCTCGCCGGACGCGGCGG
>JBKPSJ010000159.1:0-10004 GCA_046765875.1 Actinomycetota bacterium
CGGAATCCTTGGCCAGCCTGAGCATCCCTTGAGCATCCGGGTCATCTCCGCCGGCCCGTCACAGGTTTTCGCGGTCGCGGTGGCGCGGCCGCAGATCACTGCCTGAGCGGCGGCCTGCGCGTCGATGGTGTCGGTCTTGCCCCGCCGCCGGCGGGTGGCCCTGTCAGGCTGGTTGACCTCCAACACCTCGACGCCCTCGGCGAGCAGGTAACGGGTCAGCCCGGCACCGTAACAGCCGGTACGAGCCCGGTGCATTCCACCCCGGCCCGGCGCACCAGGCCAAGGCCGCGTGCCCACCCCAGCAGACTGCGGTACCCGGCCGCGGTGGCTGGGAAAGCCTTGCACTCAATCACCCTCAATGACCCCGCCCAGCACAGTCACCACAGCGGCGACATGCGTGTCCTTGTGCGTATCCACACCGAGCACCACCTCCTCGGCGCAGATGTCGGCGCAGATGTCGGACTGGTCGGTCGCTACCGCCTCAGGCATGCTGGTCACGGCTGTCGGTCTCCTGTTCGATACGGGCACACGATGGCCAACACCGAGCCGGCAGGAGCGGTCAAAGCTGTGATGGCGCCTCGTTCACGGCAAGGCCCCTATTGGGACACGCTCCGCCGGGCTCGGCGCGGCACGCACTGCCCCGGACCGCAGCCGACAGATCCAAGGCAGGACACGCCGGTCTGCTCTCATACCGGTCAAACCGCGATCCGGGACAGCACACCATGATCCTCACAGCTCTCATAATCCCCTGGTCATGGGAATCAGTTCCCACGTGGTCCCTGCTGCGGGCGGGGCCCTCGGCGCGCAGCATGCAGATCGTTTGCCCCTCCTCGCTGACACTCCTGGGCTGTCGGCTCCGGCCCCGATCTTGGGTTGGCGGGTATGTCAGTTGATCGAGACGATCACGGCAACCACGGCCGCGAACAGGATGACGCCGAGCACTGTTATCCAGAACTGCGGATCTCGCTGCTTGGTCTGCGTATCGCGTCGTAGCGGAGGCAGGACCCGCAGCAGGATCGGCAATATCGAGATTGCGAGACCGACCGTGACCAGGACTGCGGCCCACAGACCGCCACGTTCCCGGATGGCTTCGAGTGACCCGAATACCGTCGCGGTCAGTATGAGCAGCATCAGCAGCCGCAGCCGGGGGTCGGGGCCTGACCTACCGGGCGCGTCTTTTTCGGTCTCGAAGAAGTGGGTCTGGAACAGAAGGACACCAGTGACGGCCGTTTCGATCGCAATCACCGACTGGTAGTACTGAACCGGGACGTCCATGATTTCCCCTCGGCGAGCGACGTTCGGTGAAGTGTAATGGCGGTTACCTGGCCACGCGTGCAGATAGACGACCCATATCGTGCGTGCCAATGCGGTGATCTTTTCCTCGGTGGTCCGGAGCCGGAGGCTCTCGGTGCGCGGCTGGAGTTTGGCGACCCGCCGGGTGGTGACCGTCGGGCGGGCGGCGCGTGGCTGCCGCCGCGCGCCGCCCGCGTTTTCGGTTATGGCGGCCGGACTCATCCCACCCGCTTGAGGGGTTGGCGGGCGTCGCGGGCAGGCGCTGCGCCGGTGAGCTCGTCGATCTGCTTGGGCAGGCTCTTCACCGCGAAGGCGGCGACGATCTCCAGCACGCCGTACAGCATCGAGGCGAACCCGATCGCCAGCACCGCGGCGATCAACGTCACGCCCGGCTGGCCCAGCAGGTAGATCGCCACCGCGACCTCGAGGATGCCGGCGACCAGGATCAGGCCCCAGTACGGAAGGTACTTGCGGCTGGTGATCGACCCGACGATGGCCAGGCTGCCGCGGAACAGAAGCAGCCAGCCGATCGAGAACGCCACCACCGTGAGCGCGGGTCCGGGCCAGGCGAACACCCCGATGCCGACGACTATCTCGACGACGCCGAGCACGATCGACCAGGTGCGCAGTGACCCGTCGACCGGCACGCTGAACATGGTGAACACGCCTCGGACGATGAGCAGCGTCCCGACGAAGACGACCAGGTCGTTGGCGGTCCACTGACTGAATACGATGATGGCGCCGGCGATGAGGCTGATCACTCCGGTGAGCAGGAGTACCCACCATCCCTTGCTCACCGCCTCGGTCTGGGCACGGGTCCAGCTGCGTAGCTCGTCGATGGGACTTGTGACAATCATGGCGTTCTCCTCTCCTCAGCTCGGCTGCTTCGCGACGAGCTCGTCGTAGTCCAGCTGGGCGAGCGTCGCGTCGAGAACTGCGTACTCGGCCTCCTCGACTGCCGCGTAGCAGTAGTCGATGAGGTAGGACGCGTACGCGTTCGCGTCGTCGGCGTCGCGCTTGGCGGCCTCGAGGTCGTGCTTGGACCGCTGCTTCTCCAGATGTGTGCGCATCTTGGCCACGTGCTCGTCCCAGGACCGGCCGATGTCGGTCCACCAGGCGGAGACCTCCGCGGCGCTGGTGTCGACGGACTCGCGGAGCGCTTCGGCGTTTGCTCGCGACGCATCGCGGGCGTGCTCGACCTCATCCTCGAGATCGGCGCGCGCCTTCTGACGGGCGGCTGCCGCACGCTCCTGGAGGTCCTTGGTGCGGACCGCCAGCCTGCTGATCTGATCTGACATTGCCATTTTCGTTCCCTCTTTCCGGGCCTCAGGCCCTTCTCGTAGTGCTTGTCAAGAACGACACTGACGCGTCAGGCGCCGCGTCGCCCCCGTGCGAACCACTGGTCTGCACCCGGGGCCACGGGCGGCCCGGACAGACGCCCGGGGATTCAGCGCCGGGCGGCGTCGTACGACTACTACTACTACTGGGTCCGGCGATGGCGCCCTCCTAGAGTCGGCGGCCCGTAAGCACGACCCGCTCGTCGAATTTGATGTAGCGACGCTAGGCGCGAAGGGCAGCCGCGGCCGTCCCCCCGACGGGGACACTCGACGCACCCCCCAGGGGGTATGCCGCAGCCGCCGCGACGACGTCAGGTGCTCGCCGCGTCGACGTGTAACTCTGGCTCGGCCGCACAATCTGAAGCGGCCGTAAGAACCCCTTGCCAGTGACCGCCACGCTGCCACCCTCGGAGCAACCCCTCGCATGTCCCCCGTGTGCGACGAGGAGCAGCCCGCCAGACGTGTCTACGTCTTTGGCGCGAGCACAGACGTCGCCAGAGGATCGCCACGCAGGGTGACCGGTTGTTCACCCGGTTGGATGAAGTGGCCATGCTCACCCCATACGAGGGATTGATTCTGGCGTCGGAAGCTAGCGGGTCATGCCGCACGGATGACGCATCCGGGCCACCCCATCGAGCCGGATCAGAGGTTGGTTGGACCGCTAATCGAGGATTACCGCCACCTCGCGCGAACCGTTGGGCACGTCTTCACGGCAACTGGCGACCAGCCGATGGAAGGCTGGCGGGCCACGGAGTCCGGATCACCCGCATGGGGTCTTCTTGGCGGGTAGGGAGTGCACCTGGTCTTACCCGTCCAAGGCGCGGGTCCGCTGCCGGTCCCTGGGTGACGATGGTGTGCGCAACTCCTCGAAACGGCCGACCGGTCCGGTGACGGTCCGGCCTGCCTGATCCGGTCCCGCTGGAGTGGCTCAGCGGAGCTGCGCGAGGCGCTGGAGCTCGTCGGCGAGGACCCAGATCCGGGCGATCCGGCCGGAGTCGTCGAATGTGAGGATGTCGATACCCATGCCGGTCACGGTACGGCCGCTGGCCTCGACCTCGCCCAGCGCCGTCGCCCACCGGCCGACGTGACGGGCGGTGTGCCGGAAGGCGATCGCGAGCTTGTCCGGCCCGGCCAGCTGATCGACGATCTCGATGCGGTGATCGGTGAACGCGACGTGCAGGGCCCGGGCCCGGGCCACCAGGTCGGGGACAGGCATCGGCGTCCCGTTGATGACGACGGGATCGGCGTACACAGCGCCGAAGGCGGCTGCGGGATCGGCCCGCTCGTCCGGCGGCACGGTCCACAGGTCCATCAGCTGCTGCGGCTCGACCATCGCCCCTCCACGCCGCGCGGACAACCGATGTCCGCTGC
Source organism: Actinomycetota bacterium (assembly GCA_046765875.1). Lineage (GTDB taxonomy): Bacteria > Actinomycetota > Actinomycetes > Propionibacteriales > Kribbellaceae > DASRHY01. Next base: position 4,002 of record JBKPSJ010000159.1, read on the forward strand.
CAGCAGCCCCCAGGCTCTCACCGTGGCCACCCCAGGGCCGCAGCAGGCGGAGGGGATTGTCACCGCTCGACAGGTGCGAGGGCCTGGCGGATCACGACGAGGGCGAACAAGGCGATGGTCAGTGCGTGGACGACCGAGCACCACAGGCAGATCGCGTCGATGCGGAACAGTTCGGCCCAGATCAGATAGCAGACGAACGCGACACCGCCCACGACGGCGGTCAGGCGAAGCCGGTTGGGCCACGGCGAGGGCATGCGCCACGAGAACGGCAGGCACAGCGCGGTCATGGCGACGAAGAACCCTAGGCCGAGCAGGGCGACTGGGATGCCGAGGAACTCCGAGTACCGGCTCGTGGTGACTTTGGCACAGTTGACCACTCCGGTGTCGGGTCAGGCGAGGGTCGAGCCAGCGGTGACGTGCTCGTAGGTCAGGTACGCCGCGACCGCGACGCCGGCGATCGCCAGGAGCAGCGTGCTCCACGGCAGCCAGCCCAGGGGAGGATTCGCTGCGGAGTTCGGGATCGGCCGTCGTACCGATGGTTTGGCGTCGCCCATGACGGTTCAGCTCTTCCCAAGCTTGCCGGCCGCCGCGGTGACCGCGGGGCTACCGCACACATCGACCGGCTGACCCCCGGTCAGTTTGCATAGCGCGGCGGTGTAGAGGTTGGCCGAGCCGTCGACGGCCTTGGCGATCGGGTCGGCCGGATCCTTGAGCGCGGCGGCGATCGCGGCCTGGGTCTTGCCGGTCAGCAGCTCCGGGCTGTAGCTGGCGCCCGAGGACACGTACTTCCCGCCGATGGCGACGAACGAGATGGACCCCATGCTCTTCACGTACGGCGGCCGGTTGTAGGTGTCGAACGTCTTCTGGTCTTCAGCCGTGGGGTTGTCCAGCGGTTTGTAGCCGCCGTTGACCGCTTCGTTGGTGGTCGTCTCGACGCCGGTCAACGCGAGGTACCTGCTCGTATAGCTGACACCGTGGAACGACAGGGTGGGGGTGTTGGGGAACACGTCGTTGCCCGCCGAGTGCGTCGTACCAAGATTCGCGAAGGTACCGAGCCGGGACAACGCCACAGCCACGGGCCAGCGCTGAGCGGCGCAATACAGACAGAACTCGGCGCCGATGTAGAGGACCTTCGGCTTGCCGTCAGCGGTCAGGCTCGGCGCGCTGACCGCCGACGGGCTGCTGCGGACACCAGCGCGGCATCCGCGGCGCCGGACGGGCCGGTGTCGGACTTCCTGCCGCCAACCGCGAGGCGCACCGCCACCAGGGCGCCCACCACGACGATGACCACGGCAATGGCACCGGAGGCGATCAGCACGCGCCGGCGGCGTTCCGCGCGCGCCTGGGCCGCGCGCTGAGCCGCGATCCGTTCCCGCGCCCGGGCCTTCTGCTCGACACGTCTGCTCACATCTACCCCTGCCTGACTCTGCAAGCGCCGTGGACCCGCCGCGCGCCCCACGGCCACCCGTCCGGTCCACCACCTCAGCCACCGCACACCCCAGCACAACCCCAGCCTCACAACCACCCTGCACGGCATTAACATCGTCGTATGGCGATGAAAACACCCGGCGTCGCTGCCGCTCGGGCACGGATGCCGGAGGTGGTCGACGAGACGGCCGGGTTGTCGGTCGCGGCGTGCTTGTTCCACGGTTTCAGCGACCCCTCCCGGCTGGCGATCGTGCGTCATCTGGCGCTGGGGGACCACCGGGTGGTCGATCTGACCGCGCATCTGGGCTTGGCGCAGTCGACGGTGTCGAAGCATCTGGCCTGTCTGCGCGATTGCGGACTCGTCGAGTCCCGGCCGCAAGGCAGGGCGTCGGTGTTCCGGCTCACCCACCCCGAAGCAACGCTCCAGCTGCTGTCGGCCGCCGAGCGGCTGCTCGCGCTGACCGGGGACGCGGTCGCGCTCTGCCCGATCTACGGTCGCGACGCCCACCAGGTCGCGCGGACCAAGGAGCCCACGGCATGAGCGACCACCAGCACTCGCCCGCCCGGCTGCACCGGGTCGGACTGCCGCCGGCGCAGACGTTGACGATCGCGTCGGTGCCGGCGTCGACCTGGACCACCGACCCGGAGCGGCGACGCGCGCTGAGTCGCCGCGCGCAGCTGCTGGCCGGGGCGTCGGTCACCTACAACCTGATCGAGGCCGTCATCGCCATCTCCGCCGGCCTGGTCGCCGGATCTGTCGCGCTGGTCGGGTTTGGCCTCGATTCGGTGGTCGAGGTGTCCAGCGGCCTGATCATCTTGTGGCAGTTCGGCCACCGGCTCCCCGAAACCAGAGAGCGGCTGGCCCTGCGGCTGCTCGCGTTCTCGTTCTTCACGCTGGCCGCCTACGTCACCGTCGAATCGGTCCGCACGCTGGTCACCGGCGCGGATCCCGACACATCACCGGTCGGGATCGGGTTGGCGATCGCCTCGCTGATCGTCATGCCGTTCCTGTCCTGGGCGCAGCGCAGCACCGGCAAGGCGCTCGGATCGAACGCGGTCGTTGCCGACAGCACCCAAACCCTGCTCTGCACCTACCTGTCCGCGGTGCTGCTCGCCGGCCTGGTGCTCAACGCCACCCTCGGCTGGGGCTGGGCCGACCCGCTCGCCGGCCTGGTCATCGCCGGCGTCGCCGTCCGTGAAGGGCTTGAGGCCTGGCGCGGCGAAGGCTGCTGCTCACCCATCGGCAGCGCCGCCGGCGGCCGCGCGGATAGCCGCGGCTGCGGTGGCCAGTGCAGCGACGGCTGCAGCGACGGCTGCAGCGACGGCTGCTGCGACGACTGAGGATCACGGCGTGGCCGTGTCCGCGCGCGTCGTGCTCGGTGTTGGTCCACGCGCGACCACCCCGGCAGTCCACGCTCGTCACGACACCTGTCGGGCGCGGCCGACCGACATTCCGTTCGCCGTTGACCTCGCCGTCTGCGATGAGTCGCGCCCTGCGACGCCGTTCACCCCGAGAGAATTGACCTTGAGCCACTCGGGCCGGGCCGGGGGTATAGCCGGTGGCGCGGCCCTTGCCACCAGACCCTCCACCCCCCGTTGCCGCCGGCAGCACGCCGTACCGCCCGCGGGTCGCGCCGCGGTCGGTGGTGACCGCGGACGGTCCCAGCGGCGGATCCCAACCGGCCAGGTCCTCGAGCCGGGATCGGCGGGTGGCCCAGCGCTGGACGTCGACACCGGCGACAGCGCGCACATCGAAGGCGATGAACGAGGCCGGATGCTGGAGACCAGCCGTTTGGCCCTTGACGGGCCGGTGACCAGGCGGCGTTGCAACAGATCCAGCGACAACTGGCCCGTCTCGTCCCAGGGGCAGTGCACCGTCGACGACGCAGCCGTCCGGCAGTCGCGCGGCGCGGTCGGCGGTGCTTAGGTCTGATCCGGCGGCGATCGAGTCCAGCAGCAGGTCATCGGTCCAGACACCTATCGCGTTGTCGGGCGGCGAGGGCTGACGCGCAACTGCCCGGAGAAGGGCGCACAGACGCCGCTCGGCGCCTTCACCGAGCCACGCTTCGTGCGCACCGTTCATACGTAGTCCATCGCGGGCGCGGGCGGCGACATTACACCGGCGTGGCCAGCTTGCACTGAGCCAGAACGCGACGTCCGACGAGGTCCGCTTCACCACATCCACGACGACCACCACGACGCCGATGCCAAGGCACGGTCGCAGTGGGCTGATGGCGGCGCGTACTTCGTCGCCTCGTTCGCTCCGCCCGAGGACGGCCGCAAGGTCGCCCACGACGGGCAGGTGTGGTTCCTCGACCCGCACCGCGACACGATCGGGCTCAAGCTGCGGTTCGCCCACACCCCCGACGACCAGGAACGACGCCGACGGCCCCGACAACATCGCCGTGTCGCCGTTCGGCGGCGCGATCCCCGCCGAGGACGGCGAGGGCACCAGCCACCTGGTCGGCGCGACCAGCCCCGGCGAGGCGGTCGAACAAAACGCGGCGATGTGGGCGCTCCCAGTCAGCCGCCGTTGGTTCGAGGGCATGATTGGAACGCGCCGATCCCCTGACGATGGTGAGCACGTCTCACGCCACGGTGTCGCCGCTGTGAGGCGCGGCCCGCGCTTGAGCTTCAGGTGCAGTTGTTCGCTTTCCGCAGTTCGGTGAGGTTCTCGCGCATCAGGGACAGGTAGTTCTCGGTGGAGTTGGCGTCGGCGAGACCCTCGATCGGGCTGAGGACCGCGGTGCGCACCTTGAGGTCTCGGGCGATCGACTCGGCGACCTTGGGGCTGACCAGTTCCTCGTAGAAGATCGTGGTTACCTTCTCGCGTCGGACGATGTCTTCGACCTGCTTGATCCGCGCGGGGCTGGGGTCGGCGTCTGGTGTTAGCCCGGCGATCCCGACCATCTGCAGGCCGTAGCGTTGGGCCAGGTAGGCGAATGCCTCGTGGGTGGTGACGAAGGTCTTCAGCCTGCAGGTGGCCAGGCCTGTCCTGAACGCCTCGTCCAGGGCGGTCAGCTCGGTACGCAGGGCGGTGGCCCGCTGCCGGTAGCCGTCGGCGTTGTCGGGGTCGGCGTCGGCCAGCCTGGTTGCGACGGCGTCGCCGACGGCGGCCAGCCGGGTCGGGTCGAGCCAAAAGTGCGGGTCCAGATCGCCGGCGTGCGCCTGTTCGCCTTCTTCTTGGAAGTGCGCTCCGGTCGCCTCCAGCCTCGCGGCGCCGCTGACGTCGAACCCGGCCTCGGCCGCGTTCTGTTCGACCGCTTCGTCGACGGCCGGCTGCAGGCCCTTCTCGTACACGACCAGGTCGGCGCCGGCCAGGCTGCCGACCTGCTTCGCGGTCAGCTCGAGGTCGTGCGGCTCGACACCCGGCGCGGTCAGGGAGGTGACCGAGACGCGATCACCGCCGATCTTCTCGGTGACGAACTGCAGCGGGTAGAACGAGGCCACCACCTTCAACCTCCCGGCGCCGCCACCGGCGCTATCAGGATTATCGGCGTCGCCGCATCCCGCGACTCCTGCCGAGACGGCGAGGACCAGGGCGGACGCCGCGCTCAGCAGCGCGAGCACACGAACTGACATGACAACCATTTTCATTAACTTGGAGGTGGGCTGTCAAGGTGGCTTGCTGCTCCTGTCCGGAGACGGCCACGGCCACGCTCGGAAGCCAACAGGATCCCGGCAGACCGCACGGCACTGCACGGACTGCAGATGAAAACGATTGTCGGTACGGTGGGGCAGCATGCACGCTGAAGAACGGCTCAAGCAGATCGGCGCTTGCTGGTCGCTGGGCAACTACGAGGAGGCCGCCGCCCATCTGATGCCCGCGGCTGAGGCCGTCGCCGCGGCGCAGCCAAATGCTGCGGACGAATCCAAACACATGATGGATGCGCTCGAGCAGCATCTAGTGTCGTGAGTCGTAACTTCGGCTGCAGTATGCGGCGAGGGTGTGCAGGATCTGATCGGCGGTTTTGGTCGCGTTCCATTCGTTGATCCAGCGGCGCACGTCGGCCTCGAGTTCGGTGACGCTGCGATGGGCGGAGCGGCGCAGCTTGCGGTTGGTGAGTTCGGCGAACCAACGCTCCACCAGGTGCAGCCACGAGCTGCTGGTCGGGGTGAAGTGCAGATGGAACCGGGGGCGGCGGATCAGCCACTCTTTCACCTTCGGGGTCTTGTGGGTGGCAAGTGGGCCGGCGCGTCTGGTGAAGACGATTTCGTAGTTGGCGTCGGCGAGCGTTGTCTCGACGCGGTGGCCTAGCGCACAGGCCCCAACGGTCATCGCCGAGCGAGGGGGTCCGGCGCCGTGAGGGCGGATTGGTCCCGGGGGGCGCCGCAGCTGGGGTGCCCCCGGGGCCGGTCAGGGTGTCATGGTGTGATGCGGGAGAAGAATGCGCTGGCCGGGTCGGTGCCGTGGGTCTGGGAGAACAGCGCCACGAATTGGCCGCCCTGCACGGCGAGGCCCTCATAGTCGCCGACAAACAGGCCGCGGGCGAACGGAGCCTTCTTCATGTCGAATGGGTCCCGGGTTACCCGCGCCTCGGCCCAGGTCGCGCCGTCGTTGTGTGAGTGTAGGAA
>JBKPSJ010000160.1:0-7893 GCA_046765875.1 Actinomycetota bacterium
CCCACCAACCTTCCGTGCCGCGATCTGGTGGTTGGTGGGTGCTCAAGGTGGGCTGAGACGGCGGCGGAGGGTCGCCGTGGGGCGCACTAGGATGTGCGAGTGAGCGAGATCATCGAGCTGGCGCGGCGGGCGCGCGAGGCGTCGTACGAGCTTGCGGCGGCGTCGCGGGCGGACAAGGACGCCGCGTTGCGGGCGATGGCGACGGCGCTGCGGGAGAACACGGCGCGGATCGTCGACGCCAACGCGCTCGATGTCGCCGCGGCCCGGGAGGCCGGGACGCCGGAGTCCACCGTCGACCGCCTTCGGCTGGACCCCGAGAGGGTCGACGCGATGGCTGCCGGGCTGGAGGACCTGGCCGGGCTCGCGGACCCGGTCGGCGAGGTCGTACGCGGGTACACGCTGCCGAACGGGCTCGAGCTCAGGCAGGTACGGGTGCCGTTCGGCGTGGTCGGCATCATCTACGAGGCCCGGCCGAACGTCACCGCCGACGCGGCCGGCATCTGCCTCAAGTCCGGCAACGCCGTACTACTGCGCGGCTCGTCCTCGGCGGCGCACAGCAACGCCGCGATCATCGAGGTCCTGCGCGATGCTGCCGTGAGTGCCGGGCTGCCCGCCGATGCGATCCAGGGCGTACCGGGGGACCGGGAGGCGGTCAAGGAATTGATGCAGGCGCGCGGCCTGGTCGACGTGCTGATCCCCCGCGGCGGGGCAGGCCTGATCCAGACCGTGGTCAGCGAATCGACCGTACCGGTGATCGAGACCGGCGTCGGGAACTGCCACGTGTACGTCGACGCAGACGCCGACCTCGACCTGGCGACGACGATCCTGCTGAACGCGAAGACCCAGCGCCCAAGCGTGTGCAACGCCGCAGAGTCGTTGCTGGTGCACAAGGATGTGGCCGAAGAGTTCCTTGCCAAAGCGTTGCCTGTGCTGGCTGACTCCGGGGTCACCGTTCACGGCGACGCCGCAGTTGTTGCCGCGGGCAACGATATTGTACCCGCGACCGAGGACGACTACGGCACCGAGTACCTGTCGCTCGACTTGTCGGCCGCGGTTGTCGACACGCTGGAGGACGCGGTCGAGCACATCCGCCGATACGGATCGGGTCACACCGAGGCGATCGTCACCCGTTCGCAGGCGGCGGCTCGGCGGTTCGTACAGGCCGTCGACGCGGCGGCGGTGGTCGTGAACGCGAGCACCCGGTTCACCGACGGCGGCGAGTTCGGCTTCGGCGCCGAGATCGGCATCTCCACCCAGAAGCTGCACGCCCGCGGGCCGATGGGCCTGCCGGAGATGACCTCGACCAAGTACGTCCTCACCGGCGAGGGCCAGATCCGCACCTGACGACGACATCGAAATGACGGTCGCGGTGATCGGCCCGCCGCCGAGGCGCGCTCAGTCCGACCCAAGGCTTCACCTGGGGCTGCGCCTGCGGCGTACGAGGAGCTGGACGAGGTCGATCGCGGACGCCAGCGCGACCACGAAGCAGGACAGAGCGGCAACGGCGAAGGCTGTTGTGCCAGAGCCCGACTCCGGCCGGATCACCCATAGCCATACGCCGGCGCCGATACCGATCACGAGAGCTATGGCGGCGTACACGGCGCGGACGCCGAGCGGGCTGCGCGCTTCCGTCGGCTCGCGTCCAGACCGCCCCAGCGGGGTCATGTGCCCATGATCCTCCGGATGACTCACACGTGCTGCATGACGATCACACAGGTCGAGCCGGGCTCCAGCGCCTGGCAGATGTGCGGTACGTCGCCGGGGTAGACCATGTAGTCGCCCGCGCCGAGTTCGACCGCTTCGTCGTCCGGTCCGGCCAGGATCCGGCCGGTGCAGACGATGATGTGCTCGGTCGTGCCGGGCATGTGCGGATCTGACTCGCGGGCCTTGCCGGGCTCGACCTGGATCAGGAAGATGTCGCGGCGCGCGTTCGGCGGGCAGGTCGACAGCAGCGTCGCCGTGTACGGGGCGCTCTCGGCCGCGACCGCCGGACCATCGCCCTTGCGGATCACCTGCACCGCCGTGCGGGGCGGGTCAACGAGTGAGCCGAACGGTACGCCGAGCGCGACCCCGAGCGCCCACAGCGTCTCGACGCTCGGGTTGCCGGTCGCCGACTCGAGTTGGGACAGCGTCGACTTGGCCACGCCGGCCCGCTTGGCCAGTTCGGACAGCGAGATGCCGGCCCGGTTGCGCTCCCGGCGCAGCGAGGCCGCGATGCGATCCAGGGGTAGTCGGTTCTCGGTCATGTTCGCTCCGCGAGTCCATTTGTTCGGCTTGACGAACGCCGACATGTCTGTCCATCCTAGTGAACATGCGTTCGGCAGAGCGAACAACCACCCTGAACCGGGATGTCGCCCTCGTCTGCCTGGCGGATGCCGTCGTCGGCGCCTCGTTCGGTGCGATCGCGGTGGCCGGGGGACTGCCCGTCTGGGTGCCGGTCGCGATGTCGCTGCTCGTCTTCGCCGGCGGCGCGCAGTTCAGCGCGGTCGGCATCGTGCTCGCCGGCGGCGGACCGGTCGCCGCGGTGACCACCGGGTTGCTGCTCAACACCCGGCACCTGCCATTCGGGTTCGCTGTCGCCGACGTACTCGGGCCGCGGCCGCTGACCAAGGTGATCGGCGCACATCTGATGGTCGACGAGTCCGTCGCGTTCGCGCTGGGCCAGTCCGGGCCGGAGATGCGGCGGCGGGCGTTCTGGACCAGTGGCGTGGCGCTGTTCGGGGCGTGGAACATTGCCGTACTGATCGGCGCGCTCGCCGGTCAGGCGATCGGTGATACCGATGCCTTCGGACTGGACGCTGCGTTCCCAGCGGTACTGCTCGCACTGGTGCTTCCGGCTCTGCGCGACCGGCAGACTCGGAAGGCGGCGCTCGTCGGCGCGGCCATCGCGTTGATCGCGACACCGTTTCTGCCGGCCGGTCTGCCGGTCTTGATGTCATTGCTCGGGCTGCTCGCGTTGAGGTGGAAGCCATGACACTGACCGCCATCCTGGTGCTTGCCGTAGGCACCTATCTGATGCGGCTGGCCGGACCGCTGCTGCACGGCCGGATCGAGATCTCCGAACGCACCCAGGTGCTGCTGGCCAGGGGAGCGACGGTGCTGTTGGTGGCGCTGGTGGCGACAGCCGCGCTGATCGAGGCCAAGGAGTTCGCCGGCTGGGCGCGGCCGACCGGCGTCCTGGTCGCCGGTGTCCTGGCCTGGCGGCGGGCGCCGTTCGTGGTGATCGTGGTCGCGGCCGCCGCGACAACCGCTCTGCTGCGCCTCGCGGGCGTTTCCTAGTCCTCCGGCAGCGGGGCCGGCCGGCCCTCCCAGCGGGTCGACAGGACCACGGTTGTGCGGGTCCGGATCACGCCCCTGACCCTGCGCAGCACGCCGACCGTAGCTTCCAGCGCGGCGACGTCGGGCACCCGGACCTTGACCACCAGCTCGGCCTCGCCGGCGACGAACCAGCAGTCCTCGACGGCCGGCACCTGTCGCACCGCCTCCACCACATCGTCGGTCTCGGTGTCGTCGCCCTGGAACAACCCGACCAGCGCGCTGGTGCCCAGTCCGACCCGCTCGGGATCGACCACGGCGTGGTACCCGCGCAGCACGCCGCGGTCCTCGAGCCGCCGGACCCGTTCCTGCACGCTCGGCCCGGACATCCCGACCAGCCGGCCCAGTTCGGCCCAGCTCAGCCGTCCGTTCGCGCGCAGCGCCTCCACCAACTGGCGATCGGTCCTGTCCACCGGTTCCTCCTAACGGAGCGTGTTCAGCCTACATCATCATAGGCATCGACACCGCTTTGCCTTCAATTCATTGGAGCTAGACGACACCAACATACAATCGAAGGTAAACAGACAAGTTTGCCATCACACATTGGAAGGACCATGATCACCCTCGATGTTGCCCGTGCCCAGGTCGACGAGCTGCAGCGTGTCGCGGCCGCGTACAACCGCGCCCACGCGAGAGGCCGCGGCCGGCGCCGGCTGCTCGCTCGCCGTACCCGCAGGCACTGACAATCGCTGGCCACCGCGGCTCTCACCGGGTGGGCAGGCCCGCCCACCCGGCGATGAACCGCTAGGCTGCGCGCTATGTCATCTGCGCTGGTGCTGCCGCTGATCGTGGCGCTCGAAAGCAATCCAGGTATGTCGAAGTGGGCGTTCGGCATCTTCACCTTCGTCACCCTGGCCGCGCTGCTCGTCATCACGCTGATCTTCGGCAAGGGCCGGCCACACAGCTGAGCACCATGCCCGACAAGCGGCGCCTCGGGGTGATGGGCGGGACGTTCGACCCGATCCATCACGGACACCTCGTCGCCGCCAGTGAGGTCCAGTCGTACTTCAAGCTCGACGAGGTCATCTTCGTACCCACCGGCCAGCCCTGGCAGAAGTCCGAACGCCAGGTTTCGGCTGCCGAGGACCGGTACCTGATGACCGTGATCGCGACCGCGTCCAATCCGCGGTTCTCGGTCAGCCGCGTCGACATCGACCGGCCCGGCCCGACGTACACGATCGACACCCTGCGCGATCTCGCCAAGCTGTATCCCGGCAGCGAGCTGTTCTTCATCACCGGCGCCGACGCGCTGGCGCAGATCCTGACCTGGCGCGACGTCGACGAGATGTTCGAACTGGCTCACTTCGTCGGCTGTACTCGGCCCGGTACGGAGAACCTGGCGCTCCCGCTGGACCGACTGCCGAAGGATCGCGTGACACTCTTGGAGGTACCGGCGCTGGCGATCTCCTCGACGGAGTGCCGCGAACGTGTCACCCGCGGCGAACCGACCTGGTATCTGGTACCGGACGGCATCGTCCAGTACATAGCCAAGCGCAACCTCTACGTTTAGGACGATATGACTGCAACCGAACGGGCCGTCGAGCTGCTGACCGCGGCCGCCGAGGCTGCCCACGACAAGAAGGCCGAGAACGTGATCGCGTTCGACGTCTCCGAGCAGCTGGCGATCACCGACGCGTTCCTTATCGCGTCGGCCGCCAACGACCGGCAGGTTCGCGCGATCGTCGACGCGATCGAGGAGAAGCTGCGCGCCCTGGACGCCAAGCCGATACGCCGCGAGGGCGAGCGGGAGGGCCGCTGGGTGCTGCTGGACTACCTCGACGTCGTCATCCACGTCCAGCAGGACGAGGAGCGCACCTTCTACTCCCTCGAGCGGCTCTGGCGCGACTGCCCGCTGATCCCGCTGCCGTCGCCGGTCAGTGGCGATCCGGCGTGAGGCCGCGGTGACCGCACGCCGCCTCGTGGTGTGGCGGCACGGCCGCACCGAGTGGAACCTGGACGGCCTGATGCAAGGCCAGGCCGACATACCGCTGGACGAGGTCGGAGTCCAGCAGGCCGCAGATGCCGCGCCCCGGCTCGCGTCGCTCAACCCGGTGCGGATCGTGTCGAGCGACCTGTCCCGCGCCGTCGCCACGGCCGCCGAGTTGTCGCGGCTGACCGGGATCGAGGTCGAGTACGACCAACAGCTGCGCGAGATCGACGTCGGCGACTGGGCCGGGCTGACCATGGACGTGGTGGTCGAGAAGTACCCGGAGTATGCCGACGTGATCAGGGCGGGCGAACTCGGCCTGCGCAACATCCGCCGCGGTACGACGGGGGAGAACCTCACCGAGGTGGCATCCCGGTTCGCCGAGGCGCTGGACCGGATCGTGGCCGCAGCCGGGCCGGACGACACCGTCGTCGCCGTCACCCACGGCCTCGCCGCGAGGGTCGGGATCTGCCGTTGGCTCGGCGTACCGTTCGATCAGTGGGGCATCTTCGGCGGTATGTCGAACTGCGCGTGGACATCGATCAAGCTCGGCAGCAACGGCCGCTGGCGGATCGAGGAGTACAACGCGGGCACCCTGCCCGAACCCGTGCTCAGCGACGACCCGCAGAAGTAGCGCCGATTTCGTGTCGGCCGAGGCGCTCGGCTACACTCTCCGAGTCCCGATCCAGGGACGCTGGGGCTATGGCGCAGTTGGTAGCGCGTCTGCATGGCATGCAGAAGGTCAGGGGTTCGAGTCCCCTTAGCTCCACCCAGACGAGGCTCGGCCGCTTTCTTGACTGATTCCAGAAAAGCGGGCAGCGTGTGGGGCGTGACGACGGCCCCGGACTTCCAAGAGATGTTGCGAGGGGCCGGTCTGCGCGTGACCCGGCCCCGGATAGCGGTGCTGACCGCGGTGCGGACTCATCCTCACGCCGACACGGACACGATCATCCAGGCCGTGCGTGAGGATCTTCCCGACGTGTCGCACCAGGCCGTCTACGACTCGTTACATACGCTGACGAGCTCGGGTCTGGTACGGCGCATCCAGCCGTCCAATTCGGTCGCGCGGTACGAGTCGCGGGTCGGCGACAACCACCACCACGTCGTGTGCCGGTCGTGCGGCGCGATCGCCGACGTCGACTGTGCCGTCGGCGAGGTGCCGTGCCTGACCGCGTCCAACGACCACGGCTTCGAGGTCGAAGAGGCCGAGGTCATCTACTGGGGCCGATGCCCCGCCTGTTCTGCCGCTCGACGTTCCTGATCGCCCGTTCCTGGACCTGGAGGGATTTTCGTGTCGGACAAGCCCGATGCAGTTGTCGGAGAGATGAACGAGGAGGCCGGCGCCGCGGAGTGCCCGGTCTGGGTACGTGCCCCGCACCCGACCGAGAGCGGGGGTAACCATGGCTGGTGGCCGAACCGGCTCAACCTGAAGATCCTCGCCAAGAACCCGGCGGTGGCCAACCCGCTGGGTGAGGACTTCGACTACGCCGCGGCGTTCAGCGCGCTCGACCTCGCAGAGGTGAAGAAGGACATCGCCGAAGTGCTGACCACGTCACAGGACTGGTGGCCGGCAGACTTCGGCAACTACGGGCCGTTCATGATCCGGATGGCATGGCACAGCGCCGGTACGTACCGGATCAACGACGGCCGCGGCGGTGCCGGTGCCGGTCAGCAGCGGTTCGCGCCGATCAACAGCTGGCCGGACAACGGCAACCTCGACAAGGCCCGCCGGCTGCTGTGGCCGGTCAAGAAGAAGTACGGCCAGAGCCTGTCGTGGGCGGACCTGATGGTACTGACCGGCAACGTCGCGCTGGAGACGATGGGCTTCAAGACCTTCGGTTTCGGCGGTGGCCGCCAGGACGTGTGGGAGCCCGACGAGGACGTGTACTGGGGTCCGGAGCAGACCTGGCTCGGCGACGAGCGCTACACCGGCGACCGGGATCTGGAGAAGCCGCTCGCCGCGGTCCAGATGGGCCTGATCTACGTCAACCCGGAGGGCCCGAACGGCAACCCGGACCCGCTGGCCGCTGCTCGCGACATCCGCGAGACGTTCAAGCGGATGGCGATGAACGACGAGGAGACGGTGGCGCTGATCGCCGGCGGCCACACGTTCGGCAAGACCCACGGTGCGGCCGACGCGCCGGCGAATGTCGGCCCCGAGCCCGAGGGTGCTCCGCTGGAGGCGCAGGGGCTGGGCTGGAAGAACTCGTTCGGCACCGGCAAGGGCGCGGACGCGATCACCAGCGGCCTGGAGGGGATCTGGACGACGGCCCCGACCACCTGGGGTCCGACGAACTTCTTCGAGATCCTGTTCGGCTACGAGTGGGAGCCGGATCTGAGCCCCGCCGGGGCGCACCAGTGGAAGCCGAAGGACGGCGCCGGCGCCGACACCGTGCCCGACGCGCACGACCCGTCGAAGCGGCACGCTCCGACGATGCTGACCACGGATCTGTCGCTGCGGTTCGACCCGATCTACGAGCCGATCTCGCGCCGGTTCCTCGAGAACCCGGACGAGTTCGCCGACGCCTTCGCTCGCGCCTGGTTCAAGCTGACGCACCGCGACATGGGCCCGGTCGTGCGGTATCTCGGCCCGGAGGTCCCGAGCGAGGAACTGCTGTGGCAGGACCCGGTGCCGGCCGTGACGCACGAGC
>JBKPSJ010000161.1:0-12023 GCA_046765875.1 Actinomycetota bacterium
GGACCAGTTCGGCCTCGGGCGTCGTGGCGGACTGCTCGAGCTCGGCGTCGGGCCGGGACCCCGGGACGTCGGTGGACCCGTTGGCGTCGCGGCGGGACTTGATCAGGCTCGCGACGGTCGTCACGCTCAGCGTCACCAGAATGAAGCCGAGCGAGATCCAGATCGGGATCTCCGGCGCCCAGTCGATGTGCTCACCGCCGTTGATGAACGGCAGTTCGTTCTCGTGCAGCGCGTGCAGGACGAGTTTGACGCCGATGAAGGCGAGGATCACGGACAGGCCGAGCGACAGGTACACCAGCCGGCGCAGCATGTCGCCGAGCAGGAAGTACAGCTGCCTCAGACCCATCAGGGCGAACACGTTCGCGGTGAACACCAGGAACGGCTCGCGGGTCAGTCCGTAGATCGCCGGGATCGAGTCCAGCGCGAAGAGCAGGTCGGTGGTGCCGAGGGCAACGATCACGATGAACATGGGCGTGATCAGGCGCTTGCCGCTCTCGACGATGGTGAGCTTGACGCCGTTGTACTTGTCGCTGGCCGGCAGGGCGCGCTTCGCCCACCGGATCACGATGTTCTCCTCGTAGTCCTCGTCGTTGGTCTCGCCGTGTCGCGCCAACTGGACCGCGGTGTAGACGAGGAAGGCGCCGAACAGGTAGAAGACCCAGGAGAACTGGTTGATCGCGGCCGCTCCGAGCCCGATGAAGATGCCGCGGAAGACCAGCGCCAGGATGATGCCGACGAGCAGCGCGGTCTGCTGATACTTCCTGGGCACGGCGAACCGGCTCATGATGATCAGGAAGATGAACAGGTTGTCGATGCTGAGGCTGTACTCGGTCAGCCAGCCGGCGTAGAACTCCCCCGCGTACTGGCCTCCGGCGAAGTACCACACGCCAAGCCCGAACAACGCGGCGAGGCCGACGTAGAACATGATCGCGAACGCCGACTCTTTGGTGGACGGCTCGTGCGGGCGGCGGCCGATGATGAAGACGTCGAAGATCAGGACCGCCAGCGTGATGCCGACTGTGATGTACCACACGTAGTCCTGAACGGCCATTTCATCCTCCGGAGTGCATGCGAAACGGACTCCGGAGGTCTCTTCCACCCGGTCTAGGAACTCGGCCGGATCGGCGACACCGGGTCAGGTACGAACCCCTGACCGTGATGACGATGCCGCCGCGAGGGAATACTCCCCTCCACGAACGTCATTCTTCCGGCTCGGAGCCGTTGAGCCAAATCGACGCCCAGCCGTTGCAAAGTTCAACCACCCAAGCGGGCAAGGAATTCCCACACCTGGGCAACGATTCCCCCTGCCACCGGACCACGGTCCGGTACCGCGTCTGCGGGCTACAGCCGGCGGTTAGGGCTTGGGTGGGCGGCGCGACTTGGGGAGTTTGCTGACGACCGTGTCGTACGAGGCGTCGACCAGTTCGAGCACCTCGTCGTCGGGCACGGCGCCGCCGATGCGAACGGTGTTCCAGCCCGACCGGCCGATGTACGCCATCTTCGTGACGTCATCCGGGTACGTCTTGACGAGTTCGTCGGCCTCCTCGCGGTTGTTGCCGCACTTGATTCCGACCGAATCGCCGCCGAGGAACGCGAAGATCTTGTCGCTCACCTTGGCGACGACATCGCCCTCCCACGGCTCGTCCTGCGAGGCGCCCGGCTTGCCCAGGCAGTAGTCGAGCAACTCGTCCCGCGTCATCAGATCTCCTCCGGGCCCGATCGTCCCACAGGCGTTGGACAACCCGCCGCCACTCTCAACAAGGTGTTGCTCCGTTGCACAAGCCGTTGTTCTGCTGCACAGGCCGTTGCTCTGTTGCACAAGGCCGGCTCTGTCTCACGACGTCGCAGCTTGTTCAGCGTCCCCGTTACCTGCTCAACGGTCGATGCGTTGCGGTGGTTGCGTGAGCCGAGGGCGGGTGCGAGGGTCGGACCGTGCGTCCTTCCATGTTCGAGTACGCCGGTGGGGCGCCGGCGATACTCGCGCTTGCGCAGGCTCATCACGCCCGGTGTCTGGCCGACCCCGAGCTGAACCATCCGTTCTCGCATCCCGATCAGCATCCGCAGCACGTCGAGCGGCTGGCGGCGTACTGGGGTGAGGTACTCGGCGGTCCGCCGGTGTTCAGCGAGCAGTGCAGCGACCAGGCGTCGATGGTGCGACTGCACTGCGGCAACGGCGACATGACCGATCTGGGTCGCCGGTTCGTGGCGTGCTTCGTCGCCGCGGCCGACGACGCCAGGCTACCCGCCGACCCCGAGTTCCGTGCGGCACTCCGCGAGTACATGGAGTGGGCGGTCTCCGACGTACTCGGCTACGAGGGCACCAAGGTCCCCGAGACCATTGCCATGCCGCATTGGACCTGGGAAGGACTCCAGAAGACCTGAGCCACCCGCCGCACTAGGGGACCAACAGGTCCTGCGTGTGGACCTGCGGGCCGGCGACTGACGCCGCGACCTGCGGGCGGAAGAGTACATTCGGCTAGCGGGCGCCGGCGTTGGCCATCTGGCGGAGTTCCTTCTTCAGTTCGGAGATCTCGTCGCGGAGCCGGGCCGCGACCTCGAACTGGAGTTCGGCCGCCGCGCTGTGCATCTGGTCGGTGAGCTGCTGGATCAGGTCGGCCAGGTCGCTGCTCGGCAGCCCGCCGGCGATCTGCTTGGCGTGCTCGCCCGCCTTCTCCGTATGTGATCGACGCAGCACGAGGTTGCCCGGCACCGGTGCCTTGCCGCGGCTCTGCGAGCGGCCGCTCCCGAGGAGTTCGGCGGTGTCGGCGTCCTCGCGGGCCAGCATGTCGGTGATGTCGGCGATCCGCTTGCGCAGCGGGGTCGGGTCGATGCCGTTCTCGGTGTTGTACGCGACCTGGATCGCGCGGCGCCGGTTGGTCTCGTCGATCGCCTGTTCCATCGACGGGGTGATGGTGTCGGCGTACATGATCACGGCGCCGGACACGTTTCGAGCCGCGCGGCCGATGGTCTGGATCAGCGACCGGCCGCTGCGCAGGAAGCCCTCCTTGTCGGCGTCCAGGATCGCCACCAGCGACACCTCGGGCAGGTCGAGGCCCTCGCGGAGCAGGTTGATGCCGACGAGCACGTCGAACTCGCCCTGGCGCAGTTCGCGGAGCAGCTCGACCCGGCGCAGGGTGTCGACCTCGCTGTGCAGGTACCGCGTACGGATGCCCATCTCGAGCAGGTAGTCGGTCAGGTCCTCCGACATCTTCTTGGTCAGGGTCGTGACCAGAACCCGCTCGTCGCGCTCGGTGCGCAGCTTGATCTCGTGGATCAGGTCGTCGATCTGGCCCTTGGTCGGCTTGACGATCACCTCGGGATCGACCAGGCCGGTCGGGCGGATGATCTGCTCGACGTGACCGTTCGAGCGGTCCAGCTCGTACTGCCCCGGGGTCGCGGACAGGTACACCGTCTGGCCGATCCGCTCCAGGAACTCCTCCCACTTCAGCGGGCGGTTGTCCATCGCCGACGGCAGCCGGAACCCGTGGTCGACGAGGGTGCGCTTGCGCGACATGTCGCCCTCGTACATCCCTCCGACCTGCGGCACGGTCACGTGCGACTCGTCGATGACCATCAGGAAGTCTTCGGGGAAGTAGTCCAGCAGGCAGTGCGGCGCGCTCCCGGCCGCGCGGCCGTCGAGGTGGCGCGAGTAGTTCTCGATGCCGGAGCACGTGCCGATCTGGCGCATCATCTCGATGTCGTACGTCGTGCGCATCCGCAGCCGCTGCGCCTCCAGCAGCTGGCCGTGCCGCTCGAGCTCCTCCAGCCGCTCGGCCAGCTCGGTCTCGATGTCGTGGATCGCACGCTCCATCCTGTTCGGGTTGGTCACGTAGTGCGTGGCCGCGCCGATGTAGAGCTCGTCCTCCTCGCTGATGATCTCGCCGGTCACCGGGTGCAGCGTCATCAGCCGCTCGATCTCGTCGCCGAAGAACTCCACCCGGACAGCGAGCTCCTGGTACACCGGGAACACCTCGAGGGTGTCGCCGCGGACCCGGAACGTCCCGCGAGTGGCGGCCATGTCGTTGCGCGAGTACTGCACCTGGACCAGCCGGCGCAGGATCTCGTCGCGATCCATGTCCTCGCCGACCTTCACGTGCACCATCCGGTCGAGGTACTCGTCGGCCGAGCCAAGGCCGTAGATGCAGGATACGGTCGCGACCACGATCACGTCGCGCCTGGTCAGCAGGGACCAGGTCGCCGAGTGCCGCAGCCGCTCGACCTCCTCGTTGATCGAGGAGTCCTTCTCGATGTACGTGTCCGTCTGCGGGACGTACGCCTCGGGCTGGTAGTAGTCGTAGTACGAGACGAAGTACTCCACCGCGTTGTGGGGGAAGAACTGGCGCAGCTCGTTGGCGAACTGGGCGGCCAGCGTCTTGTTCGGCTGCAGCACGAGCACCGGGCGCTGGATGCGCTCGGCCAGCCACGCCACCGTCGCGGTCTTGCCGGTGCCGGTCGCACCCAGCAGCACGACGTCCTTCTCGCCGTTCTTGACTCGCTTCTCGAGGTCGTCGATCGCCGCCGGCTGGTCACCGGACGGCTCGAACTCGGCGATCACCTCGAAGGGCGCCACCGTGCGCTGCAAGTCGGAGACCTGTCTCATGCCCTCCACCGTACGTCCCGGCTCCGACAAACCGCCTCGAGCCGGTTTCCATACCACCCGACATCCGGTACGGCAGACCCGCAAAGGCTACATCGAATCGAACATCGAGACGATCATCTTGCGGATCTGCGGGTAGTTGGCGTCGAAGTCCTCCTTGCGCAGCGCCGAGTCCGATGCGGTGACCAGGCCGTCCGTGCGCTGGAACGACAGGAACTGACCGCGGAAGACGATCGGCTTCTTGCTCCTGGTCTGCGCTCCCGGCACCACCGCGGAGAAGTTGATCGCGTAGCACTTCACCATCACCGCGCGCGGGCAGGGGATGTACCGGCCCTTCACGATGTGCACGTTCTGCAGGTTGTTCGACTCGACGTCGGCGAGGTGCTCGGCGAAGCCCTTCGCGTCGTACAACTCGGTCTGGCGGGCCCAGAACCAGCCTTTGATGCCGCCACCAGGCCGCGGCAGCGTGTAGTTGGCGCCGTTGTTCTTGTACGTGTTGTCGCGGACCCAGCCCCGCTCCGGCTTGACGTACACACCGTAGCCGACCTCGACCTCGCCGGGTTTCGGGGTGTACATAGGCGAAGGTGACGGGCTGGGACTCTCGCCAGGGGTCGGCTCCGACGTCGGCTGGCTGGTCGGGTCGGTGGTCGGGTCTCCGCCCGCCTCTTCGTTCGGGTCGTGCGTCAGCAGTAGCACCGCGCCGAGGATGATCAGCGCCACCGCGGCGGCGCCGCCGGCGATCGCCAGGATCCGCGGCAGGTTCGACCGCCGCCGCGGCGGCCGGTACCCCGGCGGCATCCCGAACGGCCCCACCGGTCCACCCGCCGGCCCAAACCCACCAGGCCCACCCGGACCGCCCGGACCGACCGGACGTCCTTGGCCGGGACCGCCCGCGCCGTACCCGCCCTGGTCCGGTCCACCCTGCCCCGGACCGCCCGGACCGTAACCGCCACCCGGGCCACGCTGGCCGTAGCCACCTTGGCCATCCTGGCCGTAGCCGCCATGGCCACCCTGGCCGCCTTGGGCGGGTTGGGGTGGCCAGGGGCCGGGCTGGACGGCGGGGGGTGGACCGAGTGGCGGGTAGGCACCAGGTTGGCCCTGCGGCTGCCCGTAGGGGCCTTGCGGCGGCCCGTACTGCTGGCTCATACGCGCCTTTCTCGGTTCACTCGGCTGGTCGTCACGGGGTGGAGCAGCGTCAAGTGCGGGAGATGGTCACTGGCTGTCGATCACGGTCTTGAGCATCAGCTTCGCGTCGGCGTACGCCTTGGCGTAGAACGCGGGCCGCGAGCAGAAGTCCATCGCGGTGGCGACGCCGTCGATGCGGCGGAACGCCTGCACCTCGCAGCGCATCGACAACCCGCTGCGCTCTTTCGGCAGCAGCATCGAGTAGCTGATCGTGACGCACTCGGTGAGGACGTCGCGCGGGCAGTCCGGCTTCAGCGTCGGGCCGGCCTTGACCTGCGAGCCGCCCCTGGTCTCGCCCTCGAAGATGCGGATGGCGTAGTCCTCGGCGGTGACGTTCTGCCGCTGCCGGACCCAGAACCAGGTCGAGTGATCGTTCGGGGCGCTCGGAACCAGTTCCTTGCCCTCGGTCTCCGCGGTGAACACCGTCCAGCCGGGTGCCGGTACGACCGAGACGCCGTACCCGACCGGGAGAGCGTTCCGCGGCGGCACGTACGTCGACGAGGACCCAGGTGCGGACGGGCCGGTCGAACCGGAGCTTCCGGTCGGGGCCGGCGTGGACGGAGCCGGTGTGGACGGACCGCCCGCTGGCGTACCGACCGAGGCCGAGGGTGTACCCGACGGGGGCGTCGACAGGGTGCTGCTCGGCTCGTTGCTGCCCAGCACGTTCAGCAGCACCACGCCGATCACCGCGACCACGACGAGCGCGGCCAGTACCGGGATGAGCGTCTTGCGGACGGCGCCGCGGCGTTTCGGTTCGGCCGGAGTACGCCGCAGCGACGGCGGCTGAGCCGGCCCGCCCCCGTCCGGCGTACCCGTGCCGGTACCCGGCGGCGGGTCGACCGGATAGTTCCACGGCGAGACCACCGGTTCGGTCTTCGTGCCGACATCCTCGTCCGGTTCGTCCCCGGGCAGCCGCCGGACCCATGGGTTGGGGTTCTCCCCCGGTCCGGACGGCGTCTTGCGCCCGCTCACCACCTGCTCACCCGCCGATCACTCGCTCCTCACTGGCTGCCGGTGACCGACGCCAGCATTGTTGTCAGATCCGCCTTCTCCGTGTCCGGGCGGTCCTTCCGCCCGAAGAACTTGTCCACCACTGCGACGTATCCGGCCACCTCGGTGGTGCCGTTCTGCCACCGTTGAGGTCGGCAGTGTACGTCTGCGAGGTCACCTTCTCGACGTCGGTGTAGCGGCAGAAGTGCGAGACCTCGCGTACGTCGGACTTGCAGCGCGGGCAGGCCACGCCGGCCTCCCAACTCTGGACAGGTCGTGACGTAGGCGGCGTCACGCGGCTGATGACACGGCCACAATCATTTCGCGGCGCGGGGTCATGCCGGCTCGGTCATACCAGCGCGTCACGCAAGCGCTCCCACAGCTGGCCGACCTCGCGGTCGAGGTCTTCCGGAGTGCCTGAGTTGTCGACCACAAAGGCGGCCGCGGCGAGCCGGTCCTCGCGGCTGGCCTGGCTGCTGATCCGTGCCGCCGCCTCGTCCGCGGTCATCCCGCGGCTTCCGGTCAGCCGTTCCAACTGGACGGCCGGCGGTACGTCGACCACCACCACGGCGTCGAACCGGTCGGCCTGACCGGTCTCGACCAGCAGCGGGATGTCGTGTACGACGATCGCGTCCGGCCCTGCCGCGGCCTCGATCGCGGCGGCCCGGGCCCGCACCCGGGGATGGATGATCGCCTCCAGCCGCTTGCGCGCCTCGTCGTCGCCGAACACGATCGCGCCGAGCTTGGGCCGGTCCAGCGCGCCGTGCTCGTTGAGCACCTCCGGTCCGAAGACGCGGACCACCTCGGCGAGACCATCGGTGCCCTGGGCAACGACCTCTCGGGCCAGCACGTCGGCGTCGATCACCACCGCGCCGAGCGCGCGCAACCGGCGCGACACCTCGCTCTTGCCCGACCCGATCCCGCCCGTCAGCCCAACCCTCAGCACGCCACGCACCCTATCGAGGACGGACAAGAAACGGCCCCGCCCTCCCAGCCGAGGACGGGGCCGATTCGATGACCGCGGTGGATCAGCCGTTGCCGGTGAGCTTCTCGCGCAGTGCCTGCAGCGCCTCGTCCGAGGCCAGCGCGCCCTCGACCGGGGCGTCGCTCTTCGGCTGCGCCTGCGAGGAGTACGACGATGCCTCGCCCGCCTCGACGTCGGCCGACTTGGCGTCCTCGATCTGCTTCTTGTGCGCCTCCCAGCGGGCGTGGGCCTCGGCGTACTGCCGCTCCCACTCCTCGCGCTGCTTGTCGTAGCCGTCGAGCCACTCGCCGGTCTCGGGGTCGAAGCCCTCGGGGTAGACGTAGTTGCCCTGGTCGTCGTATGTCGCGGTCATGCCGTACAGCGTCGGGTCGAAGTCGTCCGACACCGGGTCGACACCCTCGTTGGCCTGCTTCAGCGACAGCGAGATCCGGCGCCGCTCCAGGTCGATGTCGATGATCTTGACCATGACGTCGTCGTTGACCTGGACGACCTGCTCGGGGATCTCGACGTGGCGCTCGGCGAGCTCGGAGATGTGCACCAGGCCCTCGATGCCCTCCTCGACCCGCACGAACGCGCCGAACGGCACCAGCTTGGTCACCTTGCCGGGCACGATCTGGCCCATCTGGTGGGTCCGGGCGAACTGCTGCCACGGGTCTTCCTGGGTCGCCTTCAGCGACAGCGAGACCCGCTCGCGGTCCATGTCGACGTCCAGCACTTCGACGGTGACCTCCTGGCCGACCTCGACGACCTCGGTCGGGTGGTCGATGTGCTTCCAGGACAGCTCGGACACGTGCACCAGGCCATCGACACCGCCCAGGTCCACGAACGCACCGAAGTTGACGATGCTGGACACAACACCCTTGCGGATCTGGCCCTTCTGCAGCTGGGTGAGGAAGTTCATCCGCACCTCGGACTGCGTCTGCTCCAGCCAGGCTCGGCGGGACAGCACGACGTTGTTGCGGTTCTTGTCGAGCTCGATGATCTTGGCCTCGATTACCTGGCCGACGTACGGCTGCAGATCGCGCACCCGGCGCATCTCCACCAGCGACGCCGGGAGGAAGCCGCGCAGGCCGATGTCCAGGATCAGGCCGCCCTTGACGACCTCGATGACGGTGCCGGTGACGACGCCGTCCTCCTCCTTGATCTTCTCGATCGTGCCCCAGGCCTTCTCGTACTGGGCGCGCTTCTTCGAAAGGATCAGACGGCCTTCCTTGTCCTCCTTCTGGAGGACCAGGGCCTCGACATGATCGCCGACGTGGACGACATCGTTCGGGTCGACGTCGTGCTTGATCGAGAGCTCACGCGACGGGATGACACCCTCGGTCTTGTAACCGATGTCGAGCAGGACCTCGTCCCGGTCCACTTTGACGATGGTGCCCTCGACGATGTCACCGTCGTTGAAGTACTTGATGGTCTGATCGATCGCCGCGAGGAAGTCTTCCTCCGACCCGATGTCATTGACCGCTACCTGCGGGGTGGTGTCCGTCGTTGCGGGGTCGAGAGGTGCCTCGATGCTGGCCGTCATGTGGTGGGGTGCTCCGTGGACTGTTTGGTCGTTTCCGGGTGCGTACAGGCCGTTGGATCGCACCGATGCCGACCGATCACCTACCACTGCCGACTCCCCTGCGAGCACGAGCCTGCTCCGTCCGAGGTCGTGCGGGCCCATAGCGCATCTGACAGGATACGTGGTTCACGAGGCACAGAGCAACCTAGAGCACCCGATGCACTGCGGGTGCCCGCCAGAGTAGCCCCTGGGGGCCAGGTCAGCCATCTGCTGCCAATCAATGTACGACGCCGACCGCCGTTTTGCGCGGCAATCTCAGCCTGTGCCATGTCGACATTCCCGCCACGCACGGACCCGATCAGGCGAAGTCGAGCCGTCCGGCGGCGAGGCCGGCAGTGTCCGCCGTTGCACGGAGTACATCCAGCGCGGCGTCGGCGACCGGGTTCTGCCCGGCCCGTCCAGCCAGCTCGATCAGCGCCCACAGATCCGCCGCACGTGCCCGGCGTACGACCTGATCGTCGACTCCCGGTACCCGGTCGCGTACGACACCCAGCACAGCACCGGCCAGCGCCGCGTCGTCGCAGAAGCGCAGCAGGTTGCCCAGGTCCGCGTACGGCGAGCCGGCATGCGCGAACTCCCAGTCGACCAGTCCGGTGATGGTGGCGGTCTCGGGGTCGACCAGCAGGTTCTTCGGGTTGAAGTCGCTGTGGACCAGGCAGACCCGGTCGGTCTCGGCGGCCAGGTCGTCCGCCTCGTCGAGGACACCGCCGAGCCGATCGGCCTGCCGGTCGTTCAGGGCGGGAGCGTTGGCGGCGTACCACTGGCGCAGGTCGCCGGGCGGGAACGGACGGACCGTCAGGTCGCTGCCCTCGAACAGTCCGGACTCGAGGAAGGGCATACCGCTCAGCCGGGCCAGCAGGTCGCCGAGTTGCTCGCCGACCCGCCGGCGCTGCCGGTCGTCGGCCTCGCGGAGGAAGAGTTCCAGGTTGACCCCGGGCAGCCGCTCGGTCAGCACGTACGGCGGTCCGTCGCCGGTCGCTTCCGGCTTGACGTCGAGCACGCGCGGGACCGGCAACAGCCCACGTACCAGCCGTAGCAACGCCATATCGACAGCCGCTCGGGCCGGCTCTCGTACATAGATCCGCAACACCGCTTCCTCGCCGGCCGCGCCGACGGCATACGTTTCCCCGCCGTACCCACCTGTCAGCGGTACGGCGCTGGCAGCCACCGCTTCCCAGCCATCCACCCGCCCGATCCTCCCATCACTCGCGGGGGTGGTCAGTTCAAGCGGAGTTGGTGGCGAAGAGCGGCCGGGGCGATGATCGGGACCCCGATCAGGCAGCCGAGGCAGGTGACCACGAGCGCCGGACGCAGGCCGATCAGTTCGCCCAGCAGGCCGCCGAACAGGCCTCCGAACGGGCCCGGGCCCCACTCGATCAGCCGGGCCACACCGCCGACCCGGCCGAGCAGTTCGGGTGCGATCGTCTGCTGGAGCAAGGTGGCCCGGACGATGATCAGGTAGACGACGCCGAGCCCGATCAGGAACTGCCCGAACGACAGCATCCCGATCACCACCGGGTCCGGACCGGTCGCCAGCGGGATCAGAAGGTTGCCGCCGAGCAGGACCGATGCGAGTACCGAGGTCCAGGTGGTGCCGAAGTGGCGGCTGACCGGTGTCGCCAGCAGTCCGGCGAGCAGCGGACCGAGCGAGCTCAGTACCGCGACCAGCCCGATCTGCGCCGGCGACAGGCCGAGCACGTCCACTGCGTACAGGATGTAGAGCGCGAGCACCGCCCACTGGAAGAAGTCGAAGGCGCCCTTCCCCACGGTGAGCGTGAACACCCCGCGCTGCCGGACGAACGCCGACCAGCCCTCCCCCAGCGACAACCGGAAGCCATTGCCACGGGCCGGAGCCGGGTCGTCGCGCCGCCCGGCGATCTGCAGCACGGCCGCGGCGAGGAACGACACCGCGTCAACCAAGACGGCGTACGGCGCGGTCAGCACCTGCACCAGAACACCGCCGAGCCCCGGCCCGGCCACGGCGGTGACCGAGTCGCTGAGCGCGACACTGCTGTTGGCCGCCGTGAGCTGGCGGCGATCGGTGACGAGCACCGGGATGTACGCGGTGTGTGCTATCCCGTACGCAAGTGCCATGCCGCCGACCGTGAACGTGACGACGTACATCTGCGGCATGCGGAGTACGCCGAGCGCCGCAGCGAGCGGGATCGTCCCGATCAGCAGGCCTTGGCCGAGGTTGCACCACACCATCAGGGATGCCCGCCGGACCCGGTCGACCAGGACGCCGAGGAACAGTCCGAGCACCAGGCTCGGCGCGGCCTCCAGCGCGGTCAGCGCCCCCATCTGGGCCGGGCCGGCGTCGAGCAGCAGAACGGCGGTCAGCGGGATGGCCAGCTCGCTGACCTGCGTGCCGGCGTTCGACAGCACCTGCGCGACCCAGAAGGCCGCGAACGGGCGGTTACGCCACAGCGGCACCGTCGCCATGAGCGATCACGGTACGTCGCGGCGCCCGTCCGGGTCCCGCGATTTACCCCAGGGCGTCCCGACCTGCGGTCAGAATTGCCGGCCGGCCGCGGGAGTGCGGCCCCATCCGCGCCCGGCCCAGCCCCGGCCCGGCGAATTCTGACCGCAGGACCGTACGGTTGCGGACGTGGACAGTGTTGTCAGCCGTCGCACCCCTGTCTCTTATACACATCTGACGCTGCCGACGACTTGTGGGGGGTGGGGGGGGGGGGGGGGGGGGG
>JBKPSJ010000162.1:0-23152 GCA_046765875.1 Actinomycetota bacterium
CAGCACATCGTCGACCGGGACCTCGTCGAGCCTGCCCGACGTACCGATCCACACCGAGACGGTCTGCTCCTCGACCGGGTACGGCGAGTACTGCGGCTGGCGCAGCAGCTCGGTGAGCCGCTTGCCGCGCTCCAGCTGCCGGCGCGAGGTGGCGTCGAGATCGGAGGCGAACATCGCGAACGCCTCCATCGCGCGGTACTGCGCGAGGTCTAGCTTCAGCGTGCCGGAGACGTTCTTCATGCCCTTGACCTGCGCGGCACCGCCGACCCGGGACACCGACTGACCGACGTCGATTGCCGGGCGCTGGTTGGCGTTGAACAGGTCGGACTGCAGGAAGATCTGGCCGTCGGTGATCGAGATGACGTTGGTCGGGATGAACGCCGAGATGTCGTTCGCCTTGGTCTCGATGATCGGCAGGCCGGTCATCGAGCCCGCGCCCTTCTCGTCGGACAGCTTCGCGCAGCGCTCGAGCAGCCGGCTGTGCAGGTAGAACACGTCACCGGGGTACGCCTCGCGGCCCGGCGGCCGCCGCAGCAGCAGCGACATCGCCCGGTACGCCTCGGCCTGCTTGGACAGGTCGTCGAACACGATCAGCACGTGCTTGCCCTGGTACATCCAGTGCTGGCCGATCGCCGAGCCGGTGTACGGCGCGACGTACTTGAAGCCCGCCGGGTCCGAGGCGGGCGCGGCGACGATCGTCGTGTACTGCATCGCCTCGGCCTCGTCCAGCGCCGCCTTCACCGAGGCGATCGTCGAACCCTTCTGGCCGATCGCGACGTAGATGCAGCGGACCTGCTTCTTCGGGTCGCCGGTGTCCCAGAACTCCTTCTGGTTGATGATCGTGTCGATCGCGATCGCGGTCTTGCCGGTCTTGCGGTCGCCGATGATCAGCTGCCGCTGGCCACGGCCGATCGGCGTCATCGCGTCGATCGCCTTGAGGCCGGTCTGCAGCGGCTCGTTGACCTCCTGGCGGTCCATCACGCCGGCCGCCTGCAGTTCCAGCGCCCGGCGCTCGTCGAGGCCGGTGATCTCGCCCTGCCCGTCGACGGGGTTGCCGAGCGCGTCGACCACGCGGCCCAGGTACCCGTCGCCGACCGGGACCGAGAGCACCTGGCCGGTACGGCGTACCGGCTGGCCCTCCTCGATACCGCCGAACTCACCCAGCACCGCGACGCCGATCTCGCGGACGTCCAGGTTCAGGGCGATGCCGCGTGTGCCGTCCTCGAACTCCAGCAACTCGTTGGTCATCGCCGAGGGCAGTCCCTCGACGTGTGCGATGCCGTCTCCGGCGTCCACGACCGTGCCGACCTCTTCGCGGGTCGCCTCCTCCGGCTGGTAGTCGGAGACGAACCGCTGCAAGGCGTCCCGGATCTCTTCCGGACGGATGGTGAGTTCCGCCATATCTCTTCCCTGCTCTCTGCCTTGTCTAGCGCCTGTTTGCTCAGCCTGTGTAGCTAGGTCAGCCGGCGATCCGCCGGCGCACGTCTTCCAGTCGGGTGGCCACGGTGCCGTCGACCACCTCGTCGCCGATCTCGACCCGCACGCCGCCGAAGACGTCGGGGTCGACGATCACGTTGAGGTGGACGGCGCCGCCGTAGCGCCGGCCGAGCGCCTCGGCGAGCCGCTGCCTGTTCTGCTCGTCCAGCGGCCGCGCCACCCGGACCACGGCGATCAGCCGCTTGCGGCGCGCCGCCGCGAGCCGGCTGAACTCGTTCAGCGCCGCGATGAACGACCGGTGCCGGCCCGCCACCGCCTGCCGGACCAGCAGCCGGGTCACCTCGGTCGACTTGCCCTCCAACAAGGTGCCGACCAGGTTGCGCTTGGCCGCCAGCGGCATCCGGTTGGTGAGCGCGTACTGCAGCTCGGAGTCCGACTCGACGATCCGGCCGAACCGGAACAGCTCGTCCTCGACGTCATCGAGGGTGCCGTCGCCCTCCGCGGCCGCGACCAGGGCCTCGACGCCGGCCCGCTCGAGCGCGTCGCTCAGGTCGCGGCTGCGCGACCAGCGTGCCGACACCGCGGTCTGCAGGACCTCGAGCGAGAGCGGCTGCACCTTGCCCTCGAACAACTGCGCGGCCAGCGACTTCTTCAGCTCCGTGCGGGCGCCCGGATCGGTCAACGCCCGCCGCAGCGGCGCGTTCTGGTCCAGCACGCCGACCACGACGAACAGGTCGGTGCCGAGCCCCGGGAGGTCGGCACCCGAGGACACCGCGTCCTCGACCTGGTCGAGCACCGCGCGCAGAGCGTCGGCCGAGACGCCACGCATCAGTGCGCCTGTCCCGTCGTACCGGCGGCGGCCGCGTCCTGGGCCTCGACCTCTTCGACGAACCGGTCGACGATGCGCTGCTGGCGCTCGTCGTCGGTCAGCGACTCCCCGACGATCTTGCCCGCCAGGGCCACGGCCATCCCGCCCACCTCGCTGCGGAGCTGGGCCAGCACCTGCCGGCGCTCGGCCTCCATCTGGCCGTGCGCGTGCTCGACGATCCGGGCCGCCTCGGCCTGCGCCTCGGTGCGCATCTCCGCGATGATCGCCGAGCCCTGCTCGCGCGCCTCCTCGCGGATCCGCGCCGCCTCGTGCCGGGCCTCGACGATCTGCGCGCGGAGGTCCTGCTCAGCCTGCTCGGCGCTCGCCTTCGCCTCTTCGGTGTCCTTGAAAAGCCGCCCGAGGTTCTCCTGGCGATCGGTCATCGCCTTGTTGACCACCGGGAGGACGTACTTGGCGAGGATGTACAGGACCAACGCGAAGGCGATCAGTTCGACGAAGAACGTGGCGTTCGGTACGAGGAAGTTGCTCTCGAGTGGAATCGATGGAGTCATCGCTGTGTCCGTTCTGTCGCGTTACTACTAGCCGAGCACGAAGACGAACAACGCCATGAAGGCGAGGTTGATGAAGTACATCGCCTCCACCAGACCGACGGTCAGGAAGAAGATCGTCATCAACCGGCTCTGCGCCTCGGGCTGGCGGGCGACACCCTGGATGGTCGAGCTACCGACCAGGCCGTCACCGATGCCAGCGCCGATCGCACCGCCGGCGAGGGCGAGGCCACCACCGACGAACGCACCAGCAGTCTTGACCGCGGCGTCCATGCTTGCTGCGTCTGCCATGTCTCTCCTTGGCTGTCTTACGACCGGACGCTCGCCCGGCCTTCGTTGTTGCTGTCGGCTGTTGTTGCTCGGTGTTGTTGCTATCGGCACCGACCCGCGGGCGCGGCTCAGTGCGTCCCTACTGGCTGGGCTTGTTCCTGGTCCTGGACGGCTTCCTTCGTGGCTTCGGGCTTGGCCTCCGGCCTGGTCGCGTGCCTGTGCTCGTCCTCGTCGTGGACCTCGCCGGCCATACCGAAGTACAGGATGGTCAGCAGCGCGAAGATGAATGCCTGGATCACGCCGATGAACATGTCGAACAGCTTCCAGGCGGCGTTCGGTCCCCACATGATCCACAGCGGCAGCAGGCCGATCAGCGCGATCATGATCCCGCCGGAGAAGATGTTGCCGAACAACCGCAGCGCGAGCGTGACCGGCTTGACCAGTTCCTCGATCACGTTCAGCGGGAACAGCACCGGGTACGGCTCGAAGTAGTGCTTGGCGTACCCCTTCCAGCCGCGCCTGCGGACGCTATAGACGTGAACGCCGACGATCACCAGCAGCGCCAGCGCGTAGGTCAGGTTCACGTCGGCCGTCGGCGATACCAGCAGTTCCGGGTCATGGCCGCTGGGGATCAGCTCCAGCCAGTTCGCGATCAGGATGAAGGTGAACAGCGCGATCGCGAGCTGGACCACGTAACGGTTCACGGCGCCCAGCGAGCCCTCGACCTGCCGGGTGACCGTCTCGACGATGGTCTCCCAGATGATCTGGATCCTGCTCGGCACGCCGCTGGTCACCTTGCTGCGCATCCACAGGCCGAGCCCGACCACGACAGCACCGGCGACCAGCGTCGACCAGATCGTGTCGATGTTGAAGGTCAGGCCGCCGATCTCGGCGGTGGTGTGCTCGCCGATCTTGATGTCGGTCTCGAGCGGAATCATCAGGGCAGCGGTGTTCATGCCTTGCGAAGCTCCTTCAGCACGGGGATCCCGGTCAGCACGACGGTGATCAGGTGGAAGAACGCGAGGCCGAACAGGGTGGCCGCGCCGTAGGGCCAGAAGACGACGGTGAGCACCATCGCGACCAGCGACAGCGCTAGCAGCCGCGCCACGGAGCTCATCGCGTACTCGCGCTTGTTCGGCAGTTCCCCGCTGTCGACCGCCCGAAGCAGCGTGAGCTCGGTGAACAGGCCGTTGAGCAGTCCGAGCAGGATTCCCGCGGCGGCCAGCAGGCCGACCTGCAAGTGTCCGAGACCGCTCGAGCCGAGGGCTACGAGTACGGCCAGAACGATGGCCAGCACGACCAGCCGGCGCTGCTTACGGATCACCTGCATCAGCGAAGGCTTGCCCATCGGGTCCTCCTCTCTACCATGCGGAACCATGCGGATCGCGGTACACGGTCACTTCCGGCACCTCACTCGCGGAGGAACGGCCGGATCCGCAACCAGGTGCCCACAACTCCAACAGCTATCCCGACCGCCAGTCCGACCAGGGTCAGCGCCGGGGTGCTGCCCAGCCGGCTGTCCAGGAACCATCCCAACCCCATGCCGGCGAGCAGGCAAGCTATGTTGTAAGTACCGATGCCCACCAGCGCCCACAGATTGAGGGATGGCTCTTCCTGATCGTTCATCGCGGGACTGGCTCCCGTCACGACTGGCGAGGCACGGTGCACCCGATCCCGCGATGGACGGGATGGCGCAGACGCTATCACGCCTGAAGTGGGTGCCGGTCGTCATGTGGCGGCCGTCCTCGGGAAGCAGGGTCACGGGTCGTTGTGGCGATGCTCTCGGTGTGCTTGTGAAAAATAGCACAAGCACGATGGGCAGTGCAAAACGAGAGTCCAGTATGTCGACTGGTCCTATACCTTAGTCGGCGCCTCGGGCGACTCGGGGCGGGTCGGCCTGGTCGGCGGCCCCGGGGTCATGGGTGCCTGGCTGGCCTGTTGCGTCCTCGCGGTCCGGTGCCGCGAGGGCGCCCGCGGCCGGCTGGTCGTCAACAGGATCGCGGTGATCGTGACCGCCAGCACGAGGGCGACCGTCCACCACGACAGCGACAGCCCGAGCACGACCACGCCGAACCCGATCAGCGCTGTCCACAGATACATCAGCAGTACCGCCCGCCGGTGCGAATGACCGCGCTCGAGCAGCCGGTGGTGCAGGTGCTTCTTGTCCGCCGCCAGCGGGGACCGGCCGGCCTTGGTGCGGCGTATGTAGGCCATCGTCAGGTCCAGCGCCGGTATCGCCAGCACGGCCACCGGTAGCACCAGCGGAAGCAGCGTCGGCAGCAGGCTGGATCCACCCGGCTGGTACGGGATCGCGCGCGAGTCCATCTGACCGGTCAGGCTGATCGTCGACGCGGCCAGCATCAGGCCGATCAGCAGCGCGCCGGAGTCACCCATGAACACCCGGGCCGGATAGAAGTTGTGCGGCAGGAAGCCCAGGCAGGCGCCGGTCAGCGCGGCGGTGATCAGCGAGGCCGTGGTAGCACGGGACAGGCCCTGCTCGACGTTCAGCAGGTACGAGTAGCTGAAGAACGCGCCGGCGCCGATCGCCACGACCCCCGCGGCCAGCCCGTCCAGTCCGTCGACGAAGTTCACCGCGTTCATCGAGACCAGCAGGATGCCGGCGGTGACCACTGCGGCCTGCGCCGGCGGTGGCGACAGGATGCCGCCGGGGAGCGGTATCCAGTACAGCTGGATGCCCTGTACGACGATCACGCCGACAGCGAGCACCTCGCCGGCCAGCTTGGTGATCGGGTCGAGCTCGAGCAGGTCGTCGATCACGCCGACCGCGCAGATCACCAGGCCGCCCAGCAGCACCGCGCGCGAGTCCAGGCCGACCTGGCGGTCGCTGCCGAGGAACGGCAGATGGTTCGCGACCAGGAACGCCGCGGACAACCCGGCGAGCATCGCGACGCCGCCGAAGTACGGAATCGGGATGGCGTGCACGTCGCGGTCGCGCACCTTGGCGACGGCGCCGACCTTCATCGCGATCTGGCGGGCCAGTCCGGTCAGCAGGAAGCTCGTGGCCGCCGCCACGAACATCACCAGCAGATACTCACGCATCGCCTACGAGGCCGACTTCCCCGGGTCGCCGTCCTTGCTCTCCACCAGACCGTCCGGATCGTCAGTGGAGTCAGTGGAGTCAGTGGCACCCGGGGGCTCGTCGAGTGGTGGGCCGTCGGGGGCTTCCGTCTCCTCGGCGGCGTCCGGGGCGTCGGGATCCTTGATGTCCGGCGCCACCTCGCGAAGCTGCTCTAACGAAATGGCTCCGAGGCGGACCAGCCGCGGAACGTCGCCGGTGAGGTCGACGATGGTCGACGGGAGAGCCGTGGCCGCGTCGGCGGCGACCGATCCGCCGTCGAGATAGACCGCCACCGAGTCGCCCAGCTGGCGCTCCGCGTCGTACACGTCGGTGGCCGCGGGCTTCCCGCTGATGTTGGCCGAGCTGACCGCGAGCGGCCCGGTCCGGCTGAGCAGCTCGCGGGTCTGCTCGTGATCCGGCACCCGCAGCGCGACCGTGCCCTTGGTCTCGCCGAGGTCCCACATCAGCGAGGACTGCGCGTGGCAGATCACCGTGAGCGCGCCCGGCCAGAACTTCTCGCACAGCGCCCGGCCGGTCTCGCCGACCGAGGTGGCCAGCGCGTCGATCGTCTCGACGGCGGAGATCAGCACCGGTGGCGGCATGTCCCGGCCGCGACCCTTGGCGTCCAGCAGCCGTTGCACCGCGTCCGGCTTGAACGCGTCCGCCGCGATGCCGTACACGGTGTCGGTCGGCAGCACGATCAGCTTGCCGTCGAGGATCGCGTCGACCGCGGCGGAGTACGCCCCGCCCAGGTCTTCACCGGTAAACAGGAAGCGCTCACTCACGTCACGCATCGTCCCACCTCGGGGTCGCACGACGAAGCAGGCCCCGGCCCGGGCCTAGGATTCGCGGGATGGAGGACCTCCGGAGTTTCATCGCCGGCCTGCCCAAGGCGGAGTTGCACGTCCACCACGTCGGCTCGGCCTCGCCGCGGATCGTCGCCGAGCTGGCCGAGCGGCACGGCGACTCGGCCGTTCCGACCGATCCGGAGGCGCTCGCGGCGTACTTCAACTTCACCGACTTCGCGCACTTCGTCCAGCTGTACCTGAGCGTGGTCGACCTGATCCGGACGCCGGAGGACGTCCGGACGCTGACGTACGAGATCGCCCGCGACATGGCCCGCCAGCAGATCCGGTACGCCGAGCTCACCGTCACGCCGTACACGTCGATCGTGCGCGGGATCCCGGCGGAGGCCTTCTGCGAGGCGATCGAGGACGCCCGTACCCATGCGGGCAAGGAACTGGGCGTGACGCTGCGCTGGATCTTCGACATCCCGGGTGAGGCCGGGCTGCCGTCGGCGGAGGAGACGCTGCGGGTGGCTACGGGGCTCCAGCCGGACGGGCTGGTCGCGTTCGGGCTCGGCGGGCCCGAGATCGGCGTGCCGCGGCCGCAGTTCGAGCCGTACTTCGACGCGGCCCGAGCGGCCGGGCTGCACAGCGTGCCGCATGCCGGCGAGACCACCGGGCCGCAGACGGTGTGGGACGCGGCGCTGGTGCTCGGCGCCGAGCGGATCGGGCACGGTACGTCGGCGGTGCAGGACCCCGACCTGGTCAAGTACCTCGCGGACCAGGGCATCCCGCTCGAGGTGTGCCCGACCTCGAACGTCGCCACCCGGGCGGTGGCGTCGCTGGACGAGCATCCCCTGCCGGCGATGGTCGAGGGCGGGCTGCAGGTGACGATCAACTCCGACGACCCGCCGATGTTCGGCACCGATCTCAACCATGAGTACGCCGTGGCCGCCCGGCTGCTGGGCCTGGACCGCAACGGTGTGGCGGACCTGGCGCGCGCCGCGGTGCGGCAGTCTTTCGCCGACGACCGGATCAAGGCCGGGCTGCTCATGGAGATCGACACGTACGCGCGATCCTGACCCGCACCTGTGCGACGGAGACGGGAGGTGCGTGCTTTCCTATTCCGGTGTCTGCCCGCACGCGCCGCAGGAGCACGGCGGCTATCGGTGCTCCGATGCTGGCTCTGATGGTGCTCGTTCCAGCCGCCTGCAGGAACGAGCCGGCCAGCCCTGCGGCCGCCCAGTCGTCGGCCTCGTCGCCGAGCCCTTCGCCGTCCGCCACCGCCTCGGACCCGGTCCCGGTGCAACCGCAACTGCCCCGCGGTGGCCGGACGGTCTTCCCGCGCTACCAATTGGTCTCGTACGTCGGATTCCCGGGCTCACCCGCGCTCGGCCCGTTCGACAGCGACCTCGAGGCCCGCGCCGCGCGGCTCGAACGTCAGGCCGTTCCGTACGCGTCCGGGCGGGTGGTGCAGCCGGTGATGGAGCTGATCGTGGTGGTCGCGAACGGCCGTCCGGGCCCGGACCGCAAGTACCGCAGCCGGCTCGACGAGGCCGAGATCGACCGGTATCTCGCGGTCGCGCGGCGGCACAGGATGCTGATGCTCCTCGACATCCAGGCCGGCCGGGCCGATCCGCTGACCGAGGTCAAGCGGTTCGAGCGGTACCTGTCCCAGCCCGACATCGGGCTGGCGTTCGACCCCGAGTGGGCGGTCGGGCCGCGCGATATACCCGGAGAGGTGTACGGCCACACCAGCGGCACCGAGCTGGACTCGATCGCGGCGTACCTGAGCGGGCTGGTGGTGAGGAACGACCTGCCCGAGAAGGTGTTCGTCTTCCACCAGCTGTCGCGCCGGATCGTCAGCAACGAGATGAGGCTGAAGCGGCATCCGGGCGTGGTCACGATCAAGTCCGTCGACGGCATCGGCCACATGGCGGACAAGCTCATCACCTGGCACAAGCTGACCCCGCGGATGGCGCCCGGTGTCCACGCCGGATTCAAGCTGTTCTTCGACGAGGACACCCGGCACGGCAAGCTGATGACACCTGCTCAGGTCCTGGCCCTCAAGCCGCGCCCCGAGCTGGTCACGTACGAATAGGCGGCGGAGTCAGTCCGTACCGCTCGATGACGCCGGGCAGCCAGTCCGGCTGACCGTACTCCAGGCCGTACTTCTCGGCCAGCGCGATCACGGCCTCGGCCTGCGGCGGTCCGTCCTTCACGAGTTCGGTCATGTCGTGGAAGTAGTGCTCGAACCCGCCCGGGCTGATCACCTCGATCATCCGGGCCGGCACGTCGCCGGCGTTCCACATCGAATGCATCTCGCCGCGCGGTTTGGTGATGTAGCCGCCCGCGCCGAGCACCACCTCGCGGTCGCCGGACCGGAACCCGATCTCGCCCTCGGTGACGATCGAGAACTCGTCCTCGCGGGTGTGCAGGTGCGGCGGTACCAGGACCCCGGGCGCGAACGGGTGCTCGACGATCGAGATCGATCCGCCGGTGTCGGCGCTCCAGAGTTTGAACGCGACGCCCAGACCCGGGACCAGCCCTCCGACCAGGCCCTCTCCGGGCTGTACAACCGTCAGCGGCGGCGGTGCGGGTGTGTTCATGTTCCCTCCCTCAATTTCGATGAACACCGCGGTACTCTGAAAGAGTGAATGACGGATGGAAGGCTGTCAAGACTTGAGTGAACAGGTACGTTCATCGAAATCGCGCGACTACCGGATGCGCAAGCGCGCCGACAACGTCGAGGCGACCCGGCAGC
This sequence comes from Actinomycetota bacterium, assembly GCA_046765875.1. GTDB lineage: Bacteria > Actinomycetota > Actinomycetes > Propionibacteriales > Kribbellaceae > DASRHY01. The sequence goes on from JBKPSJ010000162.1 coordinate 9,713, forward strand.
GGATCGTCGAGGCGGCCGTCCACCTGCACGGCACCGTCGGCCCGGCCGAGACGACTGTCGCCGGGATCGCGGCGGAAGCCGGCGTCACCCGCCTGACCGTGTACCGGCACTTCCCGGACGAAGAGGCGATGTTCGCCGCCTGTACTTCACACTGGCTCACCCAGCAGCGCCAGGTGCCCGATCCCGAGAGCTGGACCACGATCACCGACCCCGGGCAGCGGCTGCGCGCCGCGCTGGCGGACCTGTACGCGTTCTATCGTGACGGACAGGACATGCTGACGCTCTCGCACCGCGACCGGGCGACCATGCCGGCCGGCATTCGCGACCGACTGGCGGCGCAGGATCGCCACTGGCAGGATCTGTTGCTCACCCCGTTCAACGTCCGCGGCACCAAGGCTCGCCGGGTCGCCGCCGTGATCGGCCACGCGATGGCGTTCCCGACCTGGCGTTCCCTCTGCGTCGTCAACGACCTGTCCGACGCCGAGGCCGTCAACGCCATGGGCACTCTTGTGCTCACGACTTACAACGAAGCGTGACGGGTCGCGACCCTAAACGTGCCGGCCGGTGGTGAACCGCGGCCGGTCGGCCAGATCGACATTGTCGCGGACCTCGGTGAAGGCGCCGGTCGCTGTGAAGACGGCCGGAGCGGACTCGCCCTGAAGGTCGGCGTGCTCGCAAGCGAACCATCCACCTGGCTTCAGCAGCCGGGCGGCGGTGGCGGCCACCACGCGGATCGCATCCAGGCCGTCGTCGCCGGACCACAGCGCCAGCGCCGGGTCGTGGTCGCGGACCTCGGTGGCCACCGACTCCCAGGCAGTCAGTGGGATGTACGGCGGGTTGGCGACGATCAGGTCCACCGTGCCGTTCAGTTGCTGGAGGCAACCTTCTATATCGGTCTCGTACAGGATCACGCCGGTGCCCTCGAGATTGCGCCGGGCCCAGACGCACGCCTCGGCCGACTTCTCCACCGCGTGGACGACCGCGCCGGGGTGCTCGGTGGCGAGCGCGCCGGCGATGGCGCCGGACCCGGCGCACAGGTCGACGACGAGCGGATCCGGCTTGCCGGCCAGGCGTTCCAGCGCCCAGCCGACCATCACCTCGGTCTCCGGCCGCGGTACGAAGACGCCCGGTCCGACGACCAGTTCGCGATACCGGAATGCGGCCGTACCGGTCAGGTGCTGCAGCGGTTCTCGGGCCGCGCGGCGGGTCACCAACTCGTCGTATGCCACCTGCTGGGCCTGGCTGACCTCGGTCATGCCGAGCCGGGTCCGGCTGGTCCCGCACACGTAGGCGAGCAGTTCGGCCGCGTCGTACTCGGGCGAGGCGACACCGGCCTCGGCCAGCACACGCGTGCCCTCAGCGACCACCTTCCGAGCCGACGTCATCGGGTCGTGTCGGCGGTGGCCAGGCGCTCGGCCAGGTCGGCCTCGGTGAGGGCCTGGATGACCGGGGCGATGTCACCGGTCATGAAGTGGTCCAGGTTGTAGGCCTTGTAGCCGACCCGGTGGTCGGAGATGCGGTTCTCCGGGAAGTTGTACGTGCGGATCCGCTCCGACCGGTCGACGGTCCGGATCTGCGAGCGGCGGGCGTCGGCCGCCTCCTTGTCCGCCTCCTCCTGGGCGGCCGCCAGCAGCCGGGCGCGCAGCACCCGCATCGCCTGCTCGCGGTTCTGCAACTGGGACTTCTCGTTCTGCATCGAGACGACGATCCCGGTCGGCAGGTGGGTTATCCGTACCGCGGAGTCGGTGGTGTTGACGCTCTGCCCACCCGGACCGGACGAGCGGAACACGTCCACCCGCAGATCGTTCGGGTCGATCTCGACGTCGACCTCCTCCGCCTCGGGCAGTACGAGCACGCCCGCCGCCGAGGTGTGGATCCGGCCCTGCGACTCGGTCACCGGCACCCGCTGGACCCGGTGCACGCCGCCCTCGTACTTGAGCTTGGCGTAGGGCGCCTCGCCCGGCTCGGGCGTACCTTTCGCCTTGACCGCCACAGTCACCGACTTGTACCCGCCCAGGTCGGAGTCGGCCGCGTCCAGGATCTCGGTCTTCCAGCCCTGCGACTCGGCGTACTTGAGGTACATCTTGAGCAGGTCTCCGGCGAACAGCGCCGACTCGTCTCCGCCCTCGCCGGCCTTGATCTCCAGGATCGCGTCCTTGTCGTCGCCGGCGTCGCGCGGCACCAGCAGCATCCGGAGCTTGTCGGCCAGCTCCTCGCGCCGGGTCTCCAGCCGGGTCGCCTCCTCGGCGAACGCCGGGTCCTCCCCCGCCAGCTCGCGGGCCGCCCCGATGTCGTCGCCGGTCTGGCGCCATTCGCCGTACGTGCGCACGATCGGCGCCAGCGCGGCGTACCGCTTGCCGACCCGGCGCGCCTCGGCCTGGTCGCCGTGCAGCGCGGGGTCGGACATCGCCCGCTCGAGCTCGGCGTACTCGTCCCTGAGCGCCTCGACCGCCTCGAACACCGCACCGTCTCCTGTCAACGCGACGACGCCGGCCACCCCTTCGCGGGTGACCGGCGCCGTAAGCCAGCTACTTCTTCTTCGCGTACCGCTTCTCGAACCGGGCAACCCGGCCACCGGTGTCCAGAATCTTCTGCTTGCCGGTGTAGAACGGGTGGCAGTTCGAGCAGACGTCGGCATGGATGATGCCGTTCTCCGCGGTCGAACGGGTCGTGAACGTGTTGCCACAGGTGCAGGTCACCGTGGTCTCCACGTACGCCGGGTGGATGTCGCTCTTCATGGGTCTCCTCGAGTCAAAGGCGGCCCGGGTCCCCTGCGTGTACAGAGGTGAACCGGAACCAACGCACGATTGTGCCACTGACCCCCACAACCACGCGAATCCGGTCAGTATTCCGAGCGTACGACGAGCTTCTCGGCCGTCCGGCGTGCTCGCGCGGCCTCGACCAGAGCCCATCCGTCGGCACCCAGCGTGACCGCGGCGACCGGGAACGTGCCGTCGTTCTCCTTGTCGAAGTGCCGGACCAGCTCGGTGAGGAGCTGGGGCACCCGATCCATCCAGCCCGGGTCGGCGTGGAGAAGGGTAGCCAGCGCGAGCTGCATCTCGTCGTGCTCGCTCTCGAGATCCGCGACGCGGCCGGCGAACTCCGGCTCGCGCCGCAGTGCCGCCAGGATGCCGTCCTCCTCCTGCCGGACGTGCGGGCCGAGCAGAGCGGTCAGCTGCCTCAGATCATCGAGGCCCGGTCCTCGTCGCCTTCCGCGATCGCCCGCCGGACCCGGCCGGCGATCTTCTCCAGCTCGAGGTGCTCGTCCATCAAGGCGGCGATCGGCGCGATGTCGCGGCAGCCGCAGTACTCACACATGTCACACCTCCGGCGAGGCTCTCGATGCCCTCAGCCTGACGTGACACGGACCGCGGCGGCAGGAGCAAAGGTCCTGCCGCCGCGGTCCGTTCGTCGTGTGCCGCCCTGCTCAGTCGCCGTCGTCAGTACGCCGAGAACCGCCCAGGGTCGGAGTGGTCTTGTTGACCTGGAGCAGGAACTCGATGTTGGTCTTGGTCTCCTTGAGCTTGTTGATCAGCAGCTCCAGGGCCGCCTGGCCGTCGAGCGCGGACAGCACTCGGCGCAGCTTCCAGGTCACCGCCAGCTCGTCGCGGCTCATCAGCAGCTCCTCGCGGCGGGTGCCGGAGGCGTCCACGTCGATCGCGGGGAAGATGCGCTTGTCGGCGAACTCGCGCCGCAGCCGCAGCTCCATGTTCCCGGTGCCCTTGAACTCCTCGAAGATCACCTCGTCCATCTTCGAGCCGGTCTCGATCAGCGCCGTGGCGAGGATGGTCAGCGAGCCGCCGTCCTCGATGTTGCGCGCGGCGCCGAAGAACCGCTTCGGCGGGTACAGCGCGGAGGAGTCGACACCACCGGACAGGATCCGGCCGGACGCCGGCGCCGCCAGGTTGTACGCCCGGCCGAGCCGGGTGATCGAGTCGAGCATCACGACCACGTCGTGGCCGAGCTCGACCAGCCGCTTGGCCCGCTCGATGGCGAGCTCGGCGACCGTGGTGTGGTCCTCGGCGGGCCGGTCGAAGGTCGAGGCGATGACCTCGCCCTTCACCGTGCGCTGCATGTCGGTGACCTCTTCGGGCCGCTCGTCGACCAGCACCACCATCAGGTGGCACTCGGGGTTGTTGGTGGTGATCGCGTTCGCGATCGCCTGCAGGATCAGCGTCTTGCCGGCCTTCGCGGGCGACACGATCAGGCCTCGGTTGCCCTTGCCGAGCGGGGCCATGATGTCGATGATCCGGGTCGTCAGGATGCCCGGCTCGGTCTCCAGCCGCAGCCGCTCGGTGGCGTACAGCGGCACCAGCTTGCCGAACTCGGGGCGGTGCTTGGCCGCCTCCGGGTCCGCGCCATTGATGGTGTCGATCCGCACCAGCGGGTTGAACTTCTCCTTGCGCTCGCCCTCGCGCGGCTGCCGGACCGCGCCGGTGAGCGCGTCACCCTTGCGCAGGCCGTACTTCTTCACCATCGCGAGTGAGACGTACACGTCGTTCGGGCCTGGCAGGTAGCCACCGGTCCGGACGAAGGCGTAGTTGTCGAGCACGTCGAGGATGCCCGCGGCAGGCACCAGCACGTCGTCCTCGGTGATCACCGGCTCGACGTCGAACCGGTCCCGGCCGCCGCGGCCACCGCTACCACCACGGGTGTCGCGGTCACGGCCCCGGTCACGGCCCCGGCGGCGCCGCCGGCGGCCCTCGCCCTCGTCGCCACCCCGGTCCTGCTGCCGGTTGTCCTGCTGCCGGTCCTGCTGGCGGCCGTCCTGCTGGCGGTCCTGCTGGCGGTTGTCCTGCTGGCGGTCCTGCTGCCGGTTGTCCTGGCGGCCGCCCTGGTCGCCGCGGTCACCCCGGCTCGATCGGTCACCACGATCGCCCCGACCCGCCTGGTCGCCGCCCTGGGTCTGCTCGCGGTTCGGGTCCCGGTTGTCGTCGCGGTCCTGTTCACGGGTGTCGCGACGGCTCTCGCGGTGACCTTCTATGTGGTCGCCCTCGGTGCGCGTCGCGGCGTCCCCCGCGTGCTGGTCGCCGCTGGTCTGTACGACCGCGGCGCTGCCAGTCCTGTCAGTGGCGGCGGCGGTGTCGCCGCCCGCTCCGCGCCGACGGACGCGGGCATCGTCGGAGCGTTGCCGCTCCGGCGCTTCGCCGGACCGGACGCCGTTGGCGGCGGGCGCGGTCGGGCGGAGGGCCGACTCGGAGCCGGCCTCGTCGAGGGTCGGCTGGGTGACCCGGCCGCCCCCGGTGCTGCCGCCACTCTGGGCGGCCTTGATGGCCTCGATCAGCTGGCCCTTGCGCAGAGCCCCGGCGCCTTTGATGCCGAGCGTCCCGGCGAGCCGCTTGAGCTCGGGGAGCAGCATCCCTTCGAGGCCGCCTCCGCCACGCCGGCGCTTGGTGGGCGCCGCGTCGGTGACCGGGGCCGACTGATCGCCGGCGGCACCGGTGGAGGTTTCGACTGTTTCTGTCACGTGAGGTCCTTCCCACACGGATGGGCGGCGGCACGGGGCACGTCGCCCGAAGGCATTCACCCACGACCAACGGAACGGGTACGTGGGCGTTCGAGCTCTCGTCACCTGGGCCTCCGCGACCACCCGGCGCGGGTTGCGTCAGGGATTCACAGGGGTACGCCGCCGACGCGACCGGGTGCAGGGCGGCCCGGGAGTGGCGAGAGTTTCTCCGATCACCTGGAGGGGATCGGGTGAAGTCGAGGTTAGCACCACATCTGGGTCAGAGCACGACTCGGGACATGGAAACGCGTGTCACATTGCTTTCATTCCCGCACAGCGGACAAGACCTGCATGCCGACTGGATCGATCGGCAGCGGCAGCCGTGTCCAGCCGTCAGGAGCGGCCGGCGATCCGGTCAACTGGTCTGAGACGAAGGCCAGTACGGTCGGCCCCGCGCCACTGATCACGGCCGGAACGCCACGGTCGCGCAAACGCTCAAGTAGCGCGGCACTGTCCGGCATGGCCGACGCCCGGTACGACTGGTGCAACCGGTCTTCTGTGGCCACGGGCAACAAGTCGGGCCGGGTGGTGACAGCCGTCGCGAGCAACGCCGCACGACCCGCGTTCGCCGCGGCGTCGGCATGTGGAACAGTCTCCGGCAGTAGTCCGCGTGCCATCTCGGTCGACAGCGCCCCCGGCGGTACGTACGCGACCACCGATAACGCCGGGTGCGGATCCAGCCGTACGGCGCTCCCACTCCCCCACGCGATCGTGAACCCGCCGTACACGCACGCGGCGACATTGTCCGGGTGACCCTCGATGCCGGCGGCGATCCGCAGCACCTTCGCCGGTTCGGCTGGAGTGCCGGTCAACTCGAACGCGGCCCGAACGCCGGCCACGATCGCGGCTGCGGACGAGCCCAGCCCGCGGCCGTGCGGGATCCGGTTCACACAACGCAGAGTGAGTCCATCCACAGATCCGCCAAACGCGTCGAGGGCGGTGTGGAACGACCGTACGATCAGGTGTGAGGAGTCACCCGGGACCTCTTCGGCCCCTTCTCCCTCGACCTCGATCGCCAATCCGTCGTCGGCGGTCCCGATCTGCACTTCGTCGTAGAGGGCCAGCGCAAGACCGAACGCGTCGAACCCGGGACCGAGGTTGGCGCTTGTCGCCGGTACCCGGATCCTGATCTCGCTCGCCGCTGTCATCCCAGCCCGCACACGCCCGCGACGGCGTCGGTGTCGGCCGGGGTGACGACCAGGTCCGAGCCGGCCCGCTCGAGCGCGGTATCGGTGTCCTTGAGCCCGTGCCCGGTCACCGTGACGGCGACCGTCAGCCCGCCGTCCAGCCGGCCGGCTTCACGGGCAGCCAGCAGCCCGGCGACACCGGCCGCCGAGGCGGGCTCGACGAACACGCCCTCCCGAACGGCCAATTCGTGCTGCGCGGCCAGGATCTGGTCGTCGGTGACGATGTCGATCAGGCCGCCCGACTCGTCCCGCGCCGCCTCGGCCAGCCGCCACGACGCCGGGTTGCCGACCCGGATCGCGGTTGCCACGGTGTCGGGGTTCGGCACCACCTCGCCGCGGACGATCGGAGCCGCACCGGCAGCCTGGAAGCCCCACATCCGCGGGGTCCTCGAGGCCGTACCGTCGGCGGCGTACTCGCTGTACCCCTTCCAGTAGGCGCTGATGTTGCCGGCGTTGCCGACCGGCAGCACGTGCAGGTCCGGCGCGTCGCCGAGCACGTCGCAGATCTCGAAGGCCGCGGTCTTCTGGCCCTCCAGCCGGACCGGGTTGACCGAGTTCACCAGCGCCACCGGGTAGTTCGCGCCCAGCTCGCGGACGATCCGCAGGCAGTCGTCGAACCCGCCGTCGATCTGGACCAGCTTCGCACCGTGCACGATCGCCTGGGCGAGCTTGCCGCGGGCGATCCGGCCGGCCGGGACCAGCACGATCGGCAGCATCCCGGCCCGGACGGCGTACGCAGCGGCCGAGGCGGACGTGTTGCCGGTCGATGCGCACACTACGGCCTTGTCACCATGCTGGGCAGCCAGTGAGATCGCGACCGTCATACCGCGGTCCTTGAACGAGCCCGTCGGGTTGTCGCCCTCGACCTTGAGCCACACCTCGCACCCGGTGCGCTCGCTGAGCCACTGTGCCGCCACCAGCGGCGTACCGCCCTCGCCAAGCGTCACCACTGGCGTCTGTTCCGAGACCGGCAACCGGTCACGGTACTCCTCGATGACGCCACGCCACGGCTGCGGCCTTGTCACGGCTTTGTCACTCTCCTTCGACCCGCATCACACTGCTCACTTCGCGGACGATGTCCATGCCACGCAGCGCCTCGACGGTCGCGGACAGCGCGGCGTCGGTGGCGGTGTGCGTGACGACCACGAGCTGGGCGTCGTTGCCCCTGCCCTCCTGCCGTACGGTCTCGATCGAGATGTCGTGCTCGGCGAAGGCGTGCGCCACCGCTGCCAGCACACCGGCACGGTCCGCGACGTCGAGCGAGACGTGGTACCGGGTCAGCGCGTCGCCCATCGGCTTGATCGCCCGCTGCGTGTACGAGGACTCGCCCACGCCCGGCACACCCTTGAGCCGGTTCCGCGCCGCCGAGACCAGATCACCGAGCACGGCGCTCGCGGTAGGCGCGCCACCCGCACCGGCACCGTAGAACATCAGTCGGCCCGCTGCCTTGGTCTCCACGAACACCGCGTTGTACGCCGCTCGCACGCTGGCCAGCGGGTGCTCGGCGGGGATCATCGCCGGGTACACACGGGCCGACACCGCGTCGGCGACCTCGTCCAGTTCGCAGATCGCCAGCGACTTCACCACGCATCCCATCTCGCGTGCGCTGGCGATGTCGGTGGCCGACACGTCGGTGATGCCCTCGCGGTGCACATCGGCGATCGAAACCCGGGTGTGGAATGCCAGGCTGGCCAGGATCGCCGCCTTCGCCGCGGCGTCGAACCCCTCGACGTCGGCGGTCGGGTCGGCCTCGGCGTACCCGAGCGACTGGGCCTCCTCCAGCGCCTCCTCGAATCCCGCGCCGGTGGTGTCCATCTTGTCGAGGATGAAGTTGGTGGTGCCGTTGACGATGCCCATCACCCGAGTGACGTCGTCGCCGGCCAGCGACTCGCGCAGCGGCCGCAGGATCGGGATCGCGCCGGCCACCGACGCCTCGAAGTAAAGGTCGCGCTGGTACTTGTCTGCCGCGGCGAACAGGGTCGCGCCGTCCTCGGCGAGCAGCGCCTTGTTCGCGGTCACCACCGAGGCGCCGTGTTCGAGCGCGGTCAGGATCAGGCCGCGGGCGGGCTCGATCCCGCCGATCACCTCGACCACCAGGTCGATGTCGTCGCGCTCGACCAGGGCCTGGGCATCGCTGGTCAGCAGTGCCGGGTCGACGGCGACGTTACGGGCCCGGCCGGGGCGGCGTACCGCGATCCCGGCGATCTCCAGCGGCGCGCCCACCCGCGCGGCCAGGTCGTCGGCCTGCTCGGTGAGGATCCGCACCACCTCGGTGCCGACGACACCACAGCCGAGCAGAGCCACCTTGAGCGAGTCGGGCTTGAGAGGGTCCCCCATCACCTCACCCCCGCGTCGAGGGCGAAGAGGTCGTCGATCGTCTCCCGGCGGATGACCACGCGGGCCTCGCCGTCACGTACCGCGATCACCGGCGGCCGCGGTACGTGGTTGTAGTTGCTGGCCATCGACCGGCAGTACGCCCCGGTCCCGGGTACGGCGATCAGTTCGCCGGGCTCGACGTCGGCCGGCAGGAACTCGTCCTTCACGACGATGTCGCCGGCCTCGCAGTGCTTCCCGACCACCCGGGCTAGGATCGGGCCGGCCTGCGAGCGGCGGTTGGCCAGCGTGCAGGAGTAGTCCGCGTCGTACAGCGCGGTGCGGATGTTGTCGCTCATCCCGCCGTCCACCGACACGTACGTCCGGGATGCGCCCGCGTCCAACTCGACCTCCTTGACGGTGCCGACGGTGTAGACGGTGCACATCGCCGGCCCGACGATCGCCCGGCCCGGCTCGACCGACAGCCGCGGCACCTCCAGGTCGCGCGCCTTGCACTCGTGCTCGACGATCTTGCCGAGCTCGGTGGCGAGCTGGTGGGGGTCGGACGGGTCGTCCTGGGTGGTGTACGCGATCCCGAACCCGCCGCCCACGTCGAGCTCGGGCAGATCCACGCCGAGCTCCTCGGAAACCCTTGCGTGCAAGGCGATCACGCGTCGCGCGGCCACCTCGAACCCGGACGAGTCGAAGATCTGCGAGCCGATGTGCGAGTGCAGCCCGAGCAGCTCGAGGTTCGCGCCCTTGAGCACCTGCTGGACCGCCTCGTACGCGTCGCCGCCGGCGATCGAGAAGCCGAACTTCTGGTCCTCGTGCGCGGTCGCGATGTACTCATGGGTGTGCGCCTCGACGCCGGCCGTCACCCGCACCATCACCTTCGCGGTGACCTCGCGCTCCCCGGCCAGCCTGGACAGCCGGTCGATCTCGTGGAATGAGTCCACCACGATCCGGCCGACATTGTTGTCCAGGGCAACGCCCAGCTCGGCCTCGGACTTGTTGTTCCCGTGGAATCCGATCCGTGCCGGATCCGCGCCGGCCCGCAGGGCGACGGCCAGCTCGCCACCGGTACAGACGTCGAGGTTCAGCCCCTCCTCCATCACCCAGCCGACCACTGTGGAGCACAGGAACGCCTTGCCGGCGTAGAACACGTCGAACCCGGCGAACCCCTCGTGGAACGCCCGCGCCCTGGCTCGGAAGTCCTGCTCGTCGAGGACGTACGCCGGGCTGCCATGCTCGGCCACCAGCTCGCGCAGGTCGACACCACCGACGTACAGGGCATCGGTTTTGACCGCGGTCGACGACCACAGGGAGGGGACAAGTTCGTTGACGTCCGGCGGTGTGCGCAGCCAGGCCGGGGCGCGATGCCCGATGTCGGCGTGCAGCGCCCCCGCCTCGTGTGCCCTCACATCCGCTCCGGTGCGGACACGCCGAGCAGGTCCAGCCCGTTGGCGAACACGATCTTCGTCGCCTCGACCAGTGTGAGCCGTGCGGTGTGGACCGGCTCGGCCGGCTCGTCGCCGCGTGGCAGCACCCGGCAGGTGTCGTAGAACCTGTGGAACGTGCTCGCGGTGTCCTCCAGGTACCGCGCAACCCGGTGCGGCTCGCGCAGCTCGGCCGCGGTCGAGACCACCCGCGGGAACTCGGCCAGCGCCCGGAGCAGGTCGCCCTCGCGTTCGTGGCTGAGCAGCGCCGCGTCGAACCCGGTCCGCGGGATGCCCAGGTCGGCCGCGTTGCGCAGGATCGACGCCAGCCGGGCGTGGGCGTACTGCACGTAGTAGACAGGGTTCTCGTTGGCCTGCCGCGTGATCACGTCGATGTCGAGGGTGAGCGGCGAGTCGGCGGGGTAGCGGCACAGCGTGTACCGCAGCGGGTCCACACCGCCCTCGTCGACCAACTCGGCGAGCGTGACGATCGTGCCGGCCCGCTTGGACAGCCGCATCTCCTCGCCCGACTTCAGGATCTTGACGAGCTGGCCGATCAGGATCGCGATGTTGTGCTCCGGGTCGTCGCCGGCACAGGCGCTGATCGCCTTCAGCCGGTTGACGTACCCGTGGTGGTCGGCGCCGAGCAGGTAGATGCAAACCTCGAAGCCGCGCTCGCGCTTGTCGACGTAGTACGCCGCGTCGGAGGCGAAGTAGGTCGGCTCGCCGTTCGACCGGATCAGCACCCGGTCCTTGTCGTCGTGGAAGTCGGTGGTCCGCATCCACAGCGCGCCGTCGGCGTCGAACAGATGTCCCTGCGCACGCAGCTTCTCGATCGCGTGCTCGACACCGCCGTGCTCGTGCAGGCTGCGCTCGGAGTACCAGACGTCGAACCTGGTCCGGAAGTGCTCGAGCTGCGCCTTCTGCTCGGCGAGCTGGTCGCGGTACCCGGCCTCGCGGAAAGTGACCAGTTGCTCGTCGTCTGGCAGGTCGGTGATGCCAGGCTCGGCGGCGACGATCTGCTTGGCCAGATCCTGGATGTACTCGCCGTGGTAGCCGTCCTCGGGGATCGGCTTGCCGTGCGCGGCGGCCATTAGCGAGGCGCCGAACTTGTCCATCTGCGCGCCGCGGTCGTTGATGTAGAACTCGCGAGTGACGTCGCCGCCGGCCGCCGAGAGGACGCGGGCGAGGGCGTCGCCGACCGCGGCCCAGCGGGTGTGGCCGAGGTGCAGCGGGCCGGTCGGGTTGGCCGAGATGAACTCGAGGTTGATCCTCTCCCCGTGCAGGGTGTCGGTGCGGCCGTACGTCTCGCCCGCCTCGACGATGGCGGCCGCGACCACGCCCTGGGCGCCGGCCGCGACCCGGAGGTTGATGAATCCCGGACCGGCGATCTCGACGGAGGTGATCGCGGGGTCGTCGTCCAGCTTGGCCTTGAGCAGTTCGGCGAATTGCCGCGGAGCCATCCCGGCCCGCTTGCCGAACTGCATCGCCACGTTGCTGGCGTAGTCCCCATGCTCCGGATTCTTCGGCCGCTCGACCGTCAGCTCGCGCGGCAGCCCGCCCTCGATCGTGATCGTGCCGTCCTCGGCGAGGTCGGTGAGGGCTTGCAGAATGGTGCCGGCGAGCTGTTCGGGGGTCACCGGGAAAGCGTATCCGCGTGCGCCCGAAGCCTGGACACCGCTTCCACCAGGTAGTACGCGGTCAGTGCCTGGCCACCACTCAGTGCTTGGCCGCCACGATGACCGCCGCCTCTTGCCGGAGCGGGGTGTTCCAGGCGGCTGGCTCGCCATCTAGCAGGACTTGTACGCCGCCACATGTGTCACCGAGGCCCTTTGTGTCGTACCGGACACCCCACAGGATGAAGAACTGCTTCAGCGTCGGCCGCTCGTCGGTGGCCTTCGGCTCGACGTACACGATCCCGTCGTCGGCATGCGTGTGCATCGACGCCTGCTCGGCGCGGAGCCGGTCGATACCGATATTCCCCGGTACGACGACCTTCGCGCCGTCGACAGTTACCGTCAGCCGGATCGTGTACGGAGCCGGGCCGCGGAAGTCGAGCGGGGAGCCGCTCCAGGCCGGCGGCGTCGACGTACGAGACGGCGTCGCGCGGCGCGTCCCACGGCGGCGGCCCGGTCCGGGACTCCGCGGGCGCCGGCTCTGGACCGACGCCACAGCCGACCAGCAGCAAGGCCAGCCCGCACAACCATGGAGCCCTCACGCCGCAGGAGTGTTCCATCCCCTCCCGGTCAGCGCTCCGACGGCATCAGGATCCACAGAATGATGTAAATGATGAACTGCGGGCCGGGCAGCAGGCAGCTCAGCACGAACAGCAGCCGAACGACATTCGGGGACAACCCGAACCGCCGCGCCAGACCGACGCAGACACCACCGATCCACCGGCCATCCACCGGCCTTACCAACGACGAACTCATCAGTCTTTCCTTCCACATCGAGGTCGCTCGACCCCTAGTCTTACTCGTCTCGGCGCCCGTGCCCCGGGGTTTCGCGGTCCAACCAGGGCCGCCGTCAGGGCCCGCCCGGGGACCAACCTGAACCAGCCGACCCGATGGCCGGCGCATGGACGGTGCTGGAACACTGGTACTGTTCTTCCTCGATCCCGGGCCCCCGTAGCTCAGGGGATAGAGCACCGCCCTCCGGAGGCGGGTGCGCAGGTTCGAATCCTGTCGGGGGCGCCCATGTGATGTCTCAGGACATCCCGGAGGTCCGAACCCAATAGACGTGGGTTCGGACCTCCTTCTTTCGCGGGTGGGGCCGGGTGGGCGGCCGGTGCCCTGGTAGCGCTGGGATGTGTCGAGGACCAGCTCGCGGAGCAGTTCGCCGGTTACTGAGTCGATGACGCGGGTTCCGGTGTGGGTTCGGCCGATGCCGATGGAGTACATCTGGCCGCGGTAGCGCCAGGTGACCTTCCCGGCCTTGTCGACCTTGTCGTAGCGGACCCGATCGTGGGTGTCGCCGTCCCGGTCGCCCAGCGCCGAGG
>JBKPSJ010000163.1:0-3682 GCA_046765875.1 Actinomycetota bacterium
ACATTGTCGAGTACGGTCCTGCCGTCGAAGGATTTGGTCAGGCCCTCGATCTGCACGACGACATCGGGTTGCGCGGCGGCGACCGCGAGCTCGGGGATCATGCCAGTGCTCCCTTCTCGGCCAGCAGTGCCCTCGCGGCCCGCAGCCGCCGTCGGCGCGCCGGTGTCAGCGGTACGCCTGCCCGGATCCGCCGCTCCAGCCACAGCAAGGCCTGCGACAGCGGATAGCAAAGCGCGAAGTAGATCGCCGCGATCACGAGGTAGACCTCCAGCGCGCGGAAGGTGGCCGAGGTGATGAGCCGGCCCTGCGACATCAATTCGGCGGCGGAGATCGTGACCAGCAGCGAGGTCGATTTCAGCAGGTCGACGAACATTGTGTTGGTTCCGGGCAGTGCCGAACGCAGCGCCTGCGGCAGGATCACGTGGGTGAAGGTGCTCACCCGGCCGAGCCCGAGTGCCTCGGCCGCCTCCTGCTGGCCACCGTGCACGCCGGCGATCGCCGACCGGAAGATCTCCGACAGGTACGCCGCGTAGAACACGATCAGGCTCAGGCAGCCGGCCTGGAACACACCCAGCTTCAGACCCACCGAGGCCAGGCCGAAGTAGGTCACGAAGATGATCGCGAGCAGCGGGATGTTCTTGAACAACTCGGTGTAGACGGCCGCCGGCAGTCGGAGCAACCGGATCCGGCTGAGCCGCATCAGGGCCAGCACGAGTCCGAGCACGGCCGCTCCGGCGAAGCTGACCAGCGTGTAGGCGACGGTTCGCAACAGGCCGTCCCACAGCGCCGGTGCGTAGTCCGACCAGGGGACTTGGAAGAGCTGGGTCTTCATGGCGGTCTCCTACATCGAGGGCGGTTGCCAGTCGGTGGGACGGTCTACGCCGCGGCGGCTGGCGTCCATGCCCGGCGACGGCTTGAGGAACTGGTTCGGGTCGCCGCCGTACTTCTGAATCAGCTTGGCGAGCTCACCGTTCTGGTACATCGCCCGGATCTGCGTCGAGATCGCCTTCTCCAACTTCGGCGACTGCTTGGGCAGGTAGAAACCGGTCATGTACGGACGGAAGTACTCGTAGGCCGGCTTCGCCTTGACTTCGGCATCGCTCGGCGGGGTCATGTACTCGGTCTGCACATCGAGCTCGGGCCGTTGCTCCTGAGCCGCCAGGATCAGCAGCGGGTCGAGGAAGCCGACCTTGATCCGGCCCGCGCTGAGGTCGTCGAACACGCCGTTCCCGTCCGGATACGCATGCAGCTTCGCACCGGGCACGGCCTGGATCGACTTGACCCACACGTAGCCCTCGACGGTGCCGAGGTCGAGACCCTTAAAGTCGTCGACGGTCTTGTACGTCTCGCCCTTGCGCACCGCCATTGCCGGCGGGGAGTAGTACGGCGGGTCGGTGAACAGGCCCTGCTTCTGCCGTTCGGCGGTCCACGCGACACCGCCGATCGTGATGTCGACCCGGCGGGACTGGACGTTGGCCAGCATGCCGGCGAAGTCGGTGACCTCGGGCTCGACCTTGAGACCCAGCTTGTCCGCCACCGCGTTGAGGATGTCACTGTCCAGGCCGGTGAGCTTCTTGCCCACAACCGAGGTGTACGGCGCGTATGGCTCGACCGCGACCTTCAAAACCCCGGGCTGGAGAGTGTCGAGGTCGGCCGCGGCGCCGGACACCGTGGCCTTGTTGTCACCGGAGCAAGCGCTCACGGTCAGCAGGGCGGCGAGCGCGGTAAGCAAGCCGGGGACCTGGAGGCGAGCGGAAAGTGGATGCGGCATGGTCCTGACCTTCCGAGTGAACTGGTTCCCGTAAACGCTACGGACACCGGTCGCCGGGGTCACCGGACGATTGGTACGGAATCGCTTCGCTGGCGGGTGTCGCGTCGTACGCTTCGTACAACCACATCGAGGAGACGCTATGCTATCCGGATCGCTCGCGCAGCAGATCGCGGCCGAGACCACCGAAGTCATCGGCTACAACGTGCTCATCACCGACGATGCCGGCATCGTCATCGGCAGCGGAGACACCGGCCGGCTGGGGAGCTTTCACGAGGCCTCGGTCGAGGTGCTGCGATCCCAGCAGCCCGCCTGGCACGACGCCGCCAAGGCCGCCGCATTGCGCGGGGTCAAGCCGGGGATGACGCTCCCGATCGTCATCGACGGCGACGCCGTCGGCACGGTCGGGATCACGGGGTCGCCGCGGCAGGTACGCCGGCTTGGCCTCGTCGTCCAGCGCCAAACTGAGATCCTGCTGCGCGAATCGCTCGAGTTGCGATCCCGGTTGCTGCGGGAACGCGCGCTGGAGGAACTGGTACGCGACATCGGCTCGTACGACGCCGACGTGGTCGATCCGGAGTTCCTGGTCGGCCGAGCCGCGGAACTCGGCTACGACCTGGCGGTGCGGCGCACGGTCCTCATCGTGGAGGTCGACGAGCAAGGCCCGTCTGCCACCGATGATCCGGCAACGGTGCGTCCTGAGTTGTTGCGCACCCTGCGGGACGCGCTCGGACCTTCAGCGCTGGTCGTGACGATGACCTCCGGCCGGTTCGCAGTCCTTCCGGTGACCCGCAACAGATCAGATGCCGCGCTCGGCGCGATCGCGGTCCAATCCGTTGCCCGACGCAACGGATTGACCGCACGGGTCGCGGCGGGCGGCTCCGGGTGCGGGGTCGGCGCACTCCATGACGCCTACACCGACGCCGCCGACGCGCTACGGCTCGGACGTCGGATCGAGCCCGCGCGCTCGGCGTACCTGATCGACGAGCTGCGCGGACACCAGGTACTGGCCGCCGTCGGGCAGCGCTCGCGAACCCGGCTGGTCGGACTGGTCGCGGGACCCCTGCGCGACCAGCCGGACTGGCCGGACCTGCGCCGCACCCTGATCGCCTGGTGCGAAAGCGGGTTCAACCTCGTCGGTACGGCCCGGGTGCTGCACATCCACCGCAACACCCTGATCTACCGGCTGCAGAAGGTGGAGCGCCTGACCGGCCGCTCATGGCGCGACCACCGCGCCGGCCTCACCTTGTATCTAGCGTGCCTCGCGGACCAACTGTCCGACGATCCGACCTAGCAGCTGTCGTGGCGGCCTGTCGTCACGCCACAGTTCTAAGCCTCGATCCACCGATGAAGTCGGCGGGGTGAGTGTGGCGTAATGGGCGGATGCCCTTGCGGGCTGGGCTACGGGTCGCCCTTCTCGCCGCAGGGCAGCGGCAGGAGCGTGGACGGTGCGGGTAGCAGGCGCAGTATCGCCGGCACCATCCACAGCGCAGCCGGCGTTTGCGATCGATGGGCGAACAATTGGCCGACCACGCCGATGAGCAGCGCCGCAATCAGTGTGCGCGCACTGCGGTCAAGACCCGCCGATGCGGGAGTGAGGCCGCGCGCAATCAGGACGGCGGCACCGCCGAGGGCGGCGGTCGTCAGCAGGGCACGGCGGGGCACCCCGAGCCGGCAGGCGTAGAAGGTCGCCGGCCTGGATGTCGGCCCGCCGCGTGACACGGTTCGTGACGCGATGTCGCGGCGACCGGTGGGAATCTGGCACTCGGTGGGGCTACCGTGCGGCCAGGGTCGGGTTGAGCCGTACGAGCCGCGCGGGGGTTGTCTCGTCGAGTTCGGCGACGGCGTCTCGTGACCTCACGAAGTCGGAGAACGATCGGTAGCCGAGTGCCCTTTCGCTGAAGGAGGGGTCCA
>JBKPSJ010000164.1:0-34324 GCA_046765875.1 Actinomycetota bacterium
GCTCGGCGCCTGGGCCGAGCACCTCGTCGACCCTTGGCTGCCGCGTACGCTGCGGGGCTCGCTGCGCCGCGCCGGGTTCGCACCGGAGCTGCCGGCCGTCGTACCGCTGCTCAATGTCGGCTACACCGACACGATGTACAGCGTGCGAGCGATCCCGCTGATTGCCGGCTATGTGCCCGGTCATCGCGGCGTCACGCCGGCCGAGGCCGAGGCGTGGGCCGAAGACTTGCGCTCGATGGGCGGCGACTACTTCTTCAGCCTGAACCGCTACTTGTTCGTTGCCGATCAGAAGTAGTCGAGCATGTATGGGACCGGGCCGGCGAAGGCGGCGTCCACCTTCGCATCGTCCTCGGTGACGCCGGCCGAGGCGAGTCCGGTACGCCGCAACGTCGCGAGCGGGACACCGGCGTACAGGCATGCCAGCCCGCGGGCGTTCAGCCGCAGCGCGCCCGGCCGTGACTCGGACCGGACCAGTTCGGCCTTGTCCGTAGCCACTCGCAACGACCAGGAGCCGTTGTTGCCGGTGAGCTCCGGATCGTCGATCTCCAGCGGCAGGTCGAGGGCGGCGCCGGGCGACCAGCCGCGGGCCGCGATCGCCGCGGGCGCGTCGACCAGTCGCAGCATCCAGCGCTGGACCCGCGCGGCGGTGTCGGCCTCCTTGCCGAGCAGGAGGTGGATCGGGTCGTGCGGCCCGACGTACGCGTGCACCCACCTCGCGATCGACGATCCCGAGCCGACCACCGACCACAGTGCGCGCAGGGTCTGCTCGGAGCCGGCCACGATCTCGTCGATGCGGAGGTCGCCGTCGTCCCACGCGTACACGACGAATCCGTCGTCGGCGATGTAGCAGAACGTCTTCTCGTCGCCGAGCCATTCGCGCACCCGGTCGACCGGCCAGACCAGCATTCCGCTCTCGCGGTTGCCGGCCCGCACCGTCGCGACCAGGTCGAGCAGCAACTCCGCGTCGTCCGGCCCGCCCTTGCGAAGCACGACATCCCGCCCACCGAGCATCCGCAGCTCCGCCGTCGGGAACGAGAACCGGTACCTGCCACCGCCGAACTCGTACCCGAGGTGCCGGTAGATCGGCACGGCCGCGGGATACAGCGCGGTCAGCGGTACGCCGAGCTCGCGGACCCGGCCGAGTACGCCCCGCATCAGCAGACTGCCGACACCACGGCCCCGGTACTCCGGTGCGACCACGACACCGGCGATCCCGGCCATCGGCACCTTCCGGCCCAGCCACCAGTGCTGGAAGTCGAGGATCCGCGCGGCCGCGACCACGGTGTCGCCGTCGCGTATGCCGACGAACCGGCGCTGGCCGATCAGCTCGCCGGCCACGCGGTGCCAGGCCTCGTCGGTGGCGCCGAACCCGAACGACCGGCTGCGGACGTCGATCACCATCGTCAGCTGGTCGCGGGTGATGTCGGTGAAGCTCAGCATGCCCCGAACCTAGCGGGTCAGCCGACCTGCTCCATGACCTCGTCGGAGACGTCGAAGTTGGCGAACACGTCCTGTACGTCGTCGCTGTCCTCGAGCGCCTCGATCAGCCGGAACACCCGGCCGGCGCCCTCGGCGTCGAGTTCGACGGTGACCGACGGAACGAACTGGGTCTCGGCGGACTCGTAGTCGATGCCCGCGTCCTGCAGCGCTGAGCGGGCCGAGACCAGGTCGGTCGCCTCGGTGATCACCTCGAACGACTCGCCGAGGTCGTTGACCTCCTCCGCACCGGCCTCGAGCACCGCCTCCATCACGTCGTCCTCGGTGAGGGTCTTGCCCTCCTGCTCCTTGTTCACGATGACGACGCCCTTGCGGTTGAACAGGTACGACACGCTGCCCGGGTCGGCCATCGAGCCGCCGTTGCGGGTGATCGCGGTCCGGACGTCGGCGGCCGCGCGGTTGCGGTTGTCGGTCAGGCACTCGATCAGCAGCGCCACGCCGTTCGGCCCGTAGCCCTCGTAAGTGATCGACTGCCAGTCGGCTCCACCGCCCTCGGCGCCGGAGCCGCGCTTGACGGCGCGGTCGATGTTGTCGTTCGGTACCGAGGACTTCTTCGCCTTCTGGATGGCGTCGTACAGGGTCGGGTTGCCGGCCGGGTCACCGCCGCCGGTCCGGGCGGCGACCTCGATGTTCTTGATCAGCTTGGCGAACAGCTTGCCGCGCCGCGCGTCGATGACGGCCTTCTTGTGCTTGGTCGTCGCCCATTTGGAGTGGCCTGACATCGCCGGTCCCTTTCACCCTGCCGTGTGCTGATCAGTCCGCTCAACCGGCCGCTCGGCCGCGAACTTGACGATCTTACCCGGGTGGCGGTGGACCGCCGGGTGTCGGTGCGGGGTGCCAGACTCGGGCCATGGCTGATCGGTGGGCGGTCGCGCCTGCCGAGGACGGCGGCGCTGTGGTGGTGCCGCTCGGCGCGGACGGACGGCCTTCGGCGCCAGTGCGGCAGGAGGCGGGCGTCGCCCAGGCGGTCCGGGCCCGGCCGGATGCCGACCGGTGGGTGTGGCGGTCCACCCAGGAGGTCTACCCCCGGCTGCTCGCCGCCGGACTTCGGGTCGAGCGGTGCTACGACATCGAGGTCGCAGAGGCGCTACTGCTCGGCCATGAGGGCCGGTACGGCGAGCCGCGTTCGGCGGCTGCCGCCTGGGCCCGGCTCACCGGCGCAGCCGTACCGCCCGACCCGCCGCTGCGACCCGGAGGCCCGGAGGGCCTGTTCGACCTCGAGCGGACCGTGCCGTTCGACGCGCTGCTGAAGGTGTACGCCGATCAGTTGGCCCGGCACGATCGGGCGATCCATCCCGACCGGATGCGACTGTTGACCGCGTCGGAGTCGGCGGGCATGTTGATCGCGGCCGAGATGGACCTCGCCGGATTGCCATGGCGAGCAGACGTCCACGAAGCCCTGCTGGTCGAGTTGCTCGGCGAGCGCACAGCTGGCGAGCCGCGACGGCTGGTCGAGCTCGCCGACGAGGTGTCGGCGGCGTTCGGCCGTCGGGTCCGTCCGGAGACGCCGGCCGACGTGATCAAGGCGTTCGCCCAGGCCGGGATCAAGGTCGGATCGAGCCGCCGCTGGGAGCTGGAGAGCATCGACCACCCGGCGGTCAGGCCACTACTGGAGTACAGGTCGCTGTACCGGATCTACACCGCCAACGGCTGGGCCTGGCTGCGCGAGTGGGTGTCGGGCGGACGCTTCCGGCCCGGCTACCTGCCGGGCGGCACGGCGACCGGTCGCTGGGTCACCCACGGCGGCGGCGCGCTGCAGATCCCGAAGGTGATCCGCCGCGCGGTGATCGCCGACCCGAGCTGGCGGCTCGTGGTCGCCGACGCCAGCCAGCTCGAGCCGCGGATCCTCGCCGCGATCTCGCGCGACCCCGGGCTGATGGAGGTCGCCGGCCAGGACGCCGATCTGTACAAGGCGGTCTCGGACCGCGCCTTCTCCGGCGATCGCGCGCAGGCGAAGCTCGCGGTGCTCGGCGCGATCTACGGGCAGACCTCCGGCGATGGCCTCGACAACCTGGCCACGCTGCGGCGCAGGTTCCCGAATGCGGTGGCGTACGTCGACGACGCGGCTCGAGCCGGTGAGGAGGGCCGGCTGGTACGAACCTGGCTGGGCCGCACCTGCCCGCCCGCGGCCAAGGCGGCCGACCCGGTTGAAGGCACCGGCCGGTATGCGCCGGGTTACTCGTCCTCAGACGCGAGAGCGCGAGGCAGGTTCACGCGGAACTTCGTCGTACAGGGCAGCGCATCGGACTGGGCCCTGCTGATGCTCGCGTCGCTGCGGCAACGGATCGCCGGGCTCGAGGCGGAGCTAGTGTTCTTCCAGCACGACGAGGTGATCGTCCACTGCCCGGCAGCCGAGGCCGAGCAGGTCGCGCACGCCATCCAGGCGGCCGGAGACCTTGCGGGCCACATCACCTTCGGCGAAACCCCGGTCCGCTTCCCCTTCGGCACCGCCACCGTCAAGTCCTACGCCGACGCGAAGTGACCCGACGCCCCATCGGACCTGAATGGTCAGGCAGGATCCGCACCCTCCCGAGGCGATCATCGGACCCGAATGGTCAGGCCGGGGTCCGCGACCCGCACCCGACCGTCTTCGCGGCCTGACCATTCGGGTCCGATGATCGCCAAACGTCAGGAGCGGACGAGATCGGTGAAGAGGCCGTGGAGGCGGGAGTCGCCGGTGAGCTCGGGGTGGAAGGACGTGGCCAGCTGCTTGTCCCGGCGTACGGCCACGGCGTGCTCGGAGTCGATCGTCGCGAGCACCTCGACCCCTAGGCCGACCCGCTCGACCCAGGGCGCCCGGATGAACACCGCGTGGTACGGCCTATCGAACGCGGCGAACTTCAGGTCCGCCTCGAACGAGTCCACCTGGCGCCCGAACGCGTTCCGCCGGACGGTGACGTCGAGACCACCGAGCGTCTCCTGACCCTCGATCCCGCCGGTGATCTCGTCGGCCAGCATGATCATCCCGGCGCAGGTGCCGAACACCGGCAGCCCGTCCGCGATCGCCTTCTGCAGCGGCTCGAACAGCTCGAACGACCGGGCCAGCTTGTACATCGTCGTCGACTCACCGCCGGGCAGCACCAGCCCGTCGACGCGGGCAAGCTCGGCCGGCCGGCGCACCGGAATCGCCTCGACGCCGACGTCGTGCAGCATCGCGACGTGCTCGCGGACGTTGCCTTGCAGGGCGAACACGCCGATCAGCAGCCTGCTCATACCCACTCCCCGCGCTTTCGCCAGTCGAGCGTGATCTCGATGCGGCCCTCGTCGTACGTCGCCGGCAGGTCATGCTCGGCGAGCACCCCGAGCACCTCGTCGAGCAGCGCGTCACCGGGCGCGGCGTTGGCGGTGTCGGCGTGCCACACCTTGAGCTCGAGCATCCCGAAGTCGACCGCGTGCCACACGTCGGTGTCGGTGAAGAACGCGATCCCCCGCGCGTCCGCACCTCCCAGCGCACGGCGGGCGTCGTGGTGGTCCGAGCAGTACCGCAGCACCAGCAGGTCGCGGCGTTCGAGCTCGGCCAGGACGTCGTCGAGCCGGTCGGTGTCGGTACGTTCCGGCCAGCCGGCCGCGTCCAGCCGAAGCTCGGCGATCTCCTGCGCGACCAGTTCCTCGGTCAACGTCACCGGGTCCGCCTTCGGTGCGTCCTCGCGTACGGCCTCGGCCACCGCGGTACGGACCTGCGCGCCGTCGGCGTACCCGGACCGCACCAGGACCCGCGCGAGGCCGCGCAGTTCCCGGGCCGTCCGGGCATCCAAGGTCGAGTTCACCAGCCGCGCTCCGCGAGCCGGTGCGGCTGCGGGATCTCGTCGACGTTGATGCCGACCATCGCCTCGCCGAGACCGCGCGACACCTTCGCGATCACGTCCGGGTCGTCGTAGAACGTGGTCGCCTTGACGATCGCCTCGGCGCGCTGCGCGGGGTTGCCGGACTTGAAGATGCCGGAGCCGACGAACACGCCCTCGGCGCCGAGCTGCATCATCATCGCCGCGTCCGCCGGGGTGGCGATGCCGCCCGCGGTGAACAGCACGACCGGGAGCTTGCCGGCCGCGGCGACCTCCTTGACCAGCTCGTACGGCGCCTGCAGCTCCTTGGCCGCCACATACAGCTCGTCCTCGGGCAGGTTCTGCAGCCGGCGGATCTCCTGACGGATCTGGCGCATGTGCGTGGTCGCGTTCGAGACGTCGCCGGTGCCGGCCTCGCCCTTGGAGCGGATCATCGCCGCACCCTCGGTGATCCGCCGCAGCGCCTCGCCGAGGTTGGTCGCGCCGCACACGAACGGGACGGTGAACGCCCACTTGTCGATGTGGTTGGCGTAGTCGGCCGGGGTGAGGACCTCGGACTCGTCGATGTAGTCGACGCCGAGCGCCTGCAGCACCTGTGCCTCGACGAAGTGGCCGATCCTGGCCTTGGCCATCACCGGGATCGAGACGGCGTTGATGATGCCGTCGATCATGTCCGGGTCGCTCATCCGGGACACGCCGCCCTGCGCGCGGATGTCGGCCGGTACCCGCTCCAGCGCCATCACGGCGACCGCGCCGGCGTCCTCGGCGATCTTGGCCTGCTCGGGCGTGACGACGTCCATGATCACGCCGCCCTTGAGCATCTCGGCCATCCCGCGCTTGACCTTCGCGGTCCCGGTCTGCGGGGTGACGTTCTCGAGCTCGGTCACGTGGTCCTCCATGAAGTCGTTGGATCTGCTGTCCAGCGTAGGAGGCCAGCACGCCGAACCATCAGTCCAGTCCAGAGTCAGTGGACTGATGTGGCCAGCGCCTCGCCCAGGCGCGCTGCGACCAGGGTCATCGCGTCCGGCGGGGCCGTGAACGGGATCCGCAGATGCCGCCGATCGGCACCGTCCGGGGTGAACAGGTCGCCGGCGGCAACGAGCAGTCCGGCCTCTCGCGCGGCGGCCAGAACCCTTCGAGGACGCTGCTCGGTGAGTTCCAGCCACAGCGTCATACCGCCGGTCGGCGGAGCCCAGCTCACCCCGGGCAGCGTCGCCAGCCCGGCCTGCAAGGCGGTCAGGTTCGCCTTGAGCCGGGTACGCCGCCGCGCGGTGATCCGATCCAGCCGGCCGAGGATCGACCGGGCGAGCAACTCGTCCAGCGCGCTCGGCGAGGTGATGCTGAGCTGAGCGCTGGCGTTGATCCGGCGGCGCTGCTGCCGGCCGGTCCGGACCCAGCCGACCCGCAGCCCGCCCCACACCGTCTTGCTCAGCGAGCCGATCCCGACCGTGCGCGGGTACCCGCTGAGCGGACCGGGCTGGTCGGCACCGCCGAGCCACAACGGCCGCAGCGTCTCGTCGCTGATCAGCACCGCTCCGGCCTTGCGTACGATCTCGACCACATCGGTACGCCGCTCGGCAGGCAGGCTCAGCCCGGTCGGGTTGTGGTTGTCGGCCTGCAGGTACACCACCTTCGGCCTGTTTTGACGACAGAGCCGGGCCAGTTCGCCCGGATCCCAGCCGGATGCGCCGGCCGGCCAGCCGGTGACGTCGAACCGGTGCCGGCGCAGGATGTCCACCGCCGCCGGATACGTCGGGGTCTCGCTGATCGCCGCGCCCGGCCCCAGGTCCAGGCCGGCGAGTACGGCGTTCAGCCCGGCCGCGGCACCCACCGTCAAAGTCAACTGGTCCGGCGTGGTGCCGACGCCCTTGGTGGTGAGGTACTCCGCGATCGCGGCACGCAGCTCCGCCGACCCGCCCGGCGGTGGTCCGTCCCCACCCATCGCGTCGGCCAGCGTCGTACCGACGACCTGCTCGCACGCCTGCGCCACATCGTGCGGTGCGGCGGTGGTCGCGAACCGCAGGTCGAGTAGGTCACCCGTCGCGCCGGCACCGGTCGACGCCGGGGCGATCGGGTCGAGCAGCCGGTCGATCGGCAGCACCTGCGTCCCGGATCCGCGCTTCGTGCTCAGTACGCCGGCCGCGCGGAGGTGGTCGAGCGCTCGTACGACCGTGACCCGGCTGACCCCGAGCCGCTCGGCCAGCACCCGTTCCGACGGCAGCCGCGACCCGATCGACAGCTCACCGCGGTCGATGCTGCGCAGCACCAGTCCCTCGACCTGCTCGGTCTTCGTGCCGTCCCCGGGGTCCAGATCCACCGCTCGCAACATAAGTCCACTTTGACACAACTGGCCTCATAGCTAGCTGCCATCGTCGAGTTCCACGGTCTCGGGCATCGGGGCATGGCCCGCCAGGCGCAGGTAGCGGACCAGCCGGCGGCGGCGCAGCGTACGGGTCGAGACGACCACGTCGTTGTGGAACCGCCGGGCCATCTGGACCCGTCGCGCCGAGGTCGCCAGGTCGTCGCGCCACACCTCCAGTTCGGTACCGGTCGCCGTCGCCGATTCGGTCTCGGTCGCGGTGGCTTCGAGTGCCCGGGTCAAGGCCGACTCGGCCTGCTCGCGCTCCTCGGCCGGCGCGGTCCGCGCCCGGTGCGCCGCGTCGACCAGCAGTAGCGACGAGGCGGGGTCGAGCGTGCCGCTGCCGGCGAGTTCCTGGACCAGCGCCGCCCGCGCCGCCAGTTCGGCATCCAGGACCGAGCGGGCCACAGCCACCCGATTGTGCAGCCGGTCGATCCGGCCCGCCGTCCACGCTGCGTACGAGGCGATGATTACAGCGACCACGACTACGACGACGGCGTACAGCCATCCGTCCACGGACCGACCGCCCTCGGAAAGTGTCCAGCAGGATGACGCCAGTTTGCCGGGAGCCGACGCCCGGGCGGTTGGCAGCCCTTGTGCTCACCACCCGGCAGGGGGAAGGGTGGGCCCACGAGAAGGGAATCGTCATGGCTGATAAGACGGCAACTTCCACCGGGGCCGCGGGCGCTGCACCAGCAGCCGACCGGCCCGAGGCGATCCGGAATGTGGTACTGGTCGGGCCGGCCGGCTCTGGAAAGACAACCCTGGTCGAGGCGCTGCTGGTCGCCGCGGGAGTCCTCACCAGACCCGGTTCCGTCACCGACGGGACCACGGTGTCCGACTTCGACGAGGCCGAGCTGCGCCAGCAGCGATCGATCGGGCTCGCGCTGGCACCGCTGCTGCACGACGGGATCAAGGTCAACCTCATCGACACCCCCGGGTACGCCGATTTCGTCGGCGAGCTCCGGGCCGGCCTTCGCGCCGCCGACTGCGCCCTGTTCGTGATCGCCGCCAACGAGGGCGTCGACGAACCCACCCGGGCGCTGTGGCAGGAATGCGACGAGGTCGGCATGCCGCGCGCGGTGGTGGTCACCAAGCTCGACCACGCGCGCGCCAACTACGACACCGTGCTGGCCGCGGCGCAGTCCGCGTTCGGCGACAAGGTGCTGCCGCTGTACCTGCCGGTCCAGGCCGGCGAACGGATCGGCGGCCTGGTCGGGCTGCTGTCCCAGCGCCAGTTCAACTACAGCGGCGGCAAGCGGACCGAGTCCGACCCCGACGCCGAGTACACCGATCAGCTCGAGGAGCAGCGAGGCACACTGATCGAGGGGATCATCGAGGAGTCCGAGGACGAGTCGCTGATGGACCGCTACCTCGGCGGCGAGGAGATCGAGCAGGCCGGGCTGATCGAGGACCTCGAGCGCGCGGTCGCGCACGCGTCGTTCTTCCCGGTCGTTCCGGTATGCGCCTCGACCGGCGTCGGCACCGCCGAGCTGCTCGAGATCGCGACCGGCGCGTTCCCGTCGCCGGTGGAGCACATCCCGCCGGAGGTGTTCAGCCCGGCCGGCGTACCCGGCGACAAGATCAGCTGTGACCCCAAGGGCCCGCTCGTGGCCGAGGTCGTCAAGACCACCTCGGACCCGTACGTCGGCCGGCTCAGCCTGGTGCGGGTGTTCTCCGGCACGATCCAGCCGGACCAGACCGTGCACGTGTCCGGGCACTTCTCGTCGTTCTTCGGCGAGGAGAGCGGGCACACCGACCATGACGAGGATGAGCGCATCGGCGCGCTGTCGATCCCGCTCGGGAAGCAGCAGCGCCCGTCGGCCGCGGTGATCGCGGGCGACCTGTGCGCCGTCGGCCGGCTGTCGAAGGCGGAGACCGGCGACACCCTCTCGGACAAGGCCACCCCGCTGGTGCTCAGGCCGTGGACGATGCCCGAACCGCTGCTCCCGATCGCGGTCCAGGCGCATGCGAAGGCAGACGAGGACAAGCTGTCGCACGCACTGCAGCGGCTGGCCGCCGAGGACCCGACGCTGCGGATCGAGCACAACGCCGAGACCCACCAGATCGTGCTGTGGTGCATGGGCGAGGCGCACAGCGACGTCGTCCTCGACGGCCTGCAGAACCGGTACGGCGTCTCGGTCGACCAGATCGAGCTGCGGGTGCCGCTGCGTGAGACGTTCGGCGGTTCGGCGAAGGGCCACGGCCGCCACGTCAAGCAGTCCGGCGGCCACGGCCAGTACGCCGTCTGCGACATCGAGGTCGAGCCGCTGCCCGAGGGCGCCGGCTTCGAGTTCGTCGACAAGGTGGTCGGCGGCGCGGTGCCGCGGCAGTTCATCCCGAGCGTGGAGAAGGGCGTCCGCGCACAGATGGAGAAGGGTGTCCGGGCCGGCTATCCGGTGGTCGACATCCGGGTCACCCTGTTCGACGGCAAGGCGCACAGCGTCGACTCCTCGGACATGGCGTTCCAGACGGCCGGTGCGCTCGGGCTCCGCGAGGCAGCTGCCGCGACCAAGATCAACATGCTCGAACCGGTTGATCTGGTCTCGGTGCTGGTGCCGGACGACCTGGTCGGCGCGGTGATGAGCGACCTGTCCGGCCGCCGTGGCCGGCTGCTCGGCACCGACAAGGTCGGCGAGAACCGCACCATGGTCAAGGCGGACGTACCGCAGATCGAGATCACCCGGTACGCCATCGACCTGCGCTCACTGTCGCACGGCTCGGCCTCGTTCACGCGCCAGTTCGCGCGGTACGAACCGATGCCGGACCAGATCGCCCAGAAGGTCGTCTCCAGCGACAGCTGACCGACACGCCACTTGGCATCCGTACCAACCAGTCTCGAGCCTGAAAACGGTTGGTACGGGTGCCAAGCGCTATGTGACGAGGGTGTAGACGGCGAGGATCTCGTCGGTGATGCGGGACCAGTCGTACCGCTTCACCGCCGCGCGGCCGATTGCGGTCATCGCAGCGCGCCGGTCGGGGTCGCCCAGCAGCGCCAATGCCGCGGTCGCGAGGGCGTTGCTGTCCTCGGCGGGAAAGGTCACGCCGAGGCGGCCGCCGTCGAGGAGCTGCTCGAAGGCCGGCAGGTCGCTGGCCAGCACCGGCGTCCCAGCCGCCATCGCCTCGATCAGGACGATGCCGAAGCTCTCCCCGCCGGTGTGCGGCGCGACGTACAGGGCCGAACTCGCGAGCAGATCCGCCTTGGCCTCGTCGTCGATCTCGCCGAGGAAATCGACGCGAGCCGCCGTTCGGAAGTCGGAGGCATCGCCGGCCCCCGCGACGAGGATCCGCAGGTCCGGTCGTTCGGACAGCAGCCGCGGTACGGCGGCCAGCAGCACACCCAGTCCCTTGCGCGGCTCGTCGATCCTGCCGAGGAAGCTGATCGCACCCTGCCACTCCGGCCGTACCCGGCCCGCTGCCAGCCGGTCGACGTACAGGCCGTTCGGGATCACGACGGCCTCGCCACCGAGGTGCTGGACCATCATCGAGCGGGCGTTCTCCGACACGGCGATCCGCGCGTCGATCTTCTCGAGCGCCGGGCGGAGCAGACCGGCCGCGGCACTCATCGCGCGGGACCGCACCTGCCAGGTGTGGAACGTGGCGACGAACGGCCCGTCGCCCGCCCACAACGTCAGCAGCGACGCGCTCGGCGTCGTCGGTTCGTGGACGTGGACCACGTCGAACTTGCCGTCGTGCAGCCAGGTCCGTACCCGTGCCGCCGTCCGCGGGCCGAAGGTCACCCGCGCCACCGATCCGTTGTACGGCACGCCGACAGCACGCCCGGCCGATACGACGTACGGCGGCGCCTCACCATCCTCGACCGGCGCAAGCACGGACACAGCGTGCCCACGGCCGAGCAACTCCTCGGCAAGGTCGCGCACATGGTTCTGCACACCGCCCGGCGTGCTCAGTGAGTAGGGACACACAACCCCGATCCGCACGCCCCCATCGTGGCGCACGCATTCGGATACGGCACCGTCAGTCGAGGAAGATGCGCTGGAGCATGTGCCAGTCCTGCGGATGCGCGGCGATGGCTTCGGCGAAGACGTCCGCGACCCGCTGGGTCATCGCTGCTGCTCCGCCCTCGGTCGGCACGACGGGGTGGATGGTGAGCACCAGGACGGGACCGTCGTAGTGCACGGTCACCGGGACGAGCGGCGCTTTGGTGCGCAGGCTGAGCAGAGCCGGGCCGGCCGGCATCCGAGACTTGCGGCCGAAGAAGGTGACCGGGACACCGCGTTCGGACAGGTCCCGGTCGGCCAGCAGGCAGACGTAGTGACCCGCGCGCAGCCGGTCCGCCAGCGTGCCGAACGCATCCTCGGCACCGGTCAGCGGCACTATCGTCATTCCGAGTTTGTTGCGGTAGGCAACGAAACGGTCGAACACCGACTCGGGCTCCAGCCGTTCCGCGACCGCAGTCACCGGCATACCGGTCAGACCGGCCCAGGCTCCCGCGTGATCGTAGTTGCCCAGATGGGCCAGCGCCGACACGACACCGCGGCCCTCGGCGTAGCAGTCCCGCAGGATCTTCTCGTTGACGAGCCGGACGCTGCCGACGATGCGCTCGGGGTCCCAGTCCGGCATCCGGAACGCCTCCCGCCAGTACCGCAGGTACGAGCGCATCCCCTGGCGCACCAGCGCGTCCAGCTCGGGGCCGGACAGGTCCGGACACACCACCGCCAGGTTCGAGCGGAGCCGCTGGGCGCCGCGGCCGTTGCGGCGTACGACGAGGTCCGCGGCGAGATTGAAGCCCTTCGTCACCACGGGCTCGGGCAGTTTGCGGACCAGGCCCCAGCCCGCCGCGAACCCCAGCGCGGAGAGGCGACCCGACACGATCAGCCCGCCGCGGGCGGCGATGTGGTCGGCGGAAGTGCGGCGACCTGACGGCGCACCGAGACAGAGCGCTGGATGACCGTGATCGTGCTGGCGACGGCGAGCACCCACAGGATGCCCTCGAGCAGCCACGGCAGGTTCAGCACGTCGGAGAAGAACGCGATCACCAGCACCGAGACCAGCCGGTCGGCCCGTTCCGCGATGCCGCCGCCGGCGGTCAGCCCGAGGCTCTCCGCCTTCGCTCGCGCGTACGAGGTGGTGGCGCCCATCACCAGCGCCCACAGCGCCACCCCGGCCATCAGCACCGAGTCGCCCTTGCCGGCGTAGTACAGCACGAAGCCGCCGAACACGGCCGCATCGCCGAGCCGGTCGAGGGTGGAGTCCAGGTACGAGCCCCACTTCGACGACTTCCCCGACTCGCGGGCCATGTAGCCGTCGATCATGTCGGAGAACACGAAGCACGTGACCACGACGACGCCGAGCCAGATCTGGCCGCGCGGGAAGAAGATCAGAGCCCCTGCGGCGACGCCGAGCGTGCCCACCAGGGTGACGACGTCCGGGCTCACGCCGAGCTTGAGCAGCAGGTGGGCGATCGGCGCGATCACCTTGGTCCAGAACTGCCGGAATCTGTTAAGCATGGCGTCGCGATCGTAGCGGGTCCCGATCGGGTCACGCGCCTTCCCGTCGGACGCTTTCTGGCACAGCATTGCAAAGGTGGGAGACCTACGGCGGGACACGGCGAGGCTTGCCCTCCTTGTTGCCCTCGTCGTCACGCTGGCGGCGTCCTGCACGACCGCACGGGACGCGTCCAGGCGTGCGCCCACGCCCATCCCGTCGAGCGGCCCGTCGGCGGCAACCGCCGTCGCACCGTTCCAGGCGCCCGGGCTGAACGGCACCGCGGGGATCCCGCCGGGCAACACCTGTACGGCGGTCGACCGGGCGGCGCTCGGTCACAGCCTCGGTGTCACCGTCAGCGCCCGGCCGTACTCGTGGAACGACGCCGGCGTACCGAGTATGGACATGTGCGCACTGCAGCTCACCGGCCGCGGCGTACCGGCCCGGACCGTACTGGTCGGGGTGTCGGCGCTGCCGGTCGGGGCGCCGCTGCTGGAGCGGCTGTACCGCACGATCGGGCCGCAGCCGGTCGACGCGAGCGAGATCGGCGCCGACGCCCGGTACGCCCGGCTCGGTGCGGCGTACCGCGTCGGCGACTACGCCGTACGGCTCACCTCCGAGCCGGAACTGTCCCGGCAGGACGCGGCGCTGATCGCGTCGGCGGTGTCGCCGGAGGTGCTGAACTCGGTGCCGTCGCCGCGGATGACCGACCCGGCCTGCCAGCCGGCCGGCGCGGTCGCCGAGCAGTTCCTCGGCGTACCGAGGGCGGAACTGCGCCGCGACTACCGGGTCCGCACCGGGATGACCTGCATCTGGGGCACCGATGACCGGACGGTCTCGATCGTCGAGTCGCTCGACAGCGCCCTGCCGGAGGCGAGGTACGTGCCGACGCCAGTGCCGGCGCCGATCGGCGACCGCGGCTACTACCTCCCCGACGCCGGCGAACTCGTGTTCCAGAGCGGCCGCCGCGTGGTGCGGGTCTCGGCGCTCGCCGAGCCGCCGGTGCCGGTTTCGATGGATCGGTTGCTCGACATCGTCGAGCCGATCATGCCCCTGTTCCTCCGCTGATAGTTCTGCCGGTACGCCGGCGCTCCCGGTACGCCGCCACCGTGGTCCGGCTGGCACAGGTGTTGCTGCAGAACCGCCGCGAACGGTTGCGTGACTGATCGACGAAGAAGTTGGCGCATCCGTCGGCCCGGCACCGGCCGATCGTGACGTCGGGAATGCCGCACGCGACGTGCGCCAGCGCGGCCGCGCAGGACCGGCCGAGCCAGTCCAGCCCGGGCTCCCCGTTCTGCGCGTGATGGAGGTGGGCGTACCCGTCGTGCGCGCTGATCCGCAGCCGCGGCGGGTACCGGTCGAGCAGCGTGTTGACCGCGTCCAGGTCGCCCTCATCCGCGACGGCACCGATCGCCGCACGCAGCACCGGCAGGAACCGCTCCAGATCGGCGTCCGGCGGCCACGTGACGCCGTGCTCGTCGAACAGTTCGGCGTTCACACCGGTCAGGTCGCTGACCCGGCCGGTGTTGGCGACGGTGACGGCCAGCCGGGCGATGTTCCCCATCGCCTCCCGGTACGCCGCCTCGTCCGCGCGGATGTAGTCGCCGTTATGCACTTGACCACCTACCTCCCGGCCCTGCACTGTAGGCGCCATGAGACCGGATGAAGCCTACCGCGACCGACCCGTCCTCGCTTCCGCACGACGCCTGCAGCGGGCCGGCCGCTGGGATCTCGCCCTCGACCTTCTCGGGGATGTCGACGACGCCGCGGACCTGCGTGCGGACATGTTGTACGACCGGCACCAGTGGCGGCTGGACGACCGGACCGATGCGGTCGAGGCGATCGACACCATCCGCGGTACGAACCGCCCGCTGGCGATGCTGCTCATCGCGCAGATCGAGTACTGGGCGCACCTGTTCCGCAAGAACGTGATGGCCGGCGCGAACGTCGACGCCGACCCCGGCGAACCGCCCGGCCTTGTCGCTGACCCGGTCGAGGAGTTCCACCGCGTGTCCGAGGACGCCGAAGACGAGGGACTGCGGGACTGGGCGACGTTCTGGTATGCGGTCAGCTCCGAGAACATGCGCGACGACCTCGCCACGGCGCGGCCGCTGTACGCCGAGGTCTATCAGCGAGCCGTTGCACGCGGTGAGCTCCTGCTGGCGTCGTACGGGAGCCGGCACCTCGGCGGTGTCGCGCTGTTCGACGACGGCGAGGTCGCCGAGGGACTCGAGCTGATGAAGCTATCGATGTACCAGCGCGCCACCGTCGGGGCGAGACCGCACCTGGCCGCGGCACAGTCCATGTACGCGATGGCGCTCGACGCCGCGGCTGCCGCCGAGCCCGGTGCGACGCCGAAGCCGGGCGAGGGCGTACCCGGTCCGGAGAGCGTACTGCTTCGTTCACTGGTCGCCCACTCCGCCGCGGAGCTGGACTTGACCTGGCTGAAGTAGAAAGGACTGCATGATCGCCGAGTCTTACCGCGAGGACGGGTACGTCCTGGTCAAGGGACTGCTCTTCAAGGACGAGGCGCGTGCCTACGGCGACGAGTGCCACGCGCTGGTCGCGCGGCTGAGCGGGCAGCCGATCGACCACACCTGGGACGCCGCCCGGGAGCTGACCGAGATGCAGATGGGCGGCCGGACCGCGCTACAGGCCTGTCACGACGTCCAGTTCTACTCGGCGGCGTTCTCCCGGCTGATCATCGATCCGCGGTTCACCGACGTGGCCGCCGCGGTGATGGGTACGGAGAACGTGCAACTCCACCACACCAAGATGTTCGTCAAGCCACCCGAGAACGGCTCGCCGTTCCCGATGCACCAGGACGCGCCGTTCTTCCCGCATACGCTGCACTCCGTCGGTGCCGCGATCTTCCACTTCGACGACGCCCCGTTGGAGAAGGGCTGCGTACGGGTGGTGCCGGGCAGCCACCGCAACGGTCTGCTCAAGCATCGGCCGGAGGGCGGCTGGCACCTGCCGTTCTCGGAGTGGCCCTTGGAGACGGCCGTCCCATGCGAGGCAGAGGCGGGCGACGTCCTGTTCTTCACCTACTTCACCGTGCACGGCTCCGGGGTGAACGCGTCGGACGAGCCCCGTACGACGATGCTGGTCCAGTACCGCGACCCGCTGGACCGGGCCATCGACGACAGGCACAGCGGCTCACTCGGCCAGGGCATGATGCTGCGCGGCATCGACCCGTCAAGCCGCCGCCCATGAACACACCACCCGTTCATCGGACGCAACTGGTCACCCATCGAGCCCGAGTTGCGTCCCGTTGGCGGTCATCGGACGCAAGTGGTCATGTGCGGACTTGACCAGTTGCGCCCGATGAACGGCAAAGGGAGGAGGGGCGCTGGCGTGTTGTGTGCTCGGTGGCGCCTACTGGTGGGGGCTGACGTGCTGCAGCACGGTATCGAGTGCAGTTGGCTGTCCGCGGGCACGCAACACGTCACGGACCACTTCGCCCTGCGTTCGTCGGTTTGGACTGGTCAGGTGTTGACCCGCACGTAGTCGACCTCGAACTCCTTCGGGTACGACCCCGGTGCCGAGCCGTCGGTCCGCGGGAACTCGAAGATGCCCAGCATCAGCTGGAGCGGATAGCCCGGCGACTGGCCGACGGTCTTGACCCGCTCACCATCGACGAAGAACTCGACCGACGATGGCGTCCACCTTGCGCCGTACGTGTGGAACGCGTCGATGTCTATCTCCACCGGCACCTTCGTGAAGTCGTCGACGATGGCGGGATCGCCGAACGGGTGCACGCCCATCCCGACCCGGACCAGTCCCGGTTCGGTCTCGCGGCCGAAGATCTCGCACACGCAGATCTCGCCGGAATGCTCCGGCACGTCTTCGTACCCGATCATCCACAGCGCGACCATCGCGTCGGGGTCGGCGAGCGCCTTCAGCCGGATTTCAACATACCCGTGGTGCATCAGATAGAGCCGCTGCGCCGGCTGCTCCTCGCGGACCACCAGGTCGTCGCGGAACCGGCTCTGCCCGGCGTACGCGGCGGTCTGCAGCGTCGACGTCTTGTTCCCGCCGTCGAACTCGGGACACCACGGTTCCTGGTCGGCGTCGATCCGCAGCACCAGTCCGCTTGAGCCGAATGAGTACCGGGCGGCCGCCTGCGACCGGGAGCTCCAGTGCGGCAGGTAGTACGGGATCCACTTGGACGTGTCCAGCCCTGGTCCGGTGAATTCGTCGGCGAACTCGAGCATCAGCGTGGGTCCAGTCCGGTGAGCATGGTGTGGACGATCCGTTCGAACTCCTCGGCGAGCTCCGCACGCGGGGTGCCGGACATCAGCTCGGTAGCGCCGAGCATGATCGCCGGTCCGATGATCAGGTCGACCGCCGCGTCGACGTCGAAGTCCCCCAGCCGCCCGAGCCGCTGCTCGGCGGCGAGGTAGTCGGCGATCGGCTGGCGCATGCGGTGCGGCCCGAACGGCTCGGTGTGGATCGCGGCGATGAAGCGGTGCAGCAGGGCCGTCTCGGAGATCAGGCTGGACACGGCCGGCAGCGTCCCGGCCACGAGGTCCAGCGACGCCAAGGCGTACGCCTTGAGGTTGTCCTCGACGATTCCGGTGCCCGGTGCCGGCAGGCCGCTGTCGAACCTCGTGATCAGCATGGCGTACCGCCGCACAAGGGCGGCTACGACGAGATCGTGCTTGTCGGCGAAGTAGTTGTACAGCACGCCGTCGGACAACCCGGCCGTACGGGCGATGTCGCGGGTGGTGATATTGGCGACCTGCTTTGCGGCGAGCAGCTCGTCGACAGCGTCGATGAGGTGCTCGCGCAGCGCGGTGCCGGGATCTTCGCCCGCCCGGCCCCGCACCGCCCGGGCTCGTCTAGGAGACATCGCGCCTAACGGTAGTCGAGACCGCCACCACGGCGAACACGATCGCGTACGCCACCAGTACGAGCCCGCCGGCCCACGGCCGCAGCTGTTCGACGTTCGCGGCCGGGATGTCCTCCAGCGACGCACCGCTGGCGAGCGGCAGCCACTTGCCCACGTCGCCGAGCAGCTGGCTGACGATGCCCTCGACCAGGGCGATCCAGGCCAGCGCGACCGCGACGGCCCCGACCACGTTGCGGATCAGCGCCCCGAGCCCGACGCCGATCGCGCCGAAACAGGCGTTCCACACCACGCAGCCGATGAGCGTTCGCCACACGGCCGGGTCGGACAGGTCGAGCGAGCTGCCCTTGGCCGACAGCCACACGGCGGTGACCGCCGTCGCCACCAAGGCGCTCACCAGGCCGATGACCGCGCCGGCACCCGCGTAGACGACCAGCTTGTCGGTCACCACCCGGCCGCGGCGTGGCCTACCCAGGAAAGTGTCGGTAATGGTCTTGTGCCGGTACTCACCGGCCATCCCGACGATGCCGAGTACGAGCGAGAAGATCGACACCAGTCCGGCATGGGCGACCGCGCGCAGCGGCGTCTTGGGATCGGCGAGGTCGGCACCGCTGACGAACAGGCCGCTGACACCCGCGATGACGACCAGCTGACCGGCCGCGAGCAGCAGCCAGGGGCCGCGGATCGTACGGAGCTTGAGAAACTCGTTGCGGATGCCCTTCATCGCTCGCTCCCGGTCAGGCCAAGGAAGGCCTTCTCCAGCGAGTCGCCGCCGAGACCGTCGAGATCGCCGGCATAGCGCAGTCGGCCCTCGTGCAGGATGACCACCTGGTCGACGGTCTGCGACACCTCGCTGAGCACATGGCTGGAGACGAGGATCGCCCGGCCGTGGGCGGCCAGCTCGCGCAGCAGCTTGCGCAGCCAGGCGATGCCGGCCGGGTCGAGGCCGTTGGCGGGCTCGTCGAGGATCAG
Source organism: Actinomycetota bacterium (assembly GCA_046765875.1). GTDB lineage: Bacteria > Actinomycetota > Actinomycetes > Propionibacteriales > Kribbellaceae > DASRHY01. The sequence goes on from JBKPSJ010000164.1 coordinate 18,911, forward strand.
CACCGTCGGATCCCCGAGCAGGGCCGAGGCCAGCCCGAGACGCTGCCGCATGCCGAGCGAGTAGCCGCCCACTCGCCGGTCCGCCGCCGCGGTCAGCTCGACCAGTTCGAGGACCTCGTCCACCCGGGTGTCGGCCACGCCGGCCTGCTGGGCGAGCACGCGCAGGTGGTCACGGCCGCGTCGGCCAGGGTGGAACCCGGTCGCCTCGAGTACGGCACCCACCACCCGGCGCGGGTTCGGCAGGTCGGCGTACGGGGTGCCGTCGATCAGCGCTACACCGGCGGTAGGACGTACGAGACCCAGCGTCATCCGCAGCGTGGTGGTCTTGCCGGCGCCGTTGGGGCCGAGAAAGCCGGTGATCCTGCCGGCCGGCACCTCGAAAGTCAGGTCCTGTACGGCCTGTATGGGACCGAAATGCTTGGTCATCCCGCGGATCGACACATCCGCCATCGAACCCTCCCGTTTATGAGCACGTGTTCATGAACATACGCTCATAATCGCGGGAAGGGAAGACTCGAGGATGGATCAGTCGGTCGGCCAGGCCTTGGCGAGCAGGTCGCGGGTGTCGGCCAGCAGTTGCGGCAGGACCCTGGTCCGGCCGATCACCGGCATGAAGTTGGTGTCGCCGTCCCAGCGAGGTACGACGTGCTGGTGCAGGTGTGCCGCGATCCCGGCACCGGCGACGGCGCCCTGGTTGAGCCCGATGTTGAAGCCGTCCGCGCCGGACACCTGCCGGACCGTTCGCATCGCCTGCTTGATCAGCAGCGCGACCTCGGCGGTCTCGTCGTCGGTCAGGTCTGTGTAGTCGGCCAGGTGCCGGTACGGCACCACCATCAGGTGCCCCGGGTTGTACGGGTACAGGTTCAGCACCGCGAACGCCGTGTCACCGCGCCGCACGATCAGGCCGTCCTCGTCCGACAGGGTCGGGATCCGGCAGAACGGGCAGCCGGAGCCGGCGGCCGTCCCCGCCGGCTTGTTCTCGCCGAGGATGTACGCCATCCGGTGCGGCGTCCACAGCCGCAACAGCCCGTCCGGCGTACCTACGCCGTCCTGCCCCACGACCTCCTCGGGCCGGTACGGCGAGCCAGAGGTCCCTGAGTTCATACCTGCACGCGCTTCTCAACCGCATCGACGATCTCCGCGACGGCCTCGTCGATCGGTACGCCGTTGTTCTGGCTCCCGTCGCGGTACCGGAACGACACGTTGCCCCCGGCAACGTCCTCGTCACCGGCGATCAGCATGTACGGGACCTTCGCCTTCTGGGCGTTGCGGATCTTCTTCTGCATCCGGTCGTCGGAGGCGTCCAGGTCGACCCGGATGCCCTTGGCGCGCAGCTTGTTCGCCACTTCTTGCAGGTACTCGACGTGACCGTCGGTGACCGGGATGCCGATCACCTGCACCGGGGCCAGCCAAGGCGGGAAGGCGCCGGCGTAGTGCTCGGTCAGGATCGCCACGAACCGCTCGATCGACCCGAACAGCGCGCGGTGGATCATGACCGGCCGCTGGCGCGTGCCGTCGGGCGCGGTGTATTCCAGTTCGAACCGCTCGGGCAGGTTGAAGTCGAGCTGGATCGTCGACATCTGCCAGGTCCGGCCGATCGCGTCCCGGGTCTGTACCGAGATCTTCGGGCCGTAGAAGGCGGCGCCGCCGGGATCCGGGACCAGCTCGAGGCCGGACTCCTCGGCGACCTCGCGGAGCACCTCGGTCGCCTCCTCCCAGACCTCGTCGGAGCCCACGAACTTGTCCGGGTTCTTCGTCGACAGCTCGAGGTAGAAGTCCTCCAGGCCGTAGTCGGCGAGCAGCCCGAGCACGAACGTCTGCAGGTTGCGCAGCTCGTCGCGCATCTGGTCACGGGTGCAGTAGATGTGCGCGTCGTCCTGGGTGAAACCGCGGGCCCTGGTCATCCCGTGCACCACACCCGACTTCTCGTACCGGTACACAGTGCCGAACTCGAACAGCCGCAGCGGCAGCTCGCGGTACGACCTTCCCCGCGCGGCGAAGACCAGGTTGTGCATCGGGCAGTTCATCGGCTTGAGGTAATAGTCCTGGCCGGGCTTGCGAACGTTGCCCTCGGCATCGTATTCGGCGTCCAGATGCATCGGCGGGTACATGCCGTCCGCGTACCAGTCCAGATGCCCGGAGGTCTCGAACAGCTTGGCCTTGGTGATGTGCGGCGAGTAGACGAACTCGTACCCGTCCTCGATGTGCCGCTGCCGTGAGTAGTCCTCCATCACCTTGCGGAGGACGCCGCCCTTAGGGTGGAAGACCGCCAGCCCGGAGCCGATCTCCTCGGGGAAGCTGAACAGGTCCAGCTCCTGGCCAAGCTTGCGGTGGTCCCGCTTGGCCGCCTCCTCCAGGTGCTGCAGGTACTCCTTCAGCTTGTCCTTGGACTCCCACGCCGTGCCGTAGATCCGCTGCAGCTGCGGGTTGTTCTCACTTCCTCGCCAGTACGCCGCTGCAACCCGCATAAGCTTGAAGTTGCCCAGGTAGCCGGTAGCCGGTACGTGCGGCCCGCGGCACAGGTCCTTCCAGGCGACGCTGTCGTCGCGGCGCAGGTTGTCGTAGATCGTCAGCTCGCTGCCGCCGACCTCCGCTCCGGCACCCTCGGCGGCATCGGGCGACTTGAGCCCGATCAGCTCCAGCTTGTACGGCTCGGCGGCGAGCTCGTCGCGGGCCTCGTCGTCGGTGACCACCCGGCGGCTGAACCGCTGTCGCTCCTTGATGATCTGCTGCATCTTCTTCTCGAGCTTGGCCAGGTCGTCCGGGGTGAACGGCTCGGCCACGTCGAAGTCGTAGTAGAACCCGTTCTCCACTGGCGGGCCGATGCCCAGCTTGGCCTCCGGGAACATATCCTGCACCGCCTGGGCGAGCACATGCGCTGTCGAGTGCCGGATGATCGCCCGGCCGTCCTCGGAGTCGTTGCGGACCGGCTCGATCCGATCTCCGTCGGACACCACCGCGGACAGATCGCGCAGATCGCCGTTCACCCGGGCCGCGATCGCCGACCGGTCCTGCCCGAACAACTCGGCGAAGACCTCACCGATCGTCGTCGTCTCGGCCACACTCCGCTCGGCCTCGCCTTCGATGCCGACCAGTTGGACCTTGACCTGCGACACGTCGTTCTCCTCGGGGTACCGCGGCACACCGACTGCGTACCGACGACCCAGCGATCGTATCGAGCCGCCCGAAGCTCACGGCTGGGGGCGAGGCTCCGGGGTGGCGGCGAGGCTCACGGTTGGGACGCGAGGCGGATGCCGATCTGCTCGGCGACCCGGGCGGACAGCTCAAGCGCCGCCCGGCGGGTGGCCGGCTGCAGCGCGGCGTGGTCGAGCGCACCCTCCTCGGCGATGTGGACGTCGGTCGGGATGTCGACGACGGCCGCCGCCCGGCTCTCGAAGTACGGCCGCAGCCGCTTCTCGACGTCCTTGTTCACGTCGCCCGGGCCGTTGCTGACGGCAACCACGGCGTGCCGGATCAGGTCCTGCGCGGCCGGCCCCTGCCGGTCCAGCTCCTCCAGCATCTGGACGGCGGCGGCACACGACAGGCTCTTCCACTTGATCGGAACCACCAGCACGTCAGCGGACTTCATCGCCTCGCGCCAGTTGCTGGAGCCCTCGTTGTTGCCGGTGTCGATCACCAGCACCCGGTAGAACCGGCTGAGCAGCCGGTGGATCTGCTGGAAGTCGGCCGCCTCGATCTGCGCGTACGTCGTCGTCGCCGAGGTCAGTACGTCGTACTGACCGGCGACCTGGTGCCGCAGGTAGGCCGCCACGTCGCCGAGTCGGACGTCCGGCTTGGTCAGCATCGGCATCGCGCGAAGCAGGTCGGTCACCGTGGCGCGCGGGTTCGTGTCGTGCGTGCGCAGGTGCATGTTGCCACGCAACTCGTTGTTGTCCCAGGCCACCACTCCCCCGCCGCGGGCCTGGCCGAGCCCGCCCGCGATCAACAGCGTCACCGGCGTCTTGCCGGATCCGCCCTTCGGGTTCGCCACCACGACCGTGACTGGCCGCCCGAACGAAGCGGCGGCGACGTCGCGGGCCATCCGCTCGGACCGCTCGGCCGCGCCTGGCCGCATCCGCAGCAGCGCGCGGACGCCCTTCTCGGCCGGCGCCTCGCGGTGCACCGGCAGCGCCGAGATCAGCTCGTCGGCCCGGTATGCAAGTTGCACCCGCTGCCCGCCGGTCGCCGGGCGCTCGGCCACCGCCCGGGCGTGCGCGGCCCACTCCTCGTCCAGCCCGGCCACCGGATCGGCCTGATCGGCCGCGATCCGGGCGTGCTCGGCGGCCCACTGATCCCGGTTCGACGGCACCGTGCCGGACGCGTAGTGCGCCTCATACTCGACGTCGTAGCTGTCGTCGTACTCGGCGTTGTTGCGTGAATCGGCCACGGCTCGAATCTCCCGGTCGTTCGGCGGAGGAGGTCGTCACCACCGGCGGTGACGATCCGCTGACACTGCGCTGGTGGTCCGATGCTAGTCCGACTCTGTCACCCGGACCGGTCACCGCCTGCGGATGCGCCCCCACGGTTTGTACTGAGAAAGCCGTCCGGGCTCTAGGCGAGCCGGGTCAGCCAGCCGCGGTGGTCCCGCGTACGACCGAACTGCAGGTCGAGCAGCGCCGCGCGCAGCTGCTCGGTCACCGGGCCGACCTCGCCGGTACCGGTCTCGCCGCCGTCCCAGACCAGCCGCCCCACCGGCGTGACCACCGCCGCCGTGCCGCAGGCGAAGACCTCGGTGATCGCGCCGCCGGCCACGCCGTCGCGCCACTCGTCGATCGAGATCCGCCGCTCCTCGACCTTGTGGCCGAGATCGCGGGCCAGATCGAGCAGCGAGGCGCGGGTGACGCCGTCGAGGATGGCGCCGTTCAGCTCGGGGGTGACGATGCGCCCGTCGGCGTACACGAGGCAGACGTTCATGCTGCCGCTCTCCTCGACCCAGGTCCGCTCGGAGGCGTCGAGGAACACGACCTGGTCGCACCCGTGCGCCTGCGCGTCGGCCTGTGCGGCCAGGCTGCTGGCGTAGTTGCCGCCGCACTTGGCCGCGCCCGTGCCGCCGAGCGCCGCGCGGGTGTGCTTCGAGCTCAGCCAGATGGAGACCGGCTTCACCCCGCTCGCGAAGTACGGGCCGGCCGGCGACGCGATCACGCCGTACCGGACCAAGTGCGACGGTCGTACCGCGAGGTTCGGCTCGAGCGCGATCATGAACGGCCGCAGGTACAGGCTCTTCTCGCTGCCGCGGGCCTCCGGCACCCAGGCCTGGTCGAGCCGGACCAGCGCTTTGAGCGACTCGACGAAGTCCGCCTCCGGGAGCGCCGGCAGCGCCATCCGCCGGGCGCTGTTCGCGAACCGCTTGGCGTTGCGGTCCGGCCGGAACGCCCAGATCGTGCCGTCGTCATGCCGGTACGCCTTGAGACCCTCGAAGATCTCCTGCGCGTAGTGCAGCACCGCCGCGGCCGGGCTCACCTGGAAGGGCCGGTACGCCGCGACCCGGCCGTCGTGCCATCCGTCGGCCGGGGTCCAGGTGGCGCTGACCATATGGTCGGTGAACACGGTGCCGAACACGGGATCGGCGACCGCCGCCGCGCGTACGTAGTGCGGGACCGGGTCCGCCCGGATTTCGACCTCGAAGACCAGTCCGCCGTCAGCCATTCCCGCACGCTACCGCTCCGGGCCGCTGTTGTGTGCCGTACGCCGAGGACTGGACGTCCGGGTCAGCCGACGCAGAACTCGTTGCCTTCGGGGTCGTGCATGACCACGAAGTAGCTCGACTCCTCATTCGTACGTCGCTCGATGGTGGCACCCAGCTCCGTCAGCTCGGCGACCTTGGCCTCGACGATCTCGATCCGCTGGTCGAGGCTGAGCGAGTCGTCCCGCCCGGTCGGGTACAGGTCGAGGTGCAACCGGTTCTTCCCCGCCTTGCGCTCCGGCACCTGCTGGAACCAGATCGCCGGACCTCTGCCCACGGGGTCGAACAGCCTTTCGTCGTACTTCTTGGCTTCCCCGAGGCGGTTCCGGTAGTGCGACCACCAGGTGGTGTCCTGCCGCGGTGGCACAGGTACGTACCCGAGCGCGTCCGCCCAGAACCGCGCGAGCCGGTCGGGATCGTTGCAGTCGATCGTGAGCTGCCAGAACATCATCCGCAGAGAGTACGACCGCCCGGGTGCGGCTGCCGCTTGGCACCCGTACCAACCGATTCTTGCCGCGGAAACGGTTGGTACAGGTGCCAAGTGGCCTGATCGAGCATGGTCAGCACGGTTCTCGGCCCGATTGGACTTAGGGTCGGCAGGGTGAGCGAGCTTCCTGTCCTCGACTCCGAGGATCAGCGCGTATTGGGCAGTCTGATGGAGAAGCAGACGACGGTTCCGGCGTCGTACCCCCTGACGGCGAACGCATTGCGGGCCGCCTGCAACCAGACGAGCAGCCGGGAACCGGTGGTCGACTACGACCAGGAGACCGTCGAGCGAACCGCGCGATCCCTCCGGGAGCGGGGCCTGATGCGGATCGTGTGGTCTGATACCGGCCGGCGGACCCTGAAGTACCACCAGATTCTTGATGAACAGCTCGGTCTCGACCCCGACGAGCGTGCGCTCCTGACCGTCTTGTTGCTCCGGGGTGCGCAGGCGCCGGGCGAGCTGCGTACGCGCACCGAGCGGCTGCATACGTTCGCCGACCGCGGCACCGTCGAGGCGTGCCTCAACAAGATGGCGGCACGTCCCACGCCGCTGGTACGCGAACTCGAGCGTCGGGTCGGGCAGCACGACCGACGCTGGGTCCATCTCCTCGGCCCGGTCCCGCAGGAGACCGCGCCCGTCGCGACCGGGGCGGCGGTCGATCGGGACATCGTGATCGCCGAGGGCGCGGACAAGCGCGACGAGCAGATCCGGTCGTCGTACGACGCCGTCGCGACCGCCTATGCCGATCGCCTCCTCGACGAGCTGGGAGTTCTGCCGTTCGAGACCTGGCTGCTGGACCGGGTGCTCGACCACGCGCATGGGGAGCCGGTGGTGGAGGTCGGGTCGGGCCCAGGGCACGTGACCGCGTACCTGGCCGAGCACGGCGCCGACGCCACGGGGATCGACATCTCGCCAGAGATGGTCGCCGAGGCCCGCCGACGCTTCCCGGGCCGACACTACGAAGTCGGCGACCTACGGCGTCTCAGCCGCCCGGCCACAAGCTCGGCGTGGGCCGCCGTCCTGGCCTGGTATTCCCTCATCCACCTGGCGCCCTCCGAGCTTGCCGACGCGATCGCAGCCCTCGTACGTCCCCTCGCCCCCGGCGGGTGGCTCGTCCTCGGCATGCACGCCGGCTCCGAGGTCCGCCATCTGGACGAGTGGTTCGATCAACCCGTCGACCTCGACTTCGTCCTCCACGACCCAACGTTCGTGGTCGGCGTCGTCGAGTCAGCCGGTCTCGCCGACATCGAGTGGTACCTCCGTGGCCCCCGCACCTCCCGAGGCGAAACCACCGACCGCCTGTACGTCATAGCCGGCAAGCCAACCTGACCCTGTCGAGCGCGGTGCGGCTCGTGCAGAAAGTCCAGCGACAAGTCATCAGCGTTCGGTCGACAAGCCACACCCCACCCGGGGGTTCTCACCCTTTCAAGCCGCCACGCCCGCTACCCAAGTCCTGGCCGGATACAGCCAGGCCGGGACGAGGCCACGGTCGTTCAACTGTCGTCGTCGTCCTCGCCGTACTGAGCGGCCTTGCGTCGTTCGAGCCGCCAGTGGACCTCGTGGGTCTCGGGGTGGCGCCACTCGCGAATCCGGTACTCGAACCCCGGTAGCAGCACGATCGGGATCGGATCAGGAGACGCCGGGCCGACCGCCCCGACGACGATCTTCGCGTCCTTCGGGATGAACGGGGACTGCGCCGGCACCGGCGCCGTATGGATCTCCACAGGGTCTCTATAGGGCCTCGGCATGCCTTCGAAGATACCGCAAGGAGGGCCCAGATGTGATCTAGTACACTCTCACAGCAACATAATAAAACCATCATAATCCCGTCATAGAAGCGGAGCCAATCGCACCGAACGCTTAGTGGTGCAGAACCGCCGCACCACCACAGGAGAGAACCAAGCAATGAACGGCACCGCCGTACCCCAGATCGGTGACACCAGAGAAGAGGAGCGCTTTCACGGAGAGCGGCTGGAGCCCCACGAAGCCGCCCAAGCAGCGCACCTTCCTGAAGGTCTTCCTCGCCCCCGGGGTCACGCTCAGCCAGCCGGACGAGTGCCGGATCGACCGGTTCCCCGTCCACAGCGCTGCGCTTGACCTGGTCGCCAGCGGCCGGGGCCGTGAGGTGATCGGCGACCTGCTGACCAACCACGCGGCTGAGCTGCCCGGCTACATCGGGGCTTTCGAGCTCCACCTGGAAACCCCGGCGTACATCGAGGCCACTCAAGCACGACCGCGCCGCTAATCCACAGATTCCCTCCCGGCGCGCAGGTGGGGGCGCGCCGGGTGGGTCAAACCACCCCACATCCCGGAGAGACGCAAGCATGACCAGCCACCCCAGCAGGCACAGCTCGAGCGCAGCCCAGCGAGCCGCCGGCCAAGCCGACGCCGAAGCCGAGCCCGAGCAAGCCCGCGCCCAAGCCGTCGGCCACCCAGCCGACCGAGCAGAGCGCGACCGCAACACCCCGGTCACGATCAAGGTGGGCCAGTCGATCGTGATCGGCAAGCACCAGATCCTGCCGGGATGGAAGGCGACCAAGGCCGAATACCTCGACACCTTCGAGGTCACCGCCAAGGTGAAGAACATCGGCGACGAGACCAGCTCCAAGCTGATGGAGATGAAGTTCCTCAAGGGCAACGAGGTGGTCGGCGACGTGATGCTGACCAGCAACCCGCTGGAGCCCGGTCAGATCCAGAAGCTCAACGGCCTGAGCGACGACGAGTTCGTCAAGTACGACCGGATCACGGTGGAGGCGAGTTCTGATACCGACCACCTCGTCATGAATGCCCGGCACACCCGTCTCCTGATCAAGCCGCGGATCGCGAAGCTCTACCACGACGGGCTGATCGGCCGTGGCTCCTGGTGAGGAGGTGACCACGTGACACCACCCGAGGACGGGCGGGCGCGTCGTCGCGGGCACCGCATCGTATGGGCCTGGACCCCCGGCCTTGCGTTCAGCGCCATCGGCACGATCCACGCGATCGAGAAGTACCACGAGATCGGCAACGAACCGCCCAGCGACGGCTCCAATCAGGAGTACCAGCGGTGATCGGCCACGACACCTCGCACGACACCTCGCACGACACCGCGACCGAGGTGCGGGTCGGCACCTTCAGCGCCTACCGGTGCGCGTGTGGCGAGCTGTTCACCGGCACCCCAACCGTGGCCAGGCAGCGCTGGCGTGACCACGCGACCAAGATGGCGGCCCTGACCCGCCGCTAAGAGACTCCGCCCGTCAGGTGACTGGGCTCCGACCGCAGCGTTGCCAGACGGCGCTGTAGCCGTTGCAGGTCGAGCACGACGGAATGTGGGTGGGCGATACTGGGTTCGAACCAGTGACCTCTTCGGTGTGAACGAAGCGCGCTACCACTGCGCCAATCGCCCCAGGTGGCACCCGACGAGTGCGGGAGCCACCCTAGCGCATCGTGTTCCGGGCGTTCCAACCGAGGGCGGGCTACTCTTTGTGCCAAGGACGGAGACCCCGTCGACCGCGTTGGAGATGTGACGTGACGTTCTCTCATGACACCGAGCAGGCGCTCGGCAACCTGGTCCGGCTCGTGAACACGCTGCCCGAGCCGGGAAGCCAGGTGGACGGCTTGGCGACGCTCGAGGACCTGGACAAGTTCGTGCACGAGCGCGAGATCAGCTTCGTACACGATCTGAGCGGGCAGGACCTCGAGGAGGTGCGGGCGTTGCGGCACGACTTCGCACCGATCTTCACCACGTCCTCCGACGCCGAGGCGGCCGAGCTGATCAACAGGATCGTCGCCCGTGGTACGTCGGTGCCGCGGCTCACGAACCACGACGGTCACGCCTGGCACATCCACTACTCGCGGGACGACGCGTCACTGGCGTGCCGGATCACGGTGGAGTGCGGGAGCGCCCTCGCGCATGTGATCTCGGCCGGCGAGCGCGAAAGGCTCCGTCGCTGCGAGGCGCCGGACTGTGACGCCGCGCTGATCGACCTGTCCCGGAACCGCTCCAAGCGGTACTGCGACGCGCGTACCTGCGGCAACCGCCTGCACGTGGCGGCGTACCGCGAACGGCAGCGCGCCGCCGGCTGAGCCTGAGGCGCTGAGCCTACGGGTCGAGGTCCTCGCCGGCCCGCTCGGCGAACGTCTTGGCTGCCGCGGCCGTCACCTCGCCGGGCGCTGCCAGCTCGCGCTCGTCCACCCGATGCACTGGCTGCACGTCCCGCGTCGTAGACGTGAGGAAGACCTCGTCAGCCTCGGCCAGCCGGTCCAGGGATACGTCGCGCTCGACACCTCCGAACCAGGCCAGCACCAACCCACGCGTCACCCCGGCCAGTGCGCCGGACTCGATGGTCGGCGTCACGAGCTCACCGTCGTACACGCAGAAGATGTTCGAGCCGGTGCCCTCGCACAGATTCCCGACCGTGTTGGCGAAGATCGCCTCGCTGGCGCCATGCTCGCGCGCCGCCGCCAGGGCCACGACGTTCTCGGCGTACGAGGTGGTCTTGAGGCCGGCGAGCACGCCTCGCTCGTTGCGTACCCATGGAACGGTGACGATCGCGGCGGTCACGGCCGGCGGCTCGATCGGCTGGGAGGCGACTACGACGGTCGGCGACGCTCCGCCGCGGTCCGAGGACAGCGGCGAGGGCCCGGCCGTGTACGTGATCCGCAGCCGGCCGAACGGGAGCCAGGTGGCATTGACCACCGCGTCGATGCCGGTCCGGATGAACTCGTGGTCGGGCTCGGCCAGACCCAGGCCCTTGGCGGACCGGCTCAGCCGCTCCAGGTGCTTGGTGACCGCGAACGGTTGCCCGTCGACGATCTTGAGCGTCTCGAAGACCCCGTCGCCGGTGGTCATCCCGTGGTCCAGCGGTGATACCGCGGCGGTCGTCGGGCCGTCCAGCAGCGCGCCGTTCACCCAGATGATCATCAGTACTCCTGCTCTTCGGTATAGCTAGCCCGACACCATACGACGCCGCGGCGGAACCCCGAGTTTGTCCTGCGCCCAGGATCGGCTAAGGTTTCATCTCGCACCGGACGCGAGGTCCGGGGCGGCGCGGACGTGGCTCAGTTGGTAGAGCATCACCTTGCCAAGGTGAGGGTCGCGGGTTCGAATCCCGTCGTCCGCTCGGAGAGGGTCAGCAGGCCTAATCTCTTTGGTGGAGTGGCCGAGAGGCGAGGCAACGGCCTGCAAAGCCGTCTACACGGGTTCAAATCCCGTCTCCACCTCGGGGCTCAAGCTCGGGCGGTTGGCGCAGTGGTAGCGCGCTTCCCTGACACGGAAGAGGTCACTGGTTCAAACCCAGTACCGCCCACCAGAAGAATCCGCAGGTCAAGAGGCACTGCGACCCCTCGACGACAGTCCCGCAGGGTCAACGGTGGGAGAGATTTGGGAGACGGCACCGTCTCCCAAGCCCTCTGACCCAGCCTTCATCGCCCGGTCCGTGACGGCTCGCCGAGCCTTCTCGACAGCGGACTCAAATTTGGAACCCAGTCGAGCAGCTTCACGCGGTCGGGCTCGGTGAGTGCCAGCACTGAGTCAAGCCAGCGTCTCTCCAGCGTGTTCCTAACCTGTTCGAGCATGTCTTCGGTGACGTGCTCGTAGACGCGGGCGATGCCTCGCATCTTGTGACCGACTCGTGCCCGTCGGGCGATCTCGGGTATGCCGTCCTCGGTTAACCACGTGGTGTGGGTGTGACGGCCCTCGTGGAAGCGGAACGTGTCGAGGATGGCCGGTACGTGCCGTGGTGAGTCCGGCTCGTCGGGTTTGACGCCATCCCAGGCAGGTCGCCAGAAGCGCTGCCGGAAGTTCGAGCGATACCATGGCGCACCGCGCGGCGACGTGAATACGAACGCACCAGGCCCCGCCTTCGAGCCGAGTACGGACTCGTACAACGTCGCGATACTCGGCGGGAGCTGCACCCATCGCTCACTCGCTGGAGACTTGGTCCTGCCTCCCCGCTTGGCCCGCCGGCTACGTCGGCCGGGGCCACTTCTTGACACGTAACCGTCACCGTTCGTCACATCAGCGTCGCCCTTGATGAGCCGCCCGTTGAGCTCCTTCAGAGGTCGGAAGATCCCGAGCGCCTGGTTCACCTCGTCGTACTCGGCGACGGTCTGACCGGCCAGCTCACCCCACCGCGCGCCCGTGTACACGTCCAACAGACAAAGGACCAAGCCTTCGAGCCCGAGTCCGTTCTCGTACAGGCGAATCCCAGCCCGCAAAGCCTGCAGCGGACTCGCGACCAACATGTCCGGCTCCCACTCACCACCTGTGACGCGGATTCCTGGGCAAGGGCTGGCGGGGATGATCCGTGCTCTCACGGCCGCGTTCATCATTGTGGAGAACAGCGCGAAGAACGAGGCGACCGACGACTCCTCGTAGCCCTCGTGTAGGTCCGTCACCCACTTCTCGATTTCGAGGTGGCTGTTGAAGATGCCGATCATCGGCCAGGTGCCCCACTTCGAGATCAGCTGTCGATCCAAGTAACCTCGGTACTTGTTCGCTGTGTTCGGACTGAGGCGTGGTGACACGGCCGCGTACCACTGCTCGGCGAAGTCCTCGAACAACATCTCGGCAGCCCGCGGGTCGATCCACAGGTTGCGTCGGATGCGGGACTCTTCCTCAACGGCGGCTTCGAGGGCCGTTCTTGGTGGGGTAGCCGGATGTTGACGCGTACGTGCCATCGGGGCGCTTGTATCGGCCCCTCCAGGACTTGCCTCGCTTCTCCGCGAATGCCATCGATCGCTGCTCCCTTCTAAGCGACTCGTGAAGCACGCTGTTTCATCGGCCCGTTGAGTGGCCTCTTCTCCGTCATGCGCAAGATCGCCGCTACGTCCTCAGGGCTGAACCGGTAGTGCTTGCCGAAGCGGTGGTGAGGAAACCGACCAGCGGCGAGCTGGTCTTTGATCGTCCTCGCCGGGATCTTCAGTACGTCGGCAAGCTCCTCAGCGGTAAGCATGGCGTCGAACCCATGCGAGACCTTCAGGCCGAGGCGACCGATAGCGTTGGCGAGGCGTTCCATCGCATCGACCAAATCAACGTCGTTCTCTGACACTTTTACCTCCTCTCGGTTTGACCGCTACACGTCAATTCCGCTCCTCTCCTGCCATTCGTCTCGGGCGGTGAGTCGTCGCTCGCGGGCACGGGCTGCTGCGGCGTTGGCGAGGGCGGCGTCGCCGGTGGTGTGCCAGCCGATGCCGGCGTAGCCGAGTTCGGTCACGACTGCCCGGCCGTCGTCGTCGGCCAGGTGGTCCGCGGTGCGGTGCCAGGTGCGCCGTCGCCAGGTCTGGCGGGCTTTGCGCAAGGTGCGCAAGGTGACCGAGTAACGGCGAGAGCGGGTGGAGAAGTGGCCGCCATAGCCGAGCATGTGTGCCCAGGCCTGCAGCCGACCGTACCGGATACGCCACCATTGGATCGGACTCTCGGCGTCGGCCTCGTCTAGTTCGGTGGCCATCTCGCGAGGTCTGACACCATCGGCACGGAGTCTGGCCTTCTGTTCGAGGACCCACTCGGCCTGTCTGCGGAGTACGTCGGCGGGTGGCTGTCCGAGTTGCCACGCGGCGGCGATCAGCCGTCCGGGATGGGTTTGCTGGGTGGCGTAGGCATCGACCGTTTGCGGAGTGAGCCGGGCCGAGACGTGGCCGGCGATCTCGGTGGCCTTGGTGGCGTACTTGGCCAGGTAGGCGGCCACGGCATTGTCGGCGATCTCCCCCCACATGGGGATGCGGACGGGGCGGGTGTCGATCTCGGCGCCCCACGCGATCTCCCAGCCTTCCGGTCGGGTGGGGTGGGGCGGGGTATAGAGGCCGATCTCGAGGGCGGCGGCGTGGATGGCGTGTTCCAGTGCACGCCAGGTGAGGCACGCGTGCGGCGCGACCAGCTCGTCGGCGGCGGTGCGGTCGTGCTCGGCGCAGTCCGGGCACAACGGCTGCCCGACCAAGAGATCGTCGGGTGCGTGCCTGGTCTCGCAAGCGAGGACGATGCCGTGCGGGCAGGTCTGGGGTGTCCGGCGGGCCACGCAGCGCAGCGGTTTGCCGGTGGCCTCGGCGACGCGGTGGCGGTGGACCTGGGAACCGTAGCCGTGCACGTTGCCGTCGAGGCGGAAGATGGCGTGGAAGTGGAGTGCGCCGCGGGCCTGGAACTCGGCGACCTTGGCGTAGGAGACGGTGACCCGCACGTCGTGGTTGGCGGCTTGGCGGTCGAGGATGCGGCGCACGTGTTGGGCGGTGCGTCGCCACAGCTCCGCGGCGTACAGGTTCCACACGACCTGGTGCTGGTAGTCATAGCAGCCGGCGCACAGGGCCTGGCCGAGGCACTTCTCGCCCTCGCGGTGGGTGCGGTTGCAGACCAGGTTGACACCGTGCGGGCAGTACTCGGGTCGCCGGCGGGGCCGGCACGGCAGCACCTTGATCGGCTGATCCATGTGCGTGCGCTTCTTCTCGCGGCGGGAGTGGACGTAGCCGAACGAGGGGGCGGTGAAGGTGGCGAACACCGCCGGATGCCCAACGACGTGGTCGGGGATGCCCTTACCGCCACGGAGTCCGGCGAGGATGAGTTGGTAGGTGTCGGCGCGGTAGACCTCCGAGCAGGCCGGGCAGACCGTGGCGCGGCGGTTGCCGCACGCGGTGTACAGCTGCCCGTCCGGCATCGCCGCGGTCGAGCGAGTGTCGACGATCTCGCCGGTGGTCTTGTCGACGGTGTGCAGCTGTCCGGTGAGCCGGACGGGGTGGGTACAAGCCGCGGCGCCTTCGATATGGCGCATCCAATGGTTGTAGTCAGGCCGCGTAGCTCTGGCGAGCATCTCGGCCACCACCCCCGACTCCGAGCCCGCCAGGGGTTCGGGGTCGAGAGTGACCGTCGAGGTGCTCATCGATTGGGTCATCTCAGTCGCCGGCACCCTCATCGCCGACGTCATCGCTGGCGTCGCTGGGGTGGTATCCCTGTTGGTTGATCGCGGTCTGCGCGGTCGAGATCAGGACGCCGATTTCGTGCGCGTGGCGTGCGGCGGTCCACAGGGCCTTGTTGGCGACCGTGACCGAGTCGGCGGGGTCGCGGTTGGTGTCGTACACGTCGTACTCGGTCAGCGAGCGCGCCAGACCGTGACTGAGTTGTCGGAGCAGCTGGTCGAGGCCGTAGCCGAGGTTGTTGAGGTTGCCAAGTAGCCCGTAGGCCAGCGGTGCGGGGATGGCGCGCCAGGTGCGGTGGTTGAGTGCGCGGATCGCTTCATAGGCATCGTCGGCGTGTTGGACCAGGTCGTCGGTGTCGTCG
>JBKPSJ010000165.1:0-4677 GCA_046765875.1 Actinomycetota bacterium
ACCCCCCCCCACCGACAACAACCCGCGTTGGTATTCGTCGGC
This sequence comes from Actinomycetota bacterium, assembly GCA_046765875.1. GTDB lineage: Bacteria > Actinomycetota > Actinomycetes > Propionibacteriales > Kribbellaceae > DASRHY01. The sequence continues at coordinate 43 of JBKPSJ010000165.1, forward strand.
AGCGTCAGATGTGTATAAGAGACAGCCCAAATCTCGTTGGAGTGCGCCGGGAGCGGACCGTGGTTAAGACTACGCACGGTTGCGAACGCACTCAGAACACCTGTTTCACTGGCCCAGTACGATCCGCCGGCCCTGACCGGTTCGCGATCAACGGAACTTTCTTGTCCGCCGGGCTTCAGAGCCGACTCCTGGCTGACCGTTTGCGTGAGCTACTCGCCGGTATATACTTAAGTTACTGGTGAGTAAACATCGGCGATGCGAGGGCAGGGACCACGTTGAGTCACTACAAGTCGAACGTCCGCGACATCGAGTTCAACCTGCTCGAGGTCCTGGGGAGGGGCGACGTACTGGGTCAGGGCCCGTACGCCGATATGGATACCGACACCGCTCGCGAGGTGCTCGCCGAGATCGACCGGCTGGCCAAGAACGAGATCGCCGCGTCGTTCGAGGTCGGCGACCGGACGCCGCCGGCGTTCGACCCGGAGACGCACAGCGTGACCATGCCCGAGGCGTTCAAGAAGAGCTACCACGACTATATGGACGCCGAGTGGTTCCGGCTCGAGCTGCCCGCCGAGCTGGGCGGCCAGCCGACCCCGCCGTCGCTGCGCTGGGCCGCCGCCGAGCTGATCCTCGGCGCCAACCCGGCGGTTCACATGTACGCCGCCGGCCCGAACTTCGCCTCCGTGCTGTGGCGCAATGGCACCGAGCGGGACAAGAAGATCGGCCGCTACATCATCGACCGCGGCTGGGGCGCCACCATGGTGCTGACCGAGCCGGACGCGGGCTCCGACGTCGGTGCCGGCCGGACCAAGGCGTACCTGCAGCAGGACGGCTGCTGGCACATCGAGGGCGTCAAGCGGTTCATCACCTCCGGCGAGCACGACCTCACCGAGAACATCGTCCACCTGGTGCTGGCCCGCCCGGTCGGCATCGAGGGCGTCGGCGGGCCGGGTACGAAGGGGCTCAGCCTGTTCGTCGTACCGAAGCACCACTTCGACCTCGAGACCGGTGAGCTGACCGGCGAGCGCAACGGCGTCTACGTGACCAACGTCGAGAAGAAGATGGGCATCAAGGTGTCCACCACCTGCGAGCTCACCTTCGGCGACTCTGCTGTCGCCGGTGGGGAGCCCGCCAAGGGATGGCTGCTCGGAGAGGTGCACGACGGCATCGCGCAGATGTTCCAGGTGATCGAGTACGCCCGGATGATGGTCGGCACCAAGGCCATCGCGACCCTGTCGTCGGGGTACCTGAACGCGCTGGAGTACGCCAAGGAGCGGGTACAGGGCGCCGACCTGACCGAGCCGGCCAAGGACGCGGCGCGGGTGACCATCACGCACCACCCGGACGTACGCCGGTCGCTGATGACCCAGAAGGCGTACGCCGAGGCGCTGCGCGCACTGGTGCTGTTCACCGCGACGTACCAGGACCGCGCCGAGCAGGCCCGCTACCGCGGCGAGCGCGACGACGAGGCCGAGCGGGTCAACGACCTGTTGCTCCCACTCGTCAAGGGCTATGGCTCGGAGAAGTCGTGGACGCTGCTCGGGACCGAGTCGCTGCAGACGTTCGGTGGGTCCGGGTTCCTTCAGGACTACCCGATCGAGCAGTACGTCCGTGACGCCAAGATCGACACCCTGTACGAGGGCACCACCGCGATCCAGGGCCAGGACCTGTTCTTCCGCAAGATCATCAAGGACCAAGGGGTGGCGCTGGGCCACCTGGCCGGGCGGATCCAGGAGTTCGTCGCCTCCGAGGCCGGCAACGGCCGGCTCAAGGAGGAGCGCGCGCTGCTCGGTCAGGGCATCGAGGACGCGCAGGCGATCCTCGGCGTGATGGGCGAGGCCCTGATGGCGAGCAACCTGCAGGCCGAGAACGGCGACGTCCGCAACGTCTACAAGGCCGGGCTCAACACATCGCGGCTGCTGTACGTGCTCGGCGACGTGGTCTGCTCGTGGCTGATGCTGCACCAGGCCGAGGTGGCGCTGGACAAGCTGGGCGGCGAGCTGTCCGCGGCGGACCAGGACTTCTACCAGGGCAAGGTCGTAGCGGCGAAGTGGTTCGTGCGCTCGACGATGCCGTCGGTCGCGGCCGAGCGGGTCAAGGCCGAGATGACCGACCTCGACGTGATGGACCTCCCGGAGTCCGCCTTCTGACCCGTTGCGTCCGAAGGGGTGGTGCCGGTCGCGCACCACTCCTTCGGACGCTCTGAGCTAGAGGATGCCGCGGGCGGCGAAGGCGCTTCTGACCGCGTTCGCCGCGCTGGTCCCGTACAACCGCTGCGCCGTCGCGACAGTGGTACGAGCCGCTGCCGCGAACGAGGTGTCGACGGCGAAGCCGAACTGGGCGTCGATGATCAGTGTCGTGGCCTTGGTGTCGCCGAGCGCGTTGCGGATGTCCCACAGTGCCCGCGACCAGATCTCGCCATCGGCGTGCACCTCACCGATCACGTCCTCGGGGTAGTGCTTGGTACCGTCCAGCCGGCGCAGGCAGTGCGGCACGGACCTCGTGTACGACGTCGAGTCCCAGTCCGCGACGCACGCTTCGGGGGTCTTGGTGGGTACGCCGGCGGCCCAGCTGCTCACCGCCACCGCCAGGTAGTCACTGAACGCCTCGCCGATCGAGCCGGACTCCAGGTTGGTGCCGAAACCGGGCACCTGGCCGTCCTGCACGCTGTGGCCGTACTCGTGCACGATCACCTCGGCGTCCTCGGCATCGTCGACACCGCCCTTACCGAGCGTGATGTTGGCCTTGTCATCGCGGAAGAACGAGTTGTCCCCGCCGAACTGGTTGATCCGCAGCTCGATCTGCCGTTGGTTCACCGCCGGAAGTGTGGAGCCGAACCCGAGGGACTGGATGTACCTCTGGGCCGTGGTCACCCAGTAGTAGCCCATCACTTGCTCGAACTGGTCGGCATCGCGGTGGTACGCGGGGAACGCGCCGTTGGTCGCGAGTGCGGCGGCGCCGGTGTTGCCCTTCACCCGGACGTATTTGCCGGTCAGGGTGCCGGAGCCGTCCAGGTCGGTCAGCGTGACCCGGGTGTACGCCGGGCCGAACACCGGGAGGTCGGCGTCCTTGCTGTCGGTCAGTGTCTGTATGCCGAGCTGTTGCACCGGGTTCGGGAAGAACACCGTCCCGGAGGCGGTGTGACCGAACGTGTCGGCGGCGGCTGGACCGGCCAGTCCGACCATGACGGTGGCAACGGCGGTGGCGAGCCCGAGGGCCGCTGTGGCGGAGCGGTGGATTCGCATGCCTGCATCCTTTGCATGGCCGGCCCGCGATCGCAAGGGGGCCGGCGGAGTCTTTATCAGGGCTTGCCCAGGGATCGGGCTCGGGGTGTCCCCGATCCGCCGGGGTACGCCACACGCCTACCTTCGTCGGGAGGCTGCCGTTCGGGGTGGCTCATCCGGGAGGGGTGGCAGGCAACATGCCGGACGGCAGGATCATCGGCGCGGGGCTGGTATTGACCGGCGTTGCGCTGGCGATATGGGGCTTCGCCGAGCGCGACGCGGACGATACGTCCTCGATCGCGCAGCCGATCAGTGTCGTACAACTCAACGCCGGCTCGGGCACCGTCCAGATCAGGACGAGTGACGCGCCGACCACCACGGTCCAGGAACACCGCGCGTTCTGGCTGCTCAATACCGGCAAGGCGCACCACGTCGAGGGTGACAAGCTCGTGCTCGAGGGCGACTGCGGCTGGCAGTGCTCGGCGGACTTCATCGTCACCGTGCCGGCCGGTACCAAGGTCACCGGCAAGTCCGCGTCCGGGGACGTGCACCTCGAAGGCGTCGGCGACATCGATCTCGATGCCGCTTCGGGCAACGTCACCGTGACCGGTTCGACCGGAGCCGTCACGCTCGACATCGCCTCCGGCGACGCGGTGGTCGAGGGTGCCGCCGGCGCCGTCGATCTGGAGACCAAGTCGGGCGACATCACCGCGAACGACCTGACCGCCGGGCCCGTGAAGGCCAAGGCCGCGTCCGGCGACATCGACCTGACGCTGACGAAGCCGGCAGCGGTGACCGCCGATGGCAAGAGCGGTGACATCCAGGTCCACGTCCCGGTCACCGAGAGTGTCAAGTACCGCGTCGAGGCCGACACGAGAAGTGGCGACACCGAGATCAACATCCCGTCCTACCCCTCGGGGACCTACCTGCTCAAGGTGTCCACCGCGAGCGGGGACGTGCAGGTGAACCCGGCGGAGTAGTCGTTACGTGTCGTGGGGCCGATTTCTGGGCACGGTATTGGTGTCACCGTGATCACGGATGTGAGCGGTGAGTTCGGCGTGACCAAGGAGGCCACCATGAGCATCGGTGCCGGCATCTTCGTGCTCGCCGTCGGAGCGATCCTGGCGTTTGCGGTCACGGACCGCATCAACAACGTCGACCTGACGGCGGTCGGCTACATCCTGATGGGCGTCGCCATCCTGGGGATGGCGCTCAGCTGGATGGTCAGCAACCGTCGGCGCAGCCGTGAACACGCGATCGACCCCGAGGTCGAGGCGCAGTACCGGATGCAGGGCCCGACGCCGGGCGAGCGTGAGATCGAGGTCCAGAAGGTCGAGGGCATCCGGCGCGATAACGAGAAGCTGAGCTAGCGCGGATCGGATCCGGACAGCACCAGATCCAGCCGGTCCGG
>JBKPSJ010000166.1:0-9087 GCA_046765875.1 Actinomycetota bacterium
CCGGCTGAACCTGAGCTCGGGATGCGCCTGCGAGACGGCGGCGGCGTCGGCCGGGGTGTCGATGTCGCGGAGCCGGGGGAGCAGCCGGATCTTCAACCCGAGCGAACGGAGCCGGTCGAGCTGGTCCTGGCCGGTGTGTTCGGTCGACATCGGTACGCCGGACACGCATCCGCTGACAAACCTGCGCAACCCGATCACCCAGTAGCCGCCGTCATCGGTCAGCCCGAGCACCGCGTCGGCATCGTCGTACCAGTCGACCGCCTGCGCGAGTGCCCTGCCGAGCTGTGGTGTATCCATCCCGACCAGCACGACCTCGCCGGTGTCGGCTCGGAGCGCGGCCTCGATCCTGACGGAGAGGTCGCCTGCGGTTTGCCTGACCGGGGCGAAGCCGCGGGGGAGCCAGGCGCCGGGCCGGCCGTCGTACGCGATGACCGGCCGGACCGGATGCGACCGGATGGCGCTGGCGGTGTCGACCAGCGCGGCCGTCGCGAGCCGCGCGGCCTGCTCGGGCGTGAACCTCGCCTGCAGACGGGTCTTGACCCTGCCGGGGACCGGCTCCTTCGCGAGCAGAACGACCGTCGTCATGACCGCAGCACAGCCCGCATGTCTGTGACGGCCTGGAGCGTGCCCCGGACGGTCCCAGTGACCTTCGACCGGCCGGTGCGCGGCAGATAACGCACGTCGACGCCTTGGATCCGCCATTCGGCTTCGGCCGCGCGGATCACCGTCTCGAGCGGATAGCCCGAGCGCCGGTCCTCGACACCGAGGTCGAGCAGCGCCTTCCGGCGTCCGACCCGTAGCGGGCCGAGGTCGTGGAGCCTTGCACCGGTACGTCGGTGCAGCCGGCGGGTAAGAATCGCGTTGGCCAGTCGCAGCCGCCACGGCCAGGCCTGGTGGCTGACCGGTCGGCGGCGTCCGACGACGAGGTCGGCCTCATCGTTGATGATCGGTGCGATCGCATTGTGCAGGTCGTCTGGATGAATGGTGCCGTCGGCATCGATCGTCGCCACCACGTCTCTGGTCGCCGCTGCGAGGCCGGCCGAGCAGGCGGCGCCGTACCCGCGGACGTCCTCGGTGACGAGGGTCGCCCCGGCCGCACGCGCCACCTCGGCCGTGGTATCGGTGCTGCCGTTGTCGACCACGATCGGGCGCGCCCAGGCGGGGAGGTGGTTGAGGACCCAAGCCAGGCCCTCGGCCTCGTTCAGGCAGGGCAGCACCACGTCGATCTCGTTGTCTGCCACGCGTTCGACCGTAGTGAGGGTGGTACGCCGTGTCGCCGGGCCGGCGATGACGGCTCGCTTACGCCCCGCCTGGTTGCTGTGGACGAGGCGGTCGGACAGCCTGGACCGCCATACGATCGGGACGTGAGTGCTCGGGTGCTGATCGTGGAGGACGACCCGACGGTCTCGACCGTGCTCGCGGCGTACCTGCGCCGGGAGGGGTTCGAGGTCGCGGTCGCCGGGGACGGCCGCGAGGCCGAGCAACGCTGGGAGCGCGACCGGCCGGACCTGGTGGTGCTCGACGTGATGCTGCCGGTGCTCAGCGGGCTGGAGGTGCTGCGCAGGCGGCGCGCGGCCGCGGACTCGGCCGCGGTGATCGTCGTGTCGGCGCGCGGCGAGGAGGAGGACCGGGTGGTCGGACTGGAGTTCGGCGCCGACGACTACCTGGTCAAGCCGGTCAGCCCGCGTGAGCTGGTGCTCCGGGTGCACGCCGTGCTGCGCCGGCTCGACCAGGGGAGTGCGACATCGCTGCGCCCGCGCGAGATCACTCGCGGCACGGTGCGGATCGACACCGCCGCCCGAACCGTACAGGTCGACGGCGAGACGCTGATGCTGACGCATCGCGAGTTCGACCTGCTTGCGTTCCTGGCCGCGCACGACGGCGAGGCGTTCAGCAAGGACGAACTGCTGCGCCGGGTCTGGGGCTGGGACTTCGGCGACACCTCGACCGTGACGGTGCACGTACGGCGGTTGCGGGAGAAGCTCGAGCAGGACCCGTCCGCGCCGCGGTATGTGGTCACCGTCCCGCGGACCGGGTACCGGTTCGCGACCCCGGAGGAGATCGCGTCATGAACCGCGACACCTTCATGATCATCGGGATCACCGCCGGAGCCTGTGCGGCCGTCGGGGTCGCCGGGATGGCCACGCTGGCGTTCACGCGACACTGGCCATTGCGGCGCAGCGTGGTGCTCGCCACGTTGCTGCCGGTGGTGGCTGTGATCATCGCGGTCCTGGTGAACGTACAGGCCATGTTCATCAGCAGGCACGACTCGATCGTCGTGCTGGTCGCGCTGGCCGTTTCCGGGGTGTTCGCGCTGGTGTCGGCGCTGCTGATCGGCCGGTCGCTGACGGCTGGCACCCGTGCCTTGGGCGCCGGACTGGCCTCGCTGACCGACTCCGGTGCCGAGCCCGTTTCCGAAAGCGCGAACGGATCGCACCCGGCCGAGATCGCCACCCTCGCGGCCGAGCTCGAGCAGACCCGGGCGCAATTATCTGCCGCGCGGGAACGCGAACGAGCAGTCGAGCAGTCCCGGCGCGAGCTGGTCGCGTTCATGTCGCACGACCTGCGTACGCCGCTCGCCGGTGTCCGGGCGCTTGCCGAGGCGCTCGAGGACGACGTCGTCGAGGACGTACCGGCGGCGCTGCGCCAGCTCCAGGTCACGGTGGACCGGATGACCGGCCTGGTAGACGACCTGTTCGAGCTGTCCCGGCTCACCACCGACCCGCAACCTCGGACCCGCCGGCTGGTGTCGATGGTTGAGATCGTCGACGACATCGTGTCCGAGCTGGAGGCCGCCGCTAGACGGTCCGGCGTACGGCTGGTGGCCGACCTGCCGGCCGCGCCGGAGCGGCTGGCGGTCTCGGCCGACGCCGAGGAACTGACCCGTGCGGTGACCAACCTCGTCGCCAACGGGATCCGGCACACGCCGCCGGGCGGAACGGTTCGGCTGGTGGCCGAGCGCGGCGACGACGAACGGGTCCGGATCGCGGTCGAGGACGGCTGTGGCGGTATCGCGTCGGGCGACCTCGAGCGGGTGTTCGACGTCGGCTGGCGGGCCGACCCAGACCGCGGCTCGCCGGATCGCGGCGCCGGCCTGGGGCTGGCGATCTCCCGCGGACTGGTCGAGCTTCACGAAGGCTCGATCGCGGTTCGCAACATCCCGGCCGGCTGCCGGTTCACCGTCCTCCTGCCGCCGGCCGTCACCCCCGCCTGACCGACACGGGCCCACTCCGCAGGTCGACTGTCGGCCGCCAGCCGAGATCTCGGCTGATCCGAGCCGACGAGGCGGTGATGTGCCGGACATCGCCAAGCCTGTATCGACCGGTCGTCACCGGTGGCGGCCCACCGGCCGCCTCGGCGATCAGCGCTGCCAGTTCGCCGACCGTGGTGACGGTGCCGCTGCCCACGTTGTACGCCGTGACCTGGCCCGCGGGGCCTGGCCGATGTACGGACAACATGACAGCCCGGGCGACGTCGTACACGTGGACGAAGTCGCGCCGCTGGCGACCGTCCTCGAAGACCAGTGGTGGTTCACCCCTGGCAGCCGCGGCGCGGAACAGGGCGGCAACTCCGGCATACGGGGTGTCGCGCGGCATGCCGGGGCCGTACACGTTGTGGAACCGCAGCGCGGTCGCCGAGCCGCCGGTCTCGCGGGCCCAGACGCGCGCGAGGTATTCGGTCTGCACCTTCGAGGCGGCATACGCGTTGCGCGGGTCGAACGGCGCGGACTCGTCCACCAATCCTGGCGTCAGCTCGGCCCCACACAGGCAGCTCGGCTCGAACCGGCCGCGTTCGAGGTCCACCGCCGATCGTGGCCGAGCGACGACCGGGCCGTGCTCTGGGCAACGGTAGGCGCCGTCGCCGTAGACCACCATCGAGCTGGCGACGACACTGTGCCCGATCCCGGAGTTCGCGGCGGCGCGCAGCATCACCGCGGTGCCGAGGTCGTTGGTGGAGACGTAGTCGTCGATGTCGTCCAGCCGTACGCCGAGCCCGACCTTGGCGGCCAGGTGGACGATCACATCGACTCCCTCGGCCATCGTTCTGACCGTGTGCAGGTCGCGGATGTCGTGTCCGCTTACCACGTCGAGCACGATGACCGTGTCGCCGGCCTCGCGAAGTACCTCGACCACCTGCCGGCCGATGAACCCGGCGCCACCGGTGACCAGGACTCGGGTCACGGCAACTCGAACGGCAGGTCGAGCCCGTCCAGTGCGTGCCGGCACGAGCAGTCCTCGTCGCCGATCGCGCCGACCGTTGCCGCCAGCAACCGGCGCAGGTCGTCCAGCCCGGCGGCGAACGTGTCCAGCACCTCCTGCTGGCTGACGCCGGCGCCGGTCTCGACACCCGCGTCGTGATCGGTCACCAGCCCGATCGCCGTGTAGCACAGCGCCAGCTCGCGGGCCAGGATCGCCTCCGGCATCCCGGTCATACCGATGATCCGGCCGCCGGCCGCGGCGTACCAGCGCGACTCGGCCCGGGTGGAGAACCGTGGCCCGTCGATGACCACGAGGCCACCGCCGTCAGCAGGGTCGAGGCCGAGCTCGTTGCCCTCGGCAAGGACAGCCTTGCGGCCGCGCGGGCAGTACGGGTCGGCGAAGCCGATGTGCACCGCGGCGTTGTAGTAGGTGCGCTCGCGTCCGGTCGTGCGGTCCACGATCTGGTCCGGTACGACGAACCGGCCGCGGTCGAGTGCCGGGTCGAGCGAGCCGACCGCGCACGGGGCGAGAACGTCGCGGACACCGAGCGACCGAAGCGCCCAGAGGTTGGCGCGGTAGTTGATCCGATGCGGCGGATACTCGTGCGCCGTGCCGTGCCGCGGCAGGAATGCGACATCAGTCCCACTCATCGGGCCGGCGGTCACAGCGGCGCTCGGGTCGCCGTACGGGGTGCTGACCTTGACCGGCTCCGCGTCGTCGAGCAACGAGTACAGCCCGGAGCCGCCAATCACACCGATCAGTGCCATGCAGTGACCCTAGGCAGCCACCGACGCGCTCCACCACGTCCGGTTCCTTACGGCTCCCGAACGTCGTCACGCGCGAGCCGATGGGTCAGACGAGGTGGGTCAGGCGGCCGGTGTCCACGTCGTACATGAAGCCGCCGACGGCGACGCCTGAGCCAATCAGCGGATGCTCACGGACTGCCGCAACGTCGCGGCGCAGTGCCTCGCGCTGGTCGGGGATCACCTCGAGCGGCAGTAGGTAGCCGGCCGGCTGGCCGGCGGCCCGCTCGACCCGCTCGCGGAGTTCGTCCTCGGTGGTGCCGGCCATCGCGCACCGGGTGTGCGGCACGATGAGGATCCGCCGGACGCCGAGGAGCTGGACCCCGAGCACCAGTCCGGTCATGGTCAGTTCGGTGACTCGGCCGCCCGGGCTGCGCAGCACCTTCGCATCGCCCGGTTTGAGACCGAGCATCGCCAGCGGCGGGATGCGCGAGTCCATACAGGTGACGATGCCCACCCCGGCGTGGGCGATCCCGTCGAAGCCGCCGTACTGGAAATCGTCGGCGTACTCGGCGTTGGCGGCGAGCAGGTCGGCGAAATCATCCTTCGCCGGGCCGGCCGAGCGCGAGCCGTCGCCGGACCCGGCTGCAGGCCCGGCTGCAGACGCAACTCCGGCGTCCACCGTGGTGTCGGCGATGGAGTCGGCTGTGGCGCCGCGGATCCTTGGCTCAGGCATGGCTCGATTGTGGCGTGCCGGTGATCCCGGCCGCAGTGAGGATGGTCATGTCGTAGGGCTCCTTTCCGCACGACTCCGGCCGGGGCGGGTCCGCCGTCGTGGCGTTGACCCGCACCGTCCAGACCCGTCCGTCGGTGTGCTCGACCGTCACGTCGTACCCGTCCGCGGTCGCGGACTCGCCGGTGACGCGCAGCACGTCGAGCCGGTCCTCCTCGATCGACTCGCGGACCGCGATGTCGGCGACCTGGCCCGGCTTGGTCCACGCGGACCGGCCGCGCACCCCGGACAGAACCGCGTACCCGTCCTCGGCGGCCTTGAGGATCAGCCCGGCCATCTCGTCGGTGTCGACCTGGCCGTGCATCATCCCGCTCGGCAGTACCGCCACGGTCGGCGCGAACCGGTGCCCGCCGAGGTGGTTTGACTCCCAGACCCGGCCTGGTGCCCGGTCCGCCAATGCGTGTGCGATCGGCCGGCCGAACCGGCCGCAGCACGCGTCCCGCTTCGCGTTCGTGCAGACCAGCAGCACCGGCTGGTCCGCCGGCTCCAGCGCCGGTACCGACGCCATCACCGCGGCCCGGTCGCCGGCGGCCAAAGCGGCCAGGTCGATCGAGCCGAGCTCGGCGGGGTCGTTGACGTGCCCGGCGAGCAACCAGGTCCGCCCCGGTGTCGTGCACGCCGCATACACCTGACGGCTCGTCGCCACGGCGTCGTCGTCCGAGTGCCGGCCGGGCGCGCGGATCAGGCCGAACCGGACACCGGCGTCCTTTGCCGCCTTGTCGATCCGGCCGCCGAAGTCCGGGTCCAGCCGGCTCTGCGTCGGCGCCTTCGCGCCCCATGGACCGGGTTGGTCCAGTACGAGCCAGCCGGGCGCGACCACGGCCGTACCGCCGAATGGCTCCTGAAGCTCACGGCACCAGGTCGAACACGGCGTCGTCACGCTTCCACACCGTACGCCGGTACCCCGGCCGGCCCGTCGTATATCCAGATCGCGTGGGTGGCGAGCATCACTCCGATCGGGCCGGAGCGGGCACGCGGGCGCGGCGACCGAGCAGGACGAAGGCGAGAACGGCGGCGGCGAACGCACAGATCGCAGCGCCGAGGAAGATCGCATGCACCTGGGCGATCGCGGCGCCGCGCAGCGCGTCGAGGTACGGCCGGCAGCGCGCGGGGGAGTCCGGGCAGAGCTCATTCGGGCTGCGGACCCGCTCGGCCACCGCGAAGTACCGGCGTAACCCGATCGCGGTCAGCGCCGACACCCCGACCAGCATCCCGACCATCCGCGCGACCACCACCAGCGCGCTCGCCAGGCCGTGGCTGTCGTCCGGCGTGGCGGCGAGGATCGCGGAGTTGACCGGCGAGATCGCCAGCCCGAACCCCAGGCCGCACAGCACCAGCACGATCGTGGCCGTGAAGTGCCGCATCGAGTAGCGGTCCCAGTTCGCCATCGCCACGAACATCAGTCCGGCGAGCGTCAATCCGGCCGCGGTGATCGCGCCGAGTCCGAACCGCCGCGTCAGCCAGCCGCCGAGCACCGCGCCGACGGGCAGCGCGACCAGGAACCGCAACAGTTCGAGGGCCGCCCCGAGTTGATCGCCGCCGTGGATGGTGGTCCGCGCGAAGACCGGGATGTCCACCAGCGCCGCGATCAGCGCCGCGCCGACCAGCAGGCTGACCACCAGTGCGCCCCAGGCTCCGCGCGGTCCGAGCAGCCCGGTCGGGATGATCGCCCGCGGTGTACGCCGTTGCCACCACCAGAATGCGGCTCCGAACAACGCCGCGCCGGCCAGCAGCCACGGCCCGGCCGCCGCCATCACCTCGCGCTCGGGATCGGCGGTGGCGAACGCGAGCACGATCCCGGCCAGCGCCAGCGCGAGCAGTGCGGCCCCTACCAGGTCGACCGCTCGGAGAGTACGGACGAAGCCGGGCATCGCGAGCAGGACCCAGATGGCGAACAGCACCAGCGTCACGACGCCGATCGGCGTCATCAGCCTCGACTCACCGGTGAACGGTACGAACGGCGTACCGAGCGTCACGTCGCTGGCCAGCCGTGCAGGAGCGAGCAGCGTGAGCGCGAGCGACACGCAGGCGAGTACGCCTACGACAAGCGCCAGCGGACGCCTGACTCGCTCCGTTCCGTGCAGCAGGATCGCCAGTACGACTGCGACGATCAGGTTGATCCAGAAGATCCAGCGCCAGTCCGCGACCGCGAGTACGGCGGCGCCGAACAGCGGCCCGAGCACCGAGCCGAGCTCTTGCACCGCGCCGACGACACCGAGCGGCAGGCCTCGTCGTTCGACCGGCCATAGGTCGGCGACCAGTGCGAGCGTTGCCGGGACCAGTCCGCCGGCGCCGATGCCCTGCAGGAAGCGGCCGGTGACGATCAACGAGAGGTCGTAGGCCGAGGCGGTGATCAGCGAGCCGACCGCGAACAACATGAGCGCTCCGACGAGTACCGGCGTACGCCCGGCGACGTCGGCGATCCGCCCGATCAGCGGCAGCACGGCGATGTAGCCGAGCAGGAAACCGGACACGATCGGCGCCGCGCGCTGCAGTTCGTCCTGGGCCAGCCCGACCCCGGTCATCATGTCGGGCAGCGCGAGCACGACGACGTAGGTGTCGGCCGCGGCGAAGGCGACCGAGACCGACGCGAGCGCCAGCTTGCCCCTGATCACGCACGCATCCTGTCAGGAACCGGTGCTACGGCGCGGTGATGGTCACCTGCTCGCCGTACTTGTCCAGCGTCAGGTCGTACGCGGTGGTGGCGCTGGTGTAGAACGGGCCCGAGACCGTTGCCGCGGTCAACTGCTTGCTCGACTTGTCGATCTTGAACGACGCCTGGAAGTCCTTGTCCTTCGGCGCCTTCGGGAAGATGCCGGTCAGCGCCGAGCCCGGGAGGGTGCCGGTGACCTCGGTGACCACGGCCGCCCCCTGCCGGGACTCGCCCTTGATCGCCGGGTTCTTCAGCGCCGTCAGCAGCGACGGCACGCCCTTGGCCGGGTCGAGGAAGACCGCCGGATCCGGAGCGCCGAGGTCGGCCAGTTGCTTCGGGCTGAACTGCACGTATGACGGCGCGAACGAGGGCTTGACGTAAACCTTGCCGCCGACCGCGGTCACGTTGGCCTCGATCGGGTTGCCGCCGCTGACCACACCGAGCTTGCCCTGGAACGCCGGGGCGTGGGTGGCGACGCCGTCGCCCTTGGTGAGCGCCACCGCGCCGTTCGGTATGTCCCGCCCGGTCAGTACGAGGTGCACGCTGGCGGTCTGGTCGAGCGTCTGCTTCGCCGCGGTCAGGAGGGCCACCGGGTCGTCGGCGGGCGTTTGAGATCCGCTGGACTTCTTGTTGTCGGTACAGCCGGTCAGGACCAGCAGGACGACAACGGCCAGGGCGATTCTGCGCATACCTTCAGCC
>JBKPSJ010000167.1:0-11802 GCA_046765875.1 Actinomycetota bacterium
GACTTCCTCGCGCCGGGCGATGCCGATATACGCGCCGAGTCCGAGCAACCCGGCGGTGATCGTCATCACAAACGCGCCGAGCCGGACCCGGCCGGCCATCAGAAACCCGGAGCCTGGGCAGAGCGCGCTGACCAGCGTCAACCCCAGAGCCTGCGGCAACGACCGCGCGCGATACGCAGCGTGTCGTGACATCACTCCCGGTCCATGGTCGATAACAGACAGGCGCGACCCCGCACGCCTCTATCTAGAATGACGTACCCAGGAGTGGTTCGGTTTACTGATTACTACTTCTCGTCCGGGTGGTAGGCACAGGCGTCCTTCAGGTCCTCCTGACCGCCGGGCGACGCCGACGGGCTCGGCTGTTTGGAGGGCTTGGCGGTCGGGGAGCTGCTCGGGCGCGGGGTGGCGGCCGCCTTCTTGGGATCGGAGCTGGTCGCGTTCGCCACGATCTCGCGGATCGCGTCGTAGTCGGGGTGCCGCCCGTTCGGGAAGTTCTTCTTCTTGTCCAGGTCGACGTTGCTGACGCTGGCGTTCTTCACCTTCAGGCCGAGCTGGACGAGGGCAGGTAGCAGTTCCTGCGGGATATCGGTACGAAGCAGTTGTTTGCCTGCGCTGGCGATCGCCTGGTATTTCGTGGCCAGCGTCCCCGGGTCCGCGGAGTGCACGATCGCCTGGATGGTGCAGCGCTGCCGCTCCTGGCGGGACGGGTCGGACAGCCCGTACCGGCCGCGGGCGAACCACAGCGCCCGGGGGCCCATCATCTTCTGGTTCGGGCCTGGCTCGATGTAGTCATGCGGCAGGACGTCGTCCGCACTGCCCGGACCCCGGTAGTCGCCGCCGATCGGCACCCGGTAGTTGACGTTGACCGTGATGCCGCCGAGCGCGTCGATGATCGACCGGAAGCCTTGCAGGTTCACCTGCATGTAGTAATGGATCTTCAGCCCGAGCGCCTCGCCGACCGACAGTTTCAGCACGTCGGCGCCGAGGTTGTCGGACTCGCCGAGGATCTTCGGGTACCTCGCCGGGATGTTGCGGTACATCGCGTCGAGGTAGAACTCGGGCTGCTCCTGGTTGTCGGGCAGTGAGTCGTCGACGAACCCGTTCGGGTACTTCTTGTACAGCGGCGAGTCCACGGGGAACGGCATCCGCATCCAGTTACGGCTCAGAGAGATCAGCTTCGTGTCACCGGTCTTGGTGTCGATGCTGGCCACCATCACCGTGTCGGTACGAGTGCCCTCACGGCCCACGCCGTCGTCGGCGCCGAGCAGCAGCAGGTTGAGCCGCTGGATCTTGGCCCACGGGTCCTTCTTGTCCACCTTGACGCGGGTGGCGCTCTTCGACTTGCCCTCGGAGGCGAACACCGAGCTGACCAGGTCGCGCTGGGCCATCACGCTCTGCGTCGCGACCGCCATCGGCGCGGCGATCGCGAAGCAGACCAGGCCGACGAATGCGGAGCCGAAGGCGCGACTGGTGACACCGGCCGTTGCCGGACGCAACAACCGGTGCGAGGAGATGATGATCGCGATCCAGCAGATGCCGAGGAAGATCAGCACCCCGGTGATCGCCAGCAGGTCGTCGGGGTTGACCGCGAGTGCCAGCACCTCGTCGCGGCGGGTCAGCCCGACCAGCACCGCGAGCCCGATCAGCCCGGCCGTCAGGGTCATGACGAACGCGCCCAACTTGGCCCGGCCGGCCATCACGTACCCGGACCCGGGAAGCAGCGCGCTGAGCACGGTCAGCGCCATCGCCCGCGGCACGGACCGTGCGCGGTGCGCGCGGTGACGGCCAGACGGTCGTCCCATCGGGGCCGGCCGCCGCGCTTCTCGGGTCATCTCTCCGGATCTTCTGTCGGGGTCTCGGACGCGCGGCATGCTCCCCGCCGGCCGCCGCACAACCACGTCAGGGTACAGGTGTCCCGGTGCCACCTCCCAGGGACCTGTGTGCGGCCCCAGCGCCATCCACAACCCGCCTTTGCCGCTCGGGTGCCTGGCCGGATACCCTAGGCCGTCGTCACTGCGGTGATTGCGCTGGAGGCGTCGCCTAGTCCGGTCGATGGCGCCCGCCTGCTAAGCGGGTTGAGGGTAACCCCCTCTCGCGGGTTCAAATCCCGCCGCCTCCGCCACATGCGAAACACCCCGGCCGGGTTCCGGCCGGGGTGTTCCGCTGTAGCTACCTCCGACAACCTTTTGCCCGGCCCGCTCGTGGATAGGTCAGAGGAACGCTCCACGGAGCCTCGGGGGCACGGTGCGTGAGCCTGACGTGCGGGTCAGGCCATGCCGAGGCGCTGCTTGAGGGTGTCGAGCTCGACCCGCAGCGCGGTCGGAACCTTGTCGCCGATCTTGGCGAACCACTCCTCGATCAGCGGCACCTCCTGGCGCCACTCCTCCTCGGACACCGACAGCGCGACCTCGAGTGCCTCGATGCTCAGGTCCAGCCCGCGAACGTCGATCGAATCGGTGGTCGGGACGTGGCCGATCGGGGTCTCGACCGCGGCCGCCTTGCCCTCGATCCGCTCGATCACCCACTTGAGCACCCGGCTGTTCTCGCCGAAGCCCGGCCAGACGAACTTGCCGTTGGCGTCCTTGCGGAACCAGTTGACGTAGAAGATCCGGGGCAACTTCGACTCGTCGTTGTCCTTGCCGACGTTGATCCAGTGGCCGAAGTAGTCGCCGGCGCTGTAGCCCATGAACGGCAGCATGGCCATCGGGTCACGGCGTACGACACCCACCTTGCCGACCGCCGCGGCGGTGGTCTCCGACGACAGCGTCGCGCCCATGAACACGCCGTGCTGCCAGTCGCGCGACTCGGTCACCAGCGGCACCGTGGTGGCGCGCCGGCCGCCGAACAGGATCGCCGAGATCGGTACGCCGTTCGGGTCCTCGTACTCGTCGGCGATGATCGGGCACTGCTTGATCGGGGTGCAGAACCGGCTGTTCGGGTGCGAGCTCGGCTCGTCGGAGTCCGGCGTCCAGTCGCGGCCCTTCCAGTCGGTCAGGTGCGACGGCGGCTCCTCGGAGTACCCCTCCCACCACACGTCGCCGTCGTTGGTGAGCGCGACGTTGGTGAAGACCGAGTTGCCCTTCTCGATGGTGCGCATCGCGTTCGGGTTGGTCTTCCAGCCGGTGCCGGGGGCGACGCCGAACAGGCCGAACTCCGGGTTGACCGCGTACAGGCGGCCGTCCTCGCCGAACCGCATCCAGGCGATGTCGTCGCCGAGCGTCTGGACCTGCCAGCCCTCGAGGGTCATGTCGAGCATCGCCAGGTTGGTCTTGCCGCAGGCGCTCGGGAACGCCGCGGCCACGTAGTAGACCTTCTGCTCCGGCGAGATCAGCTTGAGGATCAGCATGTGCTCGGCCAGCCAGCCCTCGTCGCGAGCGATGGCCGAGGCGATCCGCAGGCTGTAGCACTTCTTGCCCAATAGCGAGTTGCCGCCGTAGCCGGACCCGTACGACCAGATCTCACGGGTCTCCGGGAAGTGCGAGATGTACTTGGTCTCGTTGCACGGCCACGGCACGTCCCTCTGGCCCGGCTCCAGCGGCGCGCCGATCGAGTGCAGGCACGGTACGAAGTCGGCGTCGTCGCCCATCTTGTCCAGGACTGCCTGGCCGGTGCGAGCCATGATCCGCATCGACGCGACAACGTACGCCGAGTCGGTGACCTCGATCCCGAACAGCGGGTTCTTCGCCGTCAGCGGCCCCATGCAGAACGGGATCACGTACATGGTCCGGCCGCGCATCGAGCCGCGGTACAGCTCGGTCATCGTGGCCTTCATCTCGGCCGGGTCCATCCAGTTGTTGGTCGGGCCGGCGTCGGCCTCGTCGACCGAGCAGATGAAGGTGCGCTCCTCCACCCGGGCGACGTCGCTGGGGTCGGTACGGGCCCAGAACGAGTTCGGCTTCTTCTCCTCGTTCAGCCGCACCATCGTGCCGGCCTGGATCAGCTCGTCGGTCAGCCGGGCGTACTCATCGTCGGATCCGTCCACCCAGTGGATCCGGTCGGGCTGGGTCAGCCCGGCGATCTCGTCGACCCAGGCGAGCAGCCGGGCGTGCTTGGTTTTCGGAAAGGGATGGGTCTGCCGCGTCGTATGGGCGCCCTCGGTCGTGGTCTCGGCTGGTGTGGCGGTGGTCATCGGCAGTCAGCTTCCCCTCATGGATCGCTCGCCGTCGCGGGTGTACGACGACGGCCGCCGGGGTCACCGGCGGCTCGATTCAGGTGTTCGCAGTGCGTCGGTAGGTATACCAGCGGCAGTGGTGGCTTCATACCAGCGTGCGCAGTGGTACTACGATAAGGGACCCGCCGAGGTGATGAGAACCGTCGGCGCGTGAACCCGGTCACAAAGTCGGGGCTTGACGCTGGAGCCAGTTTGTGCAGGTTCGATGTCAGGACGTCTGCGTCCGGGTATCGGTCACGACGGTCTGGGCGACGGCGACCGTGCCGGTGGTGTCCGCACTCGCATCCACACCGATCAGCGAACGCATGCCCACGGGGCCTGGACGCGACCAGGGTCGGCCCGGTTCCGTTGTCCTCGGCAACTAGTCAGGCGTGCCAGCGGTACCGGCGCTCAGGGCGGCCGGTCGCGCCGTACCGCAGCGAAACCTGGACCTGGCCTGAGGTCCAGAAGTGCTCGAGATAGCGCCGGGCACTGACGCGCGAGATGCCGACCCGCGCCGCGCACTCGGCCGCGGACAGGCTGCCCGCGGTGTCCCGGAGCGCGGCGGCGACCAGTTCCGCAGTCTCGTGGCTGAGACCCTTCGGCAACCGGACCGGCGATGACACGGGCCGGGTCCGGGCGAGCACCTGGTCCACGTCGGCCTGGCTCGACACCTTCTCCGGAACGCTGGCGAGGAGACTTGCGTACTCGACCAGTCGCGTCTGGAGGTCCTCGAACCCGAACGGTTTGAGCAGATAGTTCACGACGCCTTGCCGGACGGCGCCGCGGACCGCCTCGGCCTCGCGCGCCGCGGTGATGACGAGGATGTCGCACTGGTGCCCGGCCGCGCGGGCGCGGCTCACGAGCTCGAGGCCGAAGATGTCGGGCAGGTAGAGGTCGAGGAGCACCAGATCCGGCATCAACTCCTCGATGGCGGCCAGCGCCTGCTCACCGGTGTTGGCCATCCCGACCACCTCGAAGCCGTCCACCCGCTCGACGAAGCCGCGGTGGATCCTGGCCACCATGAAGTCGTCGTCGACGACGAGCACGCGGATCGGACGGCCGGTCATCGCACGGCCCCGCGGACCGGATCGATCGACATCCGGGCGGTGAACACCGCACCGTCGCCGGCCTTGGTCACCGCGACCTCGCCACCACGGCGACGGCAGACCAGCCTGGTCAGCGCAAGGCCGATGCCGCGCTCGCCGCCCGCGGCCGCCTTCGTGGTGAACCCGTGCGCGAACACCTCCTGGGCCAGGTCCGGCGCCACGCCCGGACCGGAGTCGCGTACCACGATCTCCACACTGCTCGCGTCCTGCCGCAACTCCACCTCGACCCACGAGTCGGTGGACGCCGTACCGGATCCGGCGGCGGCGTCGACCGCGTTGTCGACCAGGTTGCCGACCACGGTCGCGACGTCGGCGGAGACCTCCGGCGCCAGCGGCTGCAAAGCCGTGCGCTCCGACACCCGCAGCTCGACCCGGCGCTCGGCCGCGACCGACGACTTCGCCATCAGCAGCGCCGCGACGGCGGGGTCGTGCACCCGCCGGGTGACGGTCAGGTCGAGCGACTCGCGATAACGGTTGAGCGCGTCGACATACCGGACCACCTCGTCGTAGTCGCCGAGCTGGATCAGCCCTGAGATCGTGTGCAGCTGGTTGGCGAACTCGTGTGCCTGGGCGCGCAGCAGTTCGGTCGAGCTGCGGAACGAGCCAAGCTCGCGTTCGAGCTGGGCGAGTTCGGTGCGGTCGCGCAGGGTCGTGACCGAACCGAGCGGCCTGCCGTCCTTGACGACGGGCATCCGGTTCATCACCAGCACCCGGCCACGGCGTACGACGACCGCGTCGCGTGCGTCCTCGTCGTCCGAGGCTCGCTCCCCGGCCAGAACCTCACGTAGTCTGCCCTCGATCCGCAGGTCGGCGAGGCTCAGCCCGACCGCGTGCTCGGGCAGGTCGAGCAGCCTGCGGCCGACGTCGTTGACCAAGGTCACGCGCAGATGCGGGTCGAGCGCGACCACACCCTCGGCCAGTCCGTACAGCATCGCCTCGCGGTGTTCGGCCAGGCCGGCGATCTCGCGCGGCTCGAGCCCGAGCGTCTGGCGCTTGATCCGCCGGGCCAGCAGCCACGAGCCGAGCAGGCCGAGCAGGCTGGCGATGCCGAGATAGATCAGCAGGTACGACGAGGCGCCGCGCAGTCGCTGCCACAACGACGGCACGGCCCGGCCGACCATCACCGTGCCGAGATGCTGACCGAGGTTGCCCGGCGAGGTGGCCGTCGGCGCTTCGGCGCCGATCACCGGAGCCTGCGCGACGAGCTGGCGGCGGCCGTCGATCTGTAGCTCGCCTGACCAGCCCCTGGCCTCGGCGACACCGGGATCGCCCAGCGGCAGCGTGGTACCGACCAGGCTGGGATTGGTCGACGACACGATCCGGCCGCGCTGGTCGGCGACGGTGACCGACGAGACGCCGGATTGGGTCTGTGCCGAGATCACCATCGGGGCGATCGGCTCGCCCGGCGACGGCTTGTCCAGTCGGGTGCGCAGCAACGGGGTGGCGGCCACCTGCTCGGCCAGCGCGGTTACCCGGCGGCCCTCGACCCGGTTGAAGGTGGCCGCGGACTGAGCGAGCGAGACCGCGGCGACGGCGACCAGCACCACGACCACGATCGCGAGTTGCAGCCCTAGCAGCTGACCCGCCAGGCTCGGCCGCCGCGTCTTCATGACCACAATGAACTCAACCTTCGCTGCTGACACAACGCAGACACGACGCCTGCGCGGCCGACACGATCATCGCGCCGGACTCCTACGACGCGAAAGTGAACCACGATGAGATCACGGATGACAGCACTGCTGGCCGCGGCCGCTGCGGCCTCCATGCTCGCGGTGAGCGCCTGCGGAGCAACGAAGAACGACGACACGAGCGCAGCCGCTGACGACTCGGGCAAGCCGGTCGCGGGTCTGCGGTTGATGGTGCCCAACGCGGCCGGAAGCGGGTACGACACCACCGCGCGGACCGCTGCCAAGGTGCTCGAGGACGCCAAGATCGCCAGCGGCGTACAGGTGTTCAACCTGCCCGGCGCGGGCGGGACCGTCGGTCTGCAGCGGATCGTGAACGAGAAGGGCAACGGCAAGCTCGCGATGCAGATGGGCCTCGGCGTCGTCGGTGCGTCGTACACGTCGAAATCGAAGGCGACGCTCACCTCGACCACTCCGCTGGCCAAGCTGATCGAGGAGGCCGGTGCGATCGTCGTACCGAAGAACTCGCCGTACAAGTCGATCACCGACCTGGTCGCGGCCTGGAAGGCAGACCCGAAGGGGATCGCGGTCGGTGGCGGCTCATCGCCGGGCGGCCCGGACCACTTGCTGCCGATGCGGCTCGCGAAGGCCGTCGGCATCGAACCCAAGCAGGTGAACTACGTCTCCTACGACGGCGGCGGCGAACTGCTGCCTGCCCTGCTGGGCAACAAGATCGCGTTCGGTGCGAGCGGGTTCGGCGAGTTCCTCGACCAGGTCGAAAGCGGTCAGGTGCGGGTGCTGGCGGTGACCAGCGAGCAGCCCATCGGCGCGCTGAAAGAGGCGCCGACGTTGAAGTCGTCCGGCATCGACCTGGTCTTCACCAACTGGCGCGGCATCGTCGCACCACCCGGGATCAGCGACGCCGACAAGCAGACGTGGATCAACGTGCTCTCAAAGATGCACGACTCCGCCGAATGGAAGGCCGAGCTGACCAAGCACGGCTGGACCGACGCGTTCGTCACCGGTGATGACTTCAAGACCTACCTCACCGAGCAGGACAAGGCTGTCGCGGACATCCTGGACCAGCTCGGGCTGACGGCATGACCTCGACCTCCGACGCGAGGGCTCCGGGCCGGGGCGGGGACCGCGCGCAGTACGGGGTCTGCGCGTTCCTCGCCCTGGTCGGAACGCTGGTGATCGTCGACGCCTCGCGGCTGGGTCACGTGGCCACCGGCAACGACCCGATCGGGCCCAAGCCGGTGCCGATCCTGCTCGGGGTCCTGCTGCTGGTGGTCGCGGCGCTGTACGCCGTCGACGTCGCCCGCGGCGGCCAGGGTGAGGCCGAGGCCGGTGAGGACGTCGATCCGACCAGCCCGATCGACTGGCGGACGGTGCTGATGCTGATCGGGGCGTTCGCCCTCAACGCCGTGCTGATCGAGCCTGCCGGCTGGGTGATCAGCGGCACCGTCCTGTTCTGGGGTTCGGCGTATGCGCTGGGCAACCGGCATTACGTACGCAACCTGCTGATCGCGGTCGGGCTGTCGCTGGCGACGTTCTACGCGTTCGCGATCGGGCTCGGTGTGAACCTGCCGGCCGGAGTGCTGCAAGGGATTCTGTGATGGACAACCTGACCAACCTGCTGAACGGGTTCGGCGACGTGCTGACGCCGATGAACCTGCTGCTGGCGCTGCTCGGGGTGACGATCGGCACCGCCGTCGGTGTCCTGCCCGGCATCGGCCCGGCGATGACGGTGGCGCTGCTGCTGCCGATCACTTACGGCCTCGACCCCACGCAGGCGTTCATCATGTTCGCCGGGATCTTTTACGGCGGGATGTACGGCGGCTCGACCACATCCATCCTGCTGAACACACCGGGTGAGTCGTCGTCGGTGGTGACCGCCATCGAAGGCAACAAAATGGCGCGTGCTGGACGTGCGGCGCAGGCTCTGGCGACAGCGGCGATCGGCTCGTTCGTGGCGGGGACAATCGGCACCGTCGCGCTGGTCCTGGTCGCGCCGCAGGTGGTGCGGTTCGCGATCAGCCTGGGCGCGCCGGACTACCTGGCGATCATGCTGCTCGCGTTCGCTGGTGCCAGTGCCGTTCTCGGCTCCTCGCGGGTGCGCGGCTTCGCCTCGCTGCTGCTCGGCCTGGTGATCGGCCTGGTCGGGATCGACAAGGTCACTGGCCAGCAGCGGCTCACGATGGGCATACCGCAGCTCGCGGACGGGATCGACGTCGTGGTCGTTGCCGTCGGCATCTTCGCGGTCGGTGAGGCGCTGTGGGTCGCCGCCCATCTGCGCCGCCGGCCGCACGAGGTGATCCCGGTCGGCCGGCCTTGGATGGGCCGCGAGGACTGGCGCCGGTCGTGGAGGCCGTGGCTGCGCGGGACGGCGTTCGGGTTCCCGTTCGGTGCGTTGCCGGCCGGCGGTGCGGAGATCCCGACCTTCCTGTCGTACACGACGGAGAAGAAGCTGTCGAAGCACTCCGACGAGTTCGGCCGCGGTGCGATCGAAGGCGTCGCCGGGCCGGAGGCTGCGAACAACGCCTCGGCCGCCGGCACGCTCGTACCGATGCTCGCGATGGGTCTGCCGACCAACGCAACCGCGGCGGTGATGCTCGCGGCGTTCACGTCGTACGGGATCCAGCCCGGCCCGCTGCTGTTCCAACGTGAGTCGTCGCTGGTGTGGGCGCTGATAGCCAGCCTGTTCGTCGGCAACCTGTTGCTGCTGTTGCTGAACCTGCCGCTCGCGCCGGCGTGGGCGAAGCTGCTGCAGATCCCGCGTCCGTACCTGTATGGGGGGATCCTGTTCTTCGCCTCGATGGGTGCGTACGCGGTGAACTCGCAGCCGCTCGACCTGCTGCTCCTGCTGGTGCTCGGGCTGATCGGGTTCGGGATGCGCCGGTTCGGCCTACCGGTCCTGCCGCTGATCATCGGCGTCATCCTCGGCCCGATCGCCGAACGCCAGGCGCGAATCGCGCTGCAACTGTCGGGCGGTGACCTGTCTGGCCTGGTTGGTGGCCCGGTGTCGTACGTGATCTATGCAGTGATCCTGCTGCTCATCGGCTGGCCGTTGGTCGGCCGGTACGTCGTACGCCGCAACCGCGAGGAGGTGGTCGCATGACGATCCTGGTGGCGTACATTCCGACACCCGAGGGCGAGGCGGCCCTGCGTGCCGGCGTACGGGAGGCGCGGCTGCGTCAGGAGGGACTGCTGGTACTGAACACCTCGCGTGGGGACGCGGAGGCCGACCCGCGGCTGGCACCGGAGCACCAGCTGGAGACGGTACGCCGCGACCTGACCGAGCTGCATGTCGACTTCGAGGTCGAGCAACTGATCCGTGGTCGCGACGCGGCGGACGAGGTCGTCCAGACGGCGGCCCGGGTGAACGCGTCGCTGATCGTGATCGGGCTGCGGCATCGTTCGCCGGTCGGCAAGCTGCTGCTCGGATCGACGGCGCAGCGGATCCTGCTCGACGCCCCGTGCCCCGTGTTGGCGGTGAAGGCCATCTGACTGCGAGACCGGCCGCCTGATCCCCTCCCCGGCGGCCGGTCTCGCACCTGGCGTGCCTTGACTCCGCCGCGTCGCCACGCCACGCTCCTTGCCGTGGGGGAGGAGATGTTCACCATCGCGGCGGGGGTCTACGACCGATTCGTCGGCCGGTACGCACCGGCTCTGGCCCGGGAGTTGATCGCATACGCCGGGGTGCGCCCGGGTGATCGAGCCCTTGACGTCGGCTGCGGACCGGGTGCGCTCACGGCCGAACTGGTCACCCTGCTCGGGGCTCCGGCGGTAGCGGCGGCCGAACCGTCCGAGCCGTTCGCCGCGGCCTGCCGATCCCGGCTCCCCGAGGTACGGGTCGAGGTCACCGGGGCCGAGGCGTTGCCGTTCGAGTCCGGCTCGTTCGATCACGCGCTGGCCCAACTGGTCGTCAACTTCATGAAGGACGCCCGGGCAGGTGTCGGTGAGATGCGCCGGGTGACCCGGCCCGGCGGCTCGGTTTCAGCCGCCGTGTGGGACTACTCCGGCGAGATGACGATGCTCCGCCGGTTCTGGGACACCGTTGTCGAGGCCGACCCCGCTGCGCTCGACCTCGACGAGGGAGCGATGCCGTACTCGACCCCCGAGACCCTGGCCGACCTGTGGACCACGGTCGGCCTCTCCGGCGTCCGCACCGCGGCAGCCGTCGTCTCGGCCTCGTACGACGACTTCGACGATCTCTGGCAGCCCTTCGTACGGGGCGTCGGTCCGGCTGGCGCTTACACCAGCACACTTCGTCCAGACGCCCGTGCGGGGTTGAAGGCCGCGTACCGTGAGCGACTCGGCATACATGACGGCCCGTTCGACCTGACCGCCCGAGCCTGGCTGGTGACCGGCACAGTCCCCGCCTGATTCGCTCCGACCCCGCTCGCGCGTGTATTCTTACCCGGCGTTGCCCGCAGGCGCTCGTAGCTCAACGGATAGAGCATCTGACTACGGATCAGAAGGTTGGGGGTTCGAATCCCTCCGAGCGCGCCACCCCAGCCCAGGCGGAAACCCGCTCTGACCTGGGCTTTTCCATGTCCGTGGGCTGCATCCGGTCGCGATGCAGCCCGCCGACTCGCCAACGTTGGGCATGGCCGTGGGCATGGACGCTCGTAGGATCTGCTTGTGGCGACCAGGACACCCCGCACGCGACGGGGCAACATCGAGGCGCGCGGCGGCGGCTATCGAGTCCGCGTGTACGCCGGAGTCGACCCCGTCACCAAGAAGGAGATCTATCTCAAAGAGACGATCCCGGCCGGGCCGAACGCCAAGCGGCAGGCCGAGAAGGCGCTGACCAGGCTGCAGAACCAAGTCGACGAGCGCCGAGCGCCGAGGACCTCCGCAACCCTGGACCAGCTGCTCGATCGCTATTTCGACGTGGGACTAGATGTCGCCC
>JBKPSJ010000168.1:0-4970 GCA_046765875.1 Actinomycetota bacterium
GTACCTGGTCAAGGACATCAGCGAGACCTACGGCGATTCCGACGAGATCACCCCGGCGCAGCTGCGGCACCTGGCCACCCTGCACCAGCACGTGCGCTGGTTGCCGTGCTCGCCGGAGTGCTGCAACTGGCTGCGGTTCGGCGTCCAACCCAAAGACGCGGTCGCGGGGATGGTACCGGGCGAGTGTCCGGCCAAGGCGCACGACCGCCACCGCTTGGGCATCGGGGGCCGGCGGGTACTTAGCTCTTGTTCGGCGAGCCGGCCTCCGAGGTCGTCCGCCAGCGCGGCGACGAGGAGGGCATCGGCGACGGCCTTGCCGCGCGGATCCGAACGAGCATCGGCTACCTCAAGGATGTGCCCAACGTCCCGGGCATCGAGGTTCGGCTACACGAGACGATCCTGTACAACTCTCTCTACCGCTTCGACGGCGACCTGCTCGTGAACATGCATGTCTACGGCGCTCCCGCGGCGCAGAACCCGGTCATGCACCTTCGCCGCGTGCCGGGTGGTCGGCTGTTCGATCATTACATGACCAGCTTCGACACTGTCTGGACTCAGGCCGCTCCGCTCGCCCACCACCTGGAGCCGTGACACGCTAGACGCGTGGCCCGCATCGACTACCTCAACGACGCCAACGCGCCCAAGCCGAACAGCCTGGTGCCCTCTGCGAACGTCGTCGTCGATGACGGACACGACCACCTGCTACTGATCCAGCGCTCTGACAACGGCAACTGGTCGTTGCCAGGCGGCGCGATGGACCTCGGCGAGACGATCATCGATGCCGCCGTGCGTGAGATCCTGGAGGAGACAGGCGTCACCTACCATGTCCTGGAATACACGAGCGACGGCGAGGTTCGACAGGAGTTCTCGATCGTCTTCACCGCCGTGCCAACCGGCGGCGAACCCACCCCCAGCAGCGAAGGCACCCGGGGTCGAGTGGGTGCGTACGGCGAGGCTGGACGATTACCGCTTCCACCCGTCGATGCGCATGCGCATCGACTATTACCTCACGCGCGCGGGCGACCCGTACCTCGGCTCGCACCCTCCACCAGCTCAGCCCCTCTGGCGGCCGCTGCCAGCAGCTCCGGCGTAGCGCGCTCGATGAATCGAGTCACCACATCGCCTGGACCGTAGCGGTCCCGGATCTCGGCTAGCCGCTCCTCGACAGCGACCCGCTCACCATCCGGGCCAGTCGTCAGATCGCAATACCACAGCAGGTCTGCAGTAGCAGACACCTCGCGCTCGAATTCGCCCACAAGCAGCCCGGCCAGACCGCGTTCCTCAGCTTCGACAACTGCGCCCGTATGGTGCGCCACCAGCCGAACCACGCGATCGGGGAACCCGCGCCGGCGCAGGAACCGTGCACCATCGAGCGGATGGAAGCCCGTGTCGACAAGACCGGGTGCATAGCCGATGTCATGCAGCCACGCAGCTGATACCAGGACATCCCGGTCCTCGGCAACAGCCCCGCCGAGCTCCACCGCACGCGCCGCCACCGCCTGAACATGCATCCAACGGCGCGGCAGCTCAGCGGCCAGATAATCGCGCGCCAGCCGCCGGGCCCCTTCCGCATCGATCATCCAGCCAGCCTATTGCCGCTGCCAGGCCGAGCAGGGGTCTAGTGGGACAGCGTGCGTGACACGGTCCGTGCGGTAAGTGTGATGCGAGCGAGGCTGGCCGGGATCGCCAGCGCCATCGGCCAGGTCGCGGCCAGTGGAACCAGGGCCACGGTGGCGATGATGGTGGCGTCGAGCAGCATCAGCGTCACCGCGGCCGGCGCGACGAGCTTCATCCTGCTCATGTCCTTGCTGAGCGCAACCGCTACGAGCGCGACGGCGGTGGCGAGCAGAACAGCCCCGAAGGAGATCTTCGCGACGAGCGGGACGGCCCAGGTCCATGCATGCGCGGTAATCAGGCTGGCTGCCCAAAGGGCTGCGAACACCGGGCCGGTGGCGAGCAGTCGGATCGCGGTACGGCGGCCGGGCGCGTTGCGGGTGAACGCCGCGGTGACCTGTTCGGGGTCGCCGAACTGGGCCAGCGCGGCGACCGCGGCCTGGTCCGGGTCGAGGCCACGCTGCCGCTGCCGTTGGAAGCCCTCGTGCAGCCCGTCGGCGAGCTCGTCGATCACCTCGGACGGCAACCGTCGGGCGAGCTGGTCAAGGTAACCGGTGATCAGGGCGTGCTCGGCCACGGGTCTCGTCTCCCGGGTTCGAGCAGCGCGGTGACCGCGCGGGCGAACTCCTGCCAGCTGGTGCGCTCACCGGCGAGCCGGCGTCGGCCGGTGTCGGTGAGGGTGTAGGTCCGCCGACGCCGGCCGTCGACGACCGACCAGGACCCGCCGATCAGCCCGGCCCGCTCGAGGCGGTGCAACGCGGGGTACACGGTGCCGGTGGGCAGATCGAACCGGCCGTCACTGCCGTCACGCAGCGCCTCTTTGATCGCGTACCCGTGCCGGGGCTCGTTGGCCAGGGTGGCCAGCAGCAGCACGTCGAGGTGCCCCTTCAGCACTTGCGCGTCACCCCTCATGAGTAGTTATCCTACACCAAGGTTATAGGTAGTAATGCTAGCTATAGGCGGTGGTTGCTATGTCGAGGGGCGCCGACGACGCGATCGTGACCGAGTGCCTGTCTAAGCGGTTCGGCCAAGTCCAGGCGCTGGTCGATGTGGATCTGCGGGCACCGGCCGGTGCGGTGCTTGGTCTGCTTGGTCCGAACGGCGCCGGCAAGACCACCGTCGTACGCATCCTGGCCACCCTGCTCCGCCCGGATTCCGGCGGCGTCCGCGTTGCCGGGATCGACGTCGTACGCCGACCCGCGGCTGTCCGCCGGCTCATCGGGCTGTCAGGCCAGTTCGCCGCGGTCGACGGCTACCTCACGGCGCGGGAGAACCTGACGATGATCGGCCAGCTTTCTCGACTCGGCCGAGCCGATTCGCGCCGTCGTGCCGACGAGCTGGTGGAGGAGTTCGAACTGGCTCCGGCAGCCGACCGGCTGGTCCGTGGCTACTCCGGCGGTATGCGCCGCCGCCTCGACGTCGCCGCCGCGCTGGTCGCCCGGCCGCCGGTGCTGTTCCTCGACGAACCCACCACCGGCCTGGATCCCCGCCGCCGCCGGGGGTTGTGGTCGACGATCACCGGACTGACCGAGCAGGGATGCACCGTGTTGCTCACCACCCAGTACCTGGAGGAAGCCGACAGGCTCGCCGCCACCATCGTGGTCATCGACAACGGCCGGGTGATCGCGGCCGGGACACCCGAAGAACTAAAGGCGCGCGTCGGCGGCGACCGGCTCGAACTGCGCCCCACCCCCGGCACCGACCCGGCCTCCATCGCCGCAGCCGTGGAACGCCTGGCTAATGGTCCCGTCGGTGTCGACCCGGCCAGATCGGCGGTGCTCGTCCCGGTCGCCGACGGCACCGACGTCCTGCGCCACGTGCTCGCCCGGCTCGCCGACCGACGCCTTCACGTCACCGACGTCGCGTTGCGACGCCCCAGCCTCGACGACGTGTTCCTGACCCTGACCGGAAGAACCACGGCCACCGACCCGGCCGAGCGTGAGCCCACCGGCACGCGGAGCCCGGCATGACCGATACCGTCGTGATCACCGCCCGGAACCTGCACCGCCTGGTGCGAGTGCCCACCCTGCTGGTCTTCGCCACGATCCAGCCAGTGCTGTTCGTGCTGCTGTTCACCAACACCTTCGGCGGAGCCATCAAGCCACCCGGCGTGCACCACTACATCGACTACCTGCTGCCCGGCCTGTTCGTGCTGTCGATCGCCTTCGGCGCATCCCAGACCGGCGTCGCCATCGCCGACGACCTGGCCACCGGCATGATCGACCGCTTCCGCGCCCTCCCCATGACCCGCCCCGCTGTCCTCGCCGGCCGCACCCTCGCCGACGCCGTCCGCAACCTCTTCGTGCTCACACTCATGACCGCTGTTGGCTACGCCTTCGGCTTCCGGTTCCACGCCGGCGCCAGCGCCGCCCTCGGCGCGATCGGCCTCGCGCTGTACGTCGGCGTCGTGTTCTCCTGGCTCAACGCGCTCATCGGCCTGCTCGTCCGCGACCCCGAATCCGCCGGCCTGGCCGGCCTCATCCCGGTCGTCGTGCTGGTCTTCACCAGTTCGACCTTCGTGCCCATCGACACCATGCCCGGCTGGCTACACGCCTTCGCCCAGATCAACCCAGTGACCGTCACCGTCGACGCACTGCGCACCCTCACCCTCGGCGGTCCCACCAGCCACCACCTCTGGACCGCACTGGCCTACCTCACCGGCCTGCTCGCGCTCACCATCCCTGCCGCCATTGTCCGCTACCAGCACACCACGAGCTGAACCCCCCGAACCACCTGAGCGATCGATGTCACCAACGCACGCGGGCCAAGCCGCCACACAGATCGCGCGCTTCACGCTCGCGGCGATCGGGGCAGGCGATGCCACGCTGCTGTCGGTCGTCATCGTCACACACATCGCGGCCGGGCTGACCGCGGCGATCTGCGGCGCAACCGCGATGCTGAGCCCGAAACGCGCCGGCCGACACCCCGCCGCGGGTCGGTGCTACCTGCTCGCCCTCATCGCCATGGTCGCCACCGCGGTCGTTCTCGCGATTGCCCGGCCAACCACCGCCTACTTACTCATGGTCGGCGCCGTCGCACTCGCCGCCGCCGGTGTCGGCTACAGCGCCCGGCGGATCCGTTGGCGTGGCTGGCTGCGGTTCCACATCACTGGCATGGCCACGTCCTACATCGCCATACTCACCGCCTTCTACGTCGACAACGGACCCCGCCTCCCCTTATGGAGACTGCTACCACCGGTGACGTTCTGGTTCCTGCCCGGCGCGTTCGGACTACCCCTGCTCCTGCGGGCACTGCACCGCCACACCTGCCATGCCGACACACATCTGCCGCCGCCACACGCCGCAAGCCAATGAGGCCAAGCGGCTCCATTTGGCAATCCCCTCAAACCGTAGAGA
>JBKPSJ010000169.1:0-12477 GCA_046765875.1 Actinomycetota bacterium
GAGGTCGACCCGCCACTGCCTGATGAACTCTGGGAGGGCCGGCGCGCTGCGGGTGAACGGCTCGCTGGGGACGCGGCGATGGGCGGCCAATACGGTGATGTCGTCGGTGTAACCGGTGATCCGGGTCAGCTCCTGGAGAACCTGCTTGGTCACGCGGTCAGCCGTCCGCCGGGGGATGCGGTCACCGGCGATGACGCCCGCCGCGGCGGCGCCGGTCGTGGTGAGCAGCTCGATGGTGGCCTGGCCGGGCCTGCGCGAGGGTCGCTCGATGATCCCGTCGGTATACAGCAGCAGCACCTCGCCGTCGCTCAGCCGATCCCGCGCGGCCTGATAGTCGTGGTGGCCGCCGAGGCCGAGCGGACCGCCGCCGGACGGCTCGAGGTAGCGTGCATCACCGCCGGTCGTGGCGATCAGCGGTGGCGGGTGACCGGCCGTGCAATAGGTCAGCGCGCTGCTGTTCGGCTCGACGATCACGGCGCAGACGGTCGCCGCGGCCGCGGCCGGGATTCGCTCAGCGAACCGGTCCAGCCGGGTCACCGCCCCGGCGGGATCGGCGCCGTCATGCAGATACGCCGACAGCGCTGACCGCAGCTGGCCCATCGTCGCCGAGGCCTGCACACCGTGACCGACGACGTCGCCGATCTCCAGCGCCACCCGGCCGTCGCCCAGCACGATGCAGTCGAACCAGTCACCGCCGGCCGCGGTCTCGCGCTCGGCCAGCAGATAGCGCGCCGACAGGTCGAGACCAGGCAGCACCGGAACCGCGGCCGGCAGCAACGCCTCCTGCACGGCCAGCACCGCCGGTGTGGCCGGCGGCGGTGACCCGGTGGGCTGTGTCTCCTTCAGGATGATGATCGTCGGCTCGGGATCGCTCGCAATGTCCGCCGACGTCTTCGTCGCGGCGGTCGGCTCTGTCGTCATCAGCCGGCCGGCGCGCCGGCTCCATGTGGCGGCCGCGGTGGCCGCGGTACGGGCACGATCAACGTCGGCGTGGTTCGCGGCCTCGCCGCCGCGCAGTCTGGTCAGCCGGTCGTCGATCTCTTCGCGACGATGCGCGAGGGCCGGTATCCGCTCTGCGGCCCAGTCGATCCTCGACGCTCGGTCCAGGTCGAACACAAAACCAGTAGAACAAGCTATCGGGTCGGCGTGCCACCAGACCTGTTTCGCGAGGCGTTCGCTGGCCGTCCGAACCGTGCTGCGAAACGGCCGTGTGCGGCAGACCGACGCACACCTACAGTGAGACCAGTGTGTCAGGTGGTAACGATCATCAAGGCTGGTCCCCGATGGCCCGGGCGCGTCGTTCCTGTACGAGTGAGCCGCCTGATCGGCTCTACAGTTGTGCCGTGAGGCTGCGAGTCGTCTTCGCGGACGACAACTATCTGGTGCGTGAGGGCGTGTCCGCACTGCTGTCCGCGACGGACGACGTCGAACTCGTCGCGACGGTCGCCGATCCGGCCTCGTTGCTCGACGCCGTCGCCGAGCACCACCCGGACGCCGTGCTGACCGATATCCGGATGCCGCCGACGCATACCACCGAGGGCATCGACGCGGCCAAGCGCATCCGGGCCGGGCATCCGTCGACCGGCGTTGTCGTACTCTCCCAATATGTCGAGGAGAACTACGCCTTCGACCTCTTGTCGGATGGCGTGGCCGGACTCGGCTATCTGCTCAAGGAACGGGTGTCGGAGCGCGGCGAATTGGTCCGCGCGTTGTACGAAGTCGCACGCGGTGGGTCCGTCCTCGACCCGAAGGTCGTCGAGGGACTGCTGGCACGGAAGTCGCAGGAGTCGCGGTCGCCGTTGCTCGGCCTGACCGACCGCGAGCGCGAGGTGCTGCAGGAGATGGCGGCGGGACGGAGCAACTCGGCGACCGCCAAGACGCTGTACATGAGCGAGCGTGCCGTCGAGAAGCACATCGGCTCGGTGTTCCAGAAGCTCGGTCTGGCCGACGAGTCCGACGTCAACCGCCGCGTCATGGCGGTCCTCGCCTTTCTCGAAGCGACCGGTGGACCCGGGCCGAGGTAGCTTCCGGGCGGCTACGAGGGGTGGGGTCAGCCGCACGCCAGAAGGTGGTCAGCACCATGTCACCGCCGGCCGGGCCCGCGTGATGATGGCGGCTGGAGGTGTCTCGAGTGGGTGAGGTCCGCGTCCTGGTCGTCGATGACCAGGAACCGTTTCGCCAGGCCATCGCCGCCGTCGTGTCGGAGACGGACGGCTTCGTCGTCATGGACTCCGTCGAGTCGGGTGAGGCGTCGTTGGCGGCCGTCGCACGGGAACGTCCGGACCTGGTGCTGATGGACGTCAACCTGCCGGGCATCGACGGTATCGAGGCCAGCCGCAGGATCATGCTCGACGCCGACCCGCCGGTGGTCATGCTGCTGTCGACCTACGACCAGGACGACGTCGACATCTCCGGCTCCGGTGCCGCGGCCTATATCGCCAAGGCCGCGTTCGGCCCGGACCGGCTCGCCGAAGCATGGGCAGCCGCGACGACATAGTGTTCTACAGCCCGTTCTGGCCGACCGGCACGCTGATCGACACCACGTTCGTCTCCACCTGGGTCAGCGAACCGCCGACCGCCTCGACCCGGTCGACGATTGCCTGCATGTCGACCTCGTCGCGTGCGAACCCCCGGATCCGCGTCACCAGGCCGGAACTCGTGGCCGACAGGTCGACGTCAATCGGCTCGGCGCCGACGCGCACCGCCTCCGCGCAGGAGAAGTAGACGGCCGTCTCGACCCGCGGCGGGAACCGCCGCTCGGCTGACTCGTCGATCTGCACGGTGGTCGGACGACCGCTTCTCGCCAGGAGCGACCTGAGCGCCGGCGCGAGACCGGCCCGGGCGAGCTGGGTCGGGAATACCCCACGTGTCAGCTCGCGCAGGCGTTCGAGTGCCTGGTTCGTCCGGCTCACCATCTCCTCGAGCTGGGCACCCGCCGCCGACGGTGATGACTCGACGTTCATCCGGCCCAGCTGCGCGGGCATCGCGTCCAGGTATGGCATCACCTGCTGGGAGATCGCGGCCTCGAGCTGACGGCGTGCGGCGTCGTCGGCCGCGATGATCCTTCGCCGAGACTGCTCGAGTGCCCGGGTCGTCCGGTCGAGGGCGACAACATGCACGGCCAGCTCGGCCTCCATCGCGGCGTTGCGGAACGCCAGCGCCGTCTGGTCGGCGAGGTCCTGCAGCAGCCGTTCGTCCGCCCTGCGGAGCCGGTGTCCCTTGCGCAGGGCGACGTCGATGCCGCCGAGTACGTCACCACGGTCGCGGACGATGACGGTATGGTCGGCCGGCGCCTCTGGAGCATCGGCCGGCCAGTGCCGCGAGATACCGGTCGAGCCGTCCAGCCGGAGTGTCGCGGTGGAGCGCCGCGCGGACGCCGCCACGCCGGCCGCCTCGGCGACAGCCGGAAGAAGGGTGTCCGGCGAGGGCGTCTCGGCGAGCCGGTGGCTGAAGTCCGACAGTGCTTCATAGGGCGCCGCGCGCGACCCGTACGCCAGCCGGTTCGCGAGCCGGACCACGCTCCGGCGCAGCGGCTGGAAGGCGAGCGCGACCAGCGCCGTGGCCAGCAGCGACAACCAGAACCCGCTCGTCCGGGTGTTCACGACGGCGGCCACCGTCACGACCAGGCCGGTGTACCCGATCGCCGCGAAGGCCGTGCCGAGGACGAGAACGACCGCACGGTTGACGATGACCTCGATGTCGTACATCCGGTAGCGCAGCACCGCCACGGCGAAGAAGCCCGGCAGGCACAGGTACGCGACGAACAGCGGCAGGCTTGCGCCCCAGGTCTGCTTGCCGCCGTTGAACACTTGGACGACAGCCAGCCACACGAAGCCCGCCAGGAGGAAGAGCGCGGATGCGGCGATCAAGCGCAGTTGCTGGCGCAGCTCACCCCCGCTACCACGCAGCCGGCGGACCAGCGACACGATGGCTGCGATCAGGCCGATTAGGATCAGCGGGAGTCCGGCGGAGATGAGCAGATCGCCGGCTGGCCCGGCATCCGGTATATCGGGGTCGAACCTGGTCGGCGACACGGTCAGCAGGCCGGCGGTGTGGAGGCCGAGCCCGATCAGGGTCACGACGGCGGCCGATCGCCAACGGGGGGACAGGAAACGGCCGTCCGGCGCGATGAGGAAGAGGATGGCCAGTACAGCCAGCGACAACTGTCCGCCGAGCAGGAACGAGATCCAGCCGGTGATCGCTCCGATCACGTGCGAGCCGGGTCCGCCGGCCGTCAGCACCCAGACGCTGTACGCCTCGGCCAGCAGCGAGATCGCGGCGGTTACGCCGGTCAGGCACAACAGCCAGCCGATCGGGTGTCGCGCGTACCGAGAGATGATGAGCGCCCCCATGACCGCCGAGCCCACCGAGGCCGCGTCAACGAACGGGAACCCGTGGACGGCGACCGCTTCCTCGGACAGCAGCGGCCGGTACGCCGCTGTCACCCAGCCGTCCGCGACCGCGAGCACCGCGGTCAGGACCGCCACTATCCAGGCAACTCGGGCGTACATGTCAGCCTGCCTGCAGCCGTGCTTCGACAACTGTGCCGCGACCGGGGGAGGTCTCGATCCCCAGCGTTCCGCCCAGCGACTCGACGCGGTCGCGCATATTGGCCAGGCCGGCCCCACCCGCCGTCTGCTCGGGATCGAAGCCGGAGCCGTCGTCCTGGACGATCACCGTGAGCCGGTCGGGATCACCTCGTACGTCGATGCGGACGGATCGCGCCGACGAGTGCTTGGCGGCGTTCTGGAGCGCTTCCAGAGCGCAGAAATAGGCAGCCGCCTCGACGCCGGCGGCGCATCGTCCGACGCTCGACGCGGTCAGCTCGACCGGGACCGGGCTGGTCGAGATGGCCGTACGCAGGGCGGCCACGAGTCCCTGATCCTCGAGCAGTCTCGGGTAGATCCCGCGGGACAGGCTGTTCAGTGTGTCGATGGTCGCGGTCGCGGCCGTGCCCTGGGCCGCGATCAACCGGCCGGCCCGGTCCGGTGACCGCTCCACAAGGGTCTGTGCGAGCCTCAGGTTCACGGCGAGCGCGACCAGGTGCTGCTGGGCGCCGTCGTGGATGTCCCGTTCCAGCCGCCGCCGCTCGGCGTCCTGGGCGTCGACCAGACGCTGCCTGGACACCCTCAGCTCCTCCGCACGCGCCGACAATTCGGCCAGCCGGCGTACCAGGTCGGCGCGCAGCCGCGCACCACGCAGCACGAGTCCTGCCTGGTCCGCGAGGCCGGTGAGAAGCCGTTCCTCCACCGGCGTCAGCGGTACACCCGGACGTTCCTGAACCATCAGCACGCCCAGCAGTTCGCCGCCCTGACGGACCGGTACCTCACGAAGACCGGCCCGGTCTTCACCCACTAGATCGGCTCCGGGTGGCCAGATGGCGGCGGGTGTTCGCCGGCCGTCCACGACGAGCAACACCTGCGCGGCGGAGGCACCGGTGCCGTCGGCCAGTACTTTCGCCATCCGGGCCGGCAGTTCCTCGGCGGGATAGCTGCCGATCGTCGTGCGGGAGAACCGGCTCAGGACCTCGTACGGTGACTGCCGGCCGCCCAGGACCACCCATGACACGAGCCGTTCGAGGCGCGATTGGACGGGTTCGAAGGCCAGCGCCACAACGGCCGTGGCGAGCACCGACAGCCCGACCTGGGGCGAGGACGTGTGGCCGGTGAGCGCGCCACCGCCGAGCACGATGACGACGTACACGAGCACCACGAAGACCGCCAGGCCGCCCAGCACGAGCGACGCTGCGAGCCATTCGCGGCCGGTACGCCGGCGCCACACCCCCCTGCCCACCTCAGTAGTCTGCGCCCACCGACCCCACCTCGGGGAGGGGTTCGCCCGAACCCCGGGGGTGGGGTCAGCCGCACGATGGGCCGCCAGATCGCGTACGGGCACCGCCGCCGGGTCGTGCGCCCAGCCCGATGGGAGCGGCCGGCCGGGGCGACTTTCCTGGTAGCACGCCGCTCGACCGGGGGGCGAAATACCAGAACTGAGGAACAAAGTATGTCCATCACCACCGTGGCCGCCGCTACGACCAAGACCACCGCCGCAGCTCGTGCGGAGGGCGTCAGCAAGTTCTACGGCAGCGGCGACGCCGCCGTCGCCGCCCTCGAGGACGTCGACGTCGCCCTCGAGGCGGGCAGGTTCACCGCGATCATGGGACCGTCCGGGTCCGGGAAGTCGACGTTGCTGCACATGCTTGCGGGGCTCGACCGGCCGACCTCGGGCGAGGTCTACATCGGTGACACCCGGATCACCTCGCTCAACGACAAGGCGCTCACGCTGCTGCGCCGCGACCGGATCGGCTTCATCTTCCAGTCGTTCAACCTGCTCCCGACGATGACCGCTGCGGAGAACATCGTGCTCCCGATGCGTATCGCCGGCCGCAAGCCGGACGAGTTCTGGGTGCAGTCGATCGTCGAGCGGCTCGGCCTCGCCGCGCGGCTCGGACACCGTCCGACCCAGCTGTCCGGCGGCCAGCAGCAACGCGTCGCCGCGGCGCGAGCGCTGGCTTCCCGGCCGCAGATCGTGTTCGCGGACGAGCCGACCGGGGCGCTCGACTCCGCCTCGGGCACCGAGCTGCTCGGCTTCCTTCGCACCGCGGTCCGGGAGCTCGGCCAGACCGTCGTCATGGTCACCCACGACCCGACCGCCGCCAGCTACGCCGACCGGGTCCTGTTCCTCGCCGACGGCCACGTCGTCGATGAGATGCACGAGCCGACCGCCGACGCCGTACTCGACCTCATGAAGCACCTAGGAGCTTGAAATCATGTTCATCGCAACCCTACGAGGCATGCTCGCGCACAAGCTGCGAGTGGCCCTGACGATGGCCTCGATCGCGCTGGGCGTCGCGTTCCTGGCCGGCACTCTCGTCCTGACCGACACCATGCAGCTGGCCTTCGACCAGTTGTTCGGCAAGGTCACCTCCGGGACCGACGCGGTCGTCCGCACCAAGGCCGCGTACACCCAGGCGGAGGGCACCGGCACCAGCGGTGCGCCCATCGCGGCCTCGGTCCTGCAGCGGGTGCGAAACGTCGACGGCGTCCGTGCCGCCGAGGGTCAGGTCACCGGCTACGCGCTGCTGACCGACAACGCCGGCAAGGCGGTCCTGACCAATGGCGGAGCGCCCACCGTGGGCTACAGCATGCCGGCCGACACCACCCTGCGCGGTGACGTCAAGCTGCTGACCGGCGCAGCGCCCGCCGGTCCGCACCAGGTCGCGATCGACGCCACCAGCGCGAAGGAACACCACATCGCTCTGGGATCGACGATCAAGGTCCTGTTCCGCGGGCCGACGCAGCAGTTCACCGTCGTCGGCACCGTCGGCTTCGGCGGCGAGAAGGACCTCGGCGGCACCACGTCGGCGTTCTTCGACCCGGCCACCGCCCAGAAGGTGCTCGGTTCGCCCGGCTCCTTCGACGACATCATCGTCAGCGCGGAACCGGGAGTCGGCCAGGCCGAGCTCGTGAAACAGCTCCAGGCGGCCGTGCCCGATGGTGTCGAGGCGGTCAGCGGGGCGGCCGTGGCCAAGGAGTCCGCGGACGCGATCAAGAGCGACCTCAAGATCGTCAGGTACATCTTCATGACCTTCGCCGGCATCGCGCTGTTCGTGGGTTCGTTCATCATCTGGAACACGTTCACGATGACCGTGACCCAGCGCGCCCGCGAGATCGCACTGCTGCGAGCCATCGGCTCCACCCGCCGCCAGGTCAAGCGCAGCCTGCTCGTCGAGGCGTTGTTGCTCGGCTCCGGCGCCTCGGCCGTCGGCATCGGCCTGGGTGTCCTGGTCGCCAAGGCACTCAACCTGCTGATGGCTGTCGTGGGCTTCAGCCTGCCGAGCACCTCGACGCAGATCGAGCCGCGAACCATCTGGCTCTCGCTGCTGGTCGGCACACTCGTGACTGTCGCGGCGGCCTTCGTCCCGGCCCGCCGGGCGACGAAGGTACTGCCGATCGAGGCATTGCGTGACGCAGTACCGGGTTCCGGCAACCCGTCGAAGAAGCGTGCCGTCGCGGGCGTCTTGGTCGAGGGTCTTGGTGTGGCCGGAGTGCTGTCGGCACTGTACGGCGACGCGAGCATGGCGGTGTTCGGCCTCGGGCTGCTGGCCGTCGTGTCCGGCGTGATCATCCTGCTGCCGGTCATCGCCCGTCCGCTTGCGTCACTGATCGCCGTGCCGCTGAGACTGCGGGGTATGTCCGGTGAGCTGGCGAGGCAGAACGCGATGCGCAACCCGCGCCGGACGGCGTCCACCGCGGCCGCGCTGATGATCGGCCTCACGCTCGTCGTCAGCATGGGCGTGTTCGCCTCTTCGCTGAAGGCGTCGTTCGGTGACGTCATCGGCGAGTCGACCAACGCGAAGCTGTTCGTGACTCCCTCGAGCGCGCAGGCCCCGGGCTTCAGCCCCGAGGCGATCAAGGCGGTCAAGGGTGTCCCAGGTATCAACAAGGTCTCGGCCACCGGCTGGGGTCAGGCACGCTTCGACAGTGCGGCGTCCAGTTACTCCGCGGTCGACCCCGCGACGGCGGCGGAGGTGCTCAACCTGGGTCTGTCGAGCGGCTCGCTGGCCGGTCTGGCCGGCAACGGGGTCGTGGTGTCGAAGGCCGCCGCGGAGTCGCACGGCTGGAAGGTGGGCGACGTGATCCACTCGGAGTTCGCCGCGACCGGCAAGCGCGATCTCCGAGTTGCCGGCGTCTACAACACCAAGGGCTGGATCGGTGACAACTTCGTCATCAGCATCGCGACCCAGACGGCCGCCGAGGGCCAGCAGCTCGCGACCGCCGGCCTGGTCACGCTGACCGACGGCGCCGACGTCCAGGCCGTGCGGAAGGCCGTCGAGACGGCACTGTCCGACCACCCCGACGCCAGGGTTCTGGACCGGAAGGGCTACGAGAAGGTCGCGACTGGCTTCATCGACAATCTGCTCACGTTCGTCACGGTCATGCTGGCGCTGGCGGTGCTGATCGCGCTACTGGGCATCGTCAACACTCTGGTGCTGTCGGTGTTCGAGCGGACCCGTGAGCTGGGCCTGCTGCGCGCGGTCGGCATGACACGCGGCCAGGTCCGGGCCATGGTGCGCTGGGAATCCGTGGTGATCTCGCTGATCGGCGCGCTCGCCGGTGCCGGCCTGGGGATCGGCCTCGGGATGGCGTTGTCGCAGGCACTCGCTGACGAGGGCGTGAAGGCGATCTCCATCCCCGGCTTGCAGGTGGCGATCTACGTCGTGCTCGCCGCCGTGGCAGGCGTCGTCGCAGCCATCGGGCCGGCCAGGTCGGCCGCCAAGGTCGACGTACTCCGGGCGGTGGTCGCGGACTGACTCCCGATCGGGGAAGGCCCCGTTCGGCATCGAGCCGGACGGGGTCTTTCACGTCAGACGGCCGGGCCACCACAGGCGGGGGCCGACGTCGACGGCGAGGGCCGGGACGAGGAGCGTACGGACGATGATCGCGTCGATCTGGACACCGATCGCCACGATCAACCCGATCTGGATCGCCATCACGACCGGTAGGACTATGAGCGTCGCGAAGGTTGCTCCGAGCACCACACCGGCGCTTGTGATGACACCCCCGGTGACCGTGAGCGCGGCGAGGATTCCGTTGCGGTGGCCGACCTTGGCGACCTCCTCCCGCGCTCTGGTCATCAGGAAGATCGTGTAGTCGACTCCGAGGGTGACGAGGAACAGGTACGCCCACAACGGCAGCGCCGGGTTGATGTCCGGATAGCCGATGGCGTGGAAGATCAGAGTGGCGGTGCCGATGGCGGCGGCGAACGACAGCACCACGCTGGCGATCAGCAACACCGGTGCGACCAGGGCTCGAAGCAGCAGCACCAGCACCACGAACACCACGCCGAGGATGAGCGGCATCAGAACCGCCACGTCGCGGACCGCCGCCCTGTCGATGTCGACCGTCGTCGCGGTCTCACCGCCCACCAACGCGTCGGCCCCGGGCACCGCGTGCGCCGCGTCCCGGATCCGGTGGATCGTGTCCTTCGCGGCTGCGGAGTCGGGCGGGTCGTCCAGCACGGCCTCGATCCGCACCCACCGGCCGTCCGCCGACCGGTCCGCCTGCCTGACCGTGGCCACCCCGTCGACACCCTTCGCCGCGGCGACGACGCTGTCCGCGCTGCCCGCGGCCGTGATGATCCGCGCCGGAGCGGAGGTGCCACCGGGGTAGTGCGCGTCGACCAGTCGCTGCCCGGCGACCGAATCGACCACCCTGGTGAACATCTGGTCCGCGGGCTGCCCGAGCCGCAGCCCGAAGGTGCCGACAGCCAGCGCGACGAGCGTCAGCGCGGTGACGGTCCAGACTGCCCGCGGCCGGCGTCCGATCACCTGGGCAAGCCGCTGCCAGGCCCCGTGCTGCCGCGCGACGTCGGCACCGGCCGTCGGCGCGTACCGCGGGATGAAGGGCCAGAAGACCCACCTGCCGAGGACCACGAGCACCGCCGGCATCAGCGTGGTCACGACCGCGAACGCCACCACGATGCCGGTCGCTGCCACCGGACCCAGCCCGCGTACGTCGTTCATCTGGCCGGCGAGCAGGCACAGCATTCCGACGGTGACGGTGGCCGCGGCTGCCAGGATCGCCGGAATGGACCGGCGCCAGGCGACGGCCATCGCGGCGAACCGGTCGGCGTGGCGGCGCAGTTCCTCCCGGTACCGCGCGATCAGCAGCAGGGCGTAGTCCGTGCCCGCTCCGAAGACCAGGATCAGCATCAGCGCCGTACTGGTGTCGGTCACCGTGACGCCGCCGTACCGGGCCAGCAGGTACACGACCCCGGTGGCCAGCTGGCTCGCCAGACCGACCGAGGCCAGCGGCACGATCCACAGGAACGGGCTCCGGTAGGTGATCAGAAGGATCAGCCCGACAACACCGGCGGCTGCGAACAGCAGTGTGCTCTCGACGCCACCGAAGGCCTCGTCGGCGTCGGCGAGCATCCCGGCCGAGCCGGTGATGACCGCCCGCAGGCCGGACGGAGTGTCGGCCAGGTCCGCACGCATCTGCTTGACGACGGCGGGCGCGCTCTCGATGTCCCCGGCGATCGGCACCGGGACCAGGAGCGCCTTCCCGTCCGCACTGCGGACGGCCGGAGGCACGGCCTTGTCCCGCGACAGCCCGGCGAACCTGGTCCGGTCCGCCTCTATAACGGTGGAGTCCTGTGCGGTGATGCCGCCCTCCCGGATGTACACCACCACCGCGACGGGGGTATCGGTTCCCGGGAACGCCTCCTGCTCGCGGATCAGAGCCCGCGTCGCCTCGGCGCTTCGTGGCAGCGTGAGCGCCGGATCGGTCGACTGCAGGTCCGCGGTCTTCGACGCCAGCGGAACCAGCAGAACCGCGGCCCCTGCCCAGAAGACCAGAACAAGCCAGGCCACGGGCCGGCCCCACCGGATTCTCCCGCGACCGGTTTGGATCGCATGGTCCTCGCGTTCGCGCTCGAGTACGTCAAGACTGCCTCGTCCGGTCATCGAAATCCCCATCCACGAGAGCGGTCCGGCACGGGTCACCGGCCTTCCCCTGAAAGTCAAGGTCGATGCGGGCTCCGCACCCATCCGGCTGTGCGGAGACCGGGGGTGGGTCTAGGCCCACCCCCGAACGGCATCCAGAATGAAGGTGGCCGGGCCGGTCACGGCGCAGACTGGGAGGCGGCGACCCCCTGGGATGCGTCGCTCGGCCTGACCTCTCGTTGGAGGACACGATGACGACCGGACCTACCAGCCGGGCGGCTACGTCCGCCGGGTCCTCGACGGTGGGCGACCGCCAGCCGAGGCTCTGGCGGCGAACGGCCGCTGCAGCGCGCCGGGGTGTTGTCGCTCTGGGGCGCGCGTTGGCCCTGCTCCTTCCCAAGGTCGTTCTCGCCTTCATCATGGTGTTTTCGATCTCCATGGTCATGTCGGCGGGGTTGTGGATCCTGCTCCTTCCGGCGGTCGCGGCCGCTGTGCGCGGACTCGCCAACCTGAACCGCCGGCTGGCCCTGAGCTGGTCCGGGGTGGACATCCCGAAGCCGTACCTGCCGGCGCCCGCACCGGGTACTCGGGCCGCGACCGGATGGCGGCGATGGCGCTGGATCCGGGCCCTGTTCGACCCGGCGACCTGGCGAGACCTGTTGTGGGGTCTGGTTGATCCGGTGGTGGGCGGCCTCCTCGTCGTGGCGCCGCTCGTGATGGTGCTGGTGGGGTTGTACGGGGTGCATCTGCCGCTCCACTGGCTAGGACTCGCGGCGTTTCACCAGCTCGAGGGGGCCGGGTGGTACACCTTCGTCTCCGTCAGCGACCCGGTGACGGCCTGGCTCGCGGCAACGCTGGGCTTGGGGTACATCGTGCTCGGCCTGGCGATCGCTCCCCGGATGCTGCGCCTGCACGGCCGCTGGACCCGGTTGCTGCTCGCCCCGACCGCGAGCGCCACTCTCGCGCTGCGGGTCAGGCAGCTGTCCGAGAGCCGCTCGGACGTGGTCGACGCCCAGGCGGCGGAGCTGCGC
>JBKPSJ010000170.1:0-12583 GCA_046765875.1 Actinomycetota bacterium
ACAACCCCACCACACACAAGTCGTCGGCTGCGTCAGATGTGTATAAGAGACAGGACACGACCGGAGCGTCCAGGTCCACCTGCCCCTCGTCGACGAGCTGCATGATCATCGTCGCCGTGTAGACCTTCGTGATCGAGCCGATCTGGAACACCGAGTCGGTGGTGACGGCGACATCGGTCTCCACGTTCAGCGTGCCGGTCACGATCTGGGAGACCTCACCGTCGTGCAGGACGCCGAGCACCGCACCGGGGACCCGGTTCGCCTCGGCCAGCCCATCGAGTCGCCGCTGCCAGCCGGTGAGGTCGAACCTCTCACCCTTCATCTGATCCTCCTCGTCGTGGCCTCGTCTTGGCCTCGTCTTGGGCTCGTCGTGGCCTTGTCATCGTGGTGTCTTCGGGTCGCCGGGCGGACGGCGGTAGACCACGTCGGCCGTCGCCGGTTCCAGTGGCAGTACCGCCTCGCGCACGATGCCGTCGGCACCCGTCCGGAACGTGACCGAGGTCGTCTCCTCCAGCGGCTGGTACTCCAGCGTCCAGGTGTCGTAGTGGCGGTGCCGCCCGGCGAAGGCCAGCTCGCCCAACCGGAACCGCAGCTGCTGCCCGTCCGACTCGACGGTCAGTGTGCCGTAGCCAGGATGGTGATAGCCGCCCGCGAAGTCTGCGAGCGGGTGCGACGGACCGGTGCCCGGCACGGTCCGCATGTCATCGTCCGGCTCGGCCTGTTCGTCGTCCCGCCCGGGCCGCGGTCCCGGCTGCTCACCCAGCAACACCTGGGCGACGTGGCGGCTGATGGCAGTTGCCGCGGGCAATGAAGCGCCCGGGTCGGAGTTCACGCTGACCGCGACCGCCACACCGTCGTCGGGGAGTATCAGCGTCTCCGAGCCGAAGCCGTCGATGCCGCCGTTGTGCCAGAGGATCCGGCGCCCCTGCCAGATACCGGCGATCCATCCGAACGCATAGCCGAACAGGTGCACCCCGGCGTCCGGTCCCGGTAGGTCGAGCGGTGTCCGAATCCGGTGGAGTTTCCGCAGCGTTCCGGTGGTCAGCACCCGCCTGCCGTCCGCAGTACCGTCACCGAGCTGGAACAGCAGCCACCGAGCCATGTCCGCGGGACTGGCGAACAGCTGACCGGCCGGCGCCACGTTGTCGATCACGCGGAACGACGTACCGACGATGCTGTCCGACTCGACGTCGTGTGGCCGGGCGCACTCGCCGCTGTCCTCTGCCTGCTTGAGCGTGGTGGCGGTCGCGGTCATGTCCAGCGGGTCGAGGATCCGCTCACGCAGAGCGGTGTGCCAGTCGACGCCGCTCGCGGCCTCGACGACCTGGCCGAGTACGGCGTAGCCGAGGTTGCTGTACTCGAACTCCGCACGCAGCCCGTGCGCCATCGGCAGGTGCCGCAACCGCCGGCACAGCTCGGCGGCCGACCAGGACGGGTTGGCAAGCCAGACCCACTCGTGCCGGGCCAGCCCGGACCGGTGCGACAGCAGATCCGCCACCGACACCTGTTCAGTCGCGACCGGATCGGCCAGGCGGAATTCCGGCCAGACCTCGCGAACCGGCTGGTCCCAGTCGAGCAGGCCGGCGTCGACGAGAGCACCCAGCAGCGTTCCCGTGAACGCCTTCGTCAGCGAGCCCTGGTGGAACAACGTGCCCGCCGTCGCCGGCAGACCGAGCGTGTGGTCACGCAGTCCGTAGCCCTGCGCGATCACGACCTGGCCGTCGCGCACCGCGGCCAGCCCGGCCCCGGGAACCCGCCAGTCGCGCAGGACGGACTCCACGTGGTCCGCCACGGCCGCGAGGTCGAGCTGCTGCACTGCCATGGTGCTGCCTCCTGTGCTGCCTTCTGTGCTGCCTCCAGCGCTGCCGGATTCCATCTCAGATCCCTATCCACTCCGTGCTGG
This sequence comes from Actinomycetota bacterium, assembly GCA_046765875.1. Taxonomy (GTDB): domain Bacteria; phylum Actinomycetota; class Actinomycetes; order Propionibacteriales; family Kribbellaceae; genus DASRHY01. The sequence goes on from JBKPSJ010000170.1 coordinate 1,904, forward strand.
CCGTGACCTCGCGCAGCCGGTCCGGCAGCGGGCTGACGCCGATACCCGGACCGGCCGGAACGTCCAGGTGTCCGTCGACCAGGACGAACGGCTCGGTGACATCGGCCGCGTAGTAGCGGTCCGAGCCCGACGTGTCGCCCGGCAGGACGAAGCCCGGCAGCGCGGCCAGGGCCACGTTCGCCGCACGGCCGACGCCGGTCTCGAGCATGCCCCCGCACCAGACCGGGACGTCGTGGGCGCGACACACCTCGTGGATGCGTAGTGCCTCGAGGTATCCGCCGACCCGGCCCGGCTTGATGTTGACCACCGAGCAGGCGCCGAGCACGATGGCGTCGGCCGCGTCCACGGCCGACTCGATCGACTCGTCAAGACAGATCGGCGTGCGGATCAGCCGGGCGAGCTCCGCGTGCCGGCGCAGATCCCCCGCGGCGAGCGGTTGCTCGACCAGCAGCAGGCCGAAGTCATCCAGCCGGGCCAGCTGGCGGGCGTCGGCCAGGGTGTACGCGGCGTTCGCGTCGACCTGCAGGAGGACGTCGTCGCCGAAGCGTTCGCGGACCGCGCGGACCGGCTCGACGTCCCAGCCGGGCTCGATCTTCAGCTTGATCCGCAGGTATCCCTGGTCGAGATAACCCGCGACCGCGTCGATCAGCTCGGTCAGGCTGTCCATGATTCCGACCGAGACCCCGCACGGCACCCGATCGCGGACCGCACCCAGCCGGCGGGCCAGGGAGATCCCGTCGCGGCGCAACTGGGCGTCCAGCACGGCGGTCTCGATAGCAGCCTTCGCCATCGGGTGACCCTTGACCGGGGCCAGCACGGCGGCGACGGCCTCCGGGCGCAGGTCCGGGTGAGCGGCGAGTGCCGGGATCAGGAAGCGCCGCAGTACGTCGGCGCAGCCCTCGACGTATTCCGGCGAGTACAGCGGGGCGACGTCGGCGACGCACTCGCCCCAGCCCTCGGCGTCGGACGTGACCGCCCGGACGAGCAGGATCTCGCGGACGGTCGTCGTACCGAACGAGGTCCGGAAGGGTGCCACCAGCGGCATCTGGATGCGCCGGAGCTCGACGCCGGTGAGCTTCACGGCACCTGCCTTCGGTCGACGACGTACCAGCCGGACCGGGCGAATCCGCTGATCGCGGCACCATCGGCCAGCAACCCGCCGAGCACATCGCGCACCGCCAGCCGCCACAGGTGCGACAGCGGCCGGTCCTCGGCGCGGAGACGCTCTATGTCGGGCGGTACGGCGACCAGCAGCACCGATCCGTTCCGGCTGCCGGTGACCGGACCGCCGGACGCGTCGTGGTCCAGCGCGACGACCGCGTCGGCGGCCAGCAGGCCGGCGACGTCTGGCTCCTGCGGCCGGCCGGCACTGGCCGCGAGCACGCGTGGATCCGTCAGCCGCCACACCGTGTCGAGACGGTCGGTCTGGTCCCCCGCGTTGATGCCGTCACCCATCGAACCGTAGAAATCGAAGAGGTAGCCTCGCGGCCGGGCGCCGAGCTTGGCCAGGTTGAAGTAGGCGTTGCGCCGGACCAGCGGATCGAAGGTCCAGGTCACATGGCTGAGGCCGCGCGCCATCGCCCAGGCACGTTGGTGGGTCTTCAGCGCGAAGCCGACGCTGCGGCCCCGAGCGGAGCCCGCCACGCCGGCGATGTGTGAGTGCAATTCCCCCGCGGTCGTCCCGGACAGAAAACCGACGCAGCCGCCGACCACGGTCTCGTCGTCGTACGCCGCGCTCACGTAGTTGCCCGCGTGCGCGAGCGACTGCAGCACGACCTGGGTGATCGACGGGTTGCGGGGGTCCTCCTGCCAGACATCGCGGAACAACTCGCAGACGGCCGCGAACTCGGCCGGCGCACGCGGTGCGCGGATCGTCACGCCCGCGGCCCTGGCGTTCGCATCCGCGGTGGCGAGCGCCGTGGCGGCCGCCTCCCGGTCCGGTCCGTCAAGGTGCCGGAGCTCCGCCAGGGGCACGGCGCCGGATGCGAGATCTGCCATGCGGGAATCATCACGTCGTGGCCGCATCGCATTGTTCGTGCCCGGGCCAGATTCTTGCCGACGTTGTTCGTCCGCGCCGACGACAGCCCGTCCTGGACCCCGGCATCCCCGGCCTGTACCAGCGAACATGAATCCGATCGTTCGTTGGTGCCCGGCGACGAGAAATGACCCGGCCCGCTCCGCGATGATTCCAGGTGCTATCTGGTCCGACGGGAAGGCGCTTCGCGTGGCGAACCTTCGGTTGCTGGGCGTGTTGACGGCCCTGTCGATGGCGCTCTGCGGCTGCGCGGACTACGGCCAGATGTCGTTCCGGCAGGACACGCGTCTCCAGGTGATCGCGCCGGCCGACCGCGGTACGGTGCGGCTGCCGGTGACAGTGCGGTGGCAGATCCGCGACTTCTCCGGTGAGTTCGCGCTGTTCGTCGACCGGGCACCGGTACCGGGCGGCAAACCGCTGAGTTACGTCGCACGCCACGACCGGGGATGCCGCGACGACCCCCGGTGTCCCGACGCCGGCTACCTGGCCGCCCACCAGGTCTTCACCACGACGGCAACCGAGTACACCTTCGAGAGCCTGCCGGCGCCGTCGGACCGGGACAGCCACCAGCCCGAGCGGCACCGCGTCACGATCGTGCTGCTGGACGGTACCGGTCACCGGATCGGCGAGAGCGCCTGGACGGTCGAGTTCACGCTGCGCCGGGAGGTGCCCTGACGATGTCCACCGTCGACGGTGTCGAAGGTGTGGCACTGACCCGCGAGCAGCTCCGCGGCCGGGCGCGCGAGACCCTCGGCGTGACCGGGAGCGCCGACCCTGGTCCGCCATTGAGCCAGGTACTGCGCACGCACGGAGTCGGCCGCTATCCCCTGGTGGCGCTCGGCATCCTGTCCATCGCCGACCTGTTCCAGGGCTACGCGTTCTCGGTCCTGACTCCGGAGATCGCGGCGGGTCTGGGCATCGGCATCGGCGGAATCGCGGCGGCGCGGGCGGTGCAGACCCTGGCGGCCGCCGCGGCGCCGCTGCCGATCGCCGCGATCGCGCACCGGCGGCCCTATCGCGCTGCGCTGTGCATCGTGACCGGGATCGCCTGGAGCCTGATCACCTTGTACACGGGCCTGGTCGCCGGACTGGTCGCGCTCATCGTGGTGCTCGTCCTCGACGGCATCTCGACCGGTACCGTCGCAGTTCTGCACTACCCGTTGCTGATGGACTCCTATCCGCCGCCGGCCCGGGTGCGCGTGCTGTCGGCGTACAACGCCTTCGGTACGTTCGGCAACGTCCTGGCCCCGGTCCTGGTCGGGCTGTTCTCGTCGGTTCTCGCACTGACCTGGCGCGGCAACTTCGTGCTGCTCGGCGTCATCTCGGTGCTCGGCGTGCTGCTCGCGCTCGGCCTGCGCGACCCGGGCTTCGGCCGGTGGGACACCGAGCAGGTACGACAGGCCGTCCGAGAGCGCCATACCGATGCCGGCGCGGACAACGTGGCCCAGCAGCAGGTCACACTCGGCCTGTTCGAGAGCTGCCGGCGGCTGCTGCTCATCCCGACCGTACGCCGGACGATGTCCGCTCAGCTGGTCCTCGGCGTACTGCTGTTGCCGTACGCAACGTTCCTGTCCTTCTTCCTCGACGAGCAGTGGAACCTCGGACCCGGAGCGCGGGGCCTGTTCTACGGCTTCCTCGCGGCGGTGTCCACAATCGCCCTGCTGCTGTTCGGCCGGTGGGGTGAGCGCATGTTCGCGCAGGACCCGGCTCGCGTGACACGGTTCTCCGGGGTGGTGCTGGCGCTGTCGGTCGTGCTGATCGCCGCCGGCGCCCTCGCCCCGGCGCTCGGCCTCGTGGTTGCGTTGTTCGGCCTGTCCGCCGCGCTGGTGTCGATCCTCAACCCGGCGCTGAACATGGTCTTCCTGTCGATCGTGCCGGCCAGGCAGCGTCCGCACCTGTCCGCGCTTGCCGGTATCTTCACCGCGATCGGCGCGATCCTCGGCTCGGTGTTCCTGTCCGGCATCGACACCCGGTTCGGCATCGCCGGCGCGCTCGTCGCGCTCGCGGTACCCGGCGTGATCGGATCGCTGATCGTCAGCAGCGCCGGCCGGTTCGTCGTGACCGACCTGGACCGGATGATCGACGAGGTGATAGAGGACGAGGAGATCGGCCAGATCCAGCGCGCCGGAGGTCATCTGCCGCTGCTGGCCTGCCGGAACCTCGACTTCTCCTACGACCGCGTACAGGTGCTGTTCGGCGTCGACTTCACCGTCGACGACGGCGAGCTGGTCGCACTGCTCGGCGTCAACGGCGCCGGCAAGTCGACCCTGCTGAGGGCGATCTCCGGGATCGGCCTGCCTACGGGCGGCACGGTACGGTTCCGGGGTCACGACATCACCTACCTGGACGCGGAGCGCCGGGTGCGGCTCGGCATCACCCAGGTGCCAGGCGGCCACGCCGTGTTCGGGCCGCTGAGCGTTGTCGACAACCTGCGCGCCTACGGATACAGCCTCGGCCGGGACCGGCGCGCCGTGAGCGCGGCCATCGACACCTGTCTGGCGACGTTCCCGCGGCTGGCTGATCGGCGCAACCAGCTCGCGAGCACACTGTCAGGTGGCGAGCAGCAGATGCTCGGTCTGGCCAAGGCCTTCATGCTGAGGCCCCGGCTGCTGCTGGTCGACGAGTTATCGCTCGGACTGGCGCCGAAGGTGGTCGAGCAACTGCTGGAGATGGTCCGCCGGATCAACGACGCCGGTACGGCGGTCGTCGTCGTCGAGCAGTCGGTCACCGTCGCGTTGTCACTGGTCGAGCACGCGTACTTCATGGAGAAGGGCCAGATCCGATTCGACGGCCGGGCCGCCGACCTGCTGGGGCGTGACGATCTGCTGCGGGCCGTCTTCCTCGAAGGCGCGCGCCGGTGAGTCGCCGTCCGAGCCTCGCCCAGGCGACCTCGGTGGTCCTGTTCGCGGCCGCCCTGATCGCTGTGGTTCTGATCGCGCACCGGCTGCCGGCCGATTCCAGCAGCACGGGCCGCTTCCAGACGCCGGCGCCCGTCATCGTGCTCGGCGTCATCCAGGGCATGACGTACGGTCTGCTCGCGATGGGACTGGTGCTGATCTACCGCACCAACCGCATCATCAACTTCGCACACGGCCAGATCGGTGTGCTCGCCGCCGCGCTGTTCGCACTCGCCGCGACCCGGTGGCACATCCCCTACTGGGTCGCCCTGCCGCTGGCGCTGATCGTCGGTGCCGCGGTCGGAGCGGTCGCCGAGACCGGCGTGATCCGCCGGCTACGCGGAGCGCCCCGGCTTATGAGCGTGGTCGCCACTCTCGGCGTCGGGCAGTTCCTCGGCCTGCTGGCGTTCTCGATCAACACCGAGGCAGGTGCGGGAGCGCTGTTCCCGCAGCCGACCGGGATGCCGGCGTTCACGATCGGGGAACTGCAGATCACCCCTGCGTACAGCGGGATGCTCTTCCTATCTCCTTTGCTCGCCCTGGGTCTCGCGCTGTTCCTGCGCCGTAGCCGCCAGGGCCTCGGGATCCGCGCCGCGGCGGCCAATCCGGACGGCGCCCGGCTGGCCGGGATCTTCTCGTCCCGGATGTCGTCGCTGACCTGGGGTCTCGCCGGGGCGCTGTCCGCCTTCACCGCGATCCTGACCCAGCCGACCCAGGGCCTCACCTCGGCCGAGTCGTTCGGACCGGGTCTGTTGCTGCGGGCACTCACCGCCGCGGCACTGGCCGGGATGACCAGCATGCCGAGGGCGATGGTGGCCGGCGTCGCGGTGGGAGTGGTCGAGCAGACGGTGTTCTGGAACTATCCCCAGTCCGGCATCGTCGAGGTCACCCTGTTCGCGCTGACCATGCTCGCGCTTCTGTGGCAGCGGATCGGCACCGGACGTGACGAGGACAAACGCAGCGACTGGAGCGCGGTGCAGGCTCTCCGGCCGATTCCTGCACAGCTTCGCCGCCACTGGTTGGTCCGGCGGCTGGGCATCGTCACCGGACTCGTAGCCTTGCTCGTGGCAACCATCCTTCCGGCGGTGGTGACCACGGGTGCCGCGGCCACGTTGACGGGTATTTTCGCCGTCGCGGTCGTCGGGCTCTCGGTCGGTCTGCTGACCGGGCTGAGCGGGCACCTCACGCTCGGCCAGTTCGCGGTCGCCGCCGTCGGTGCGACGGTCTCCTATTACGTCTCCCGGCAGACGGGCAACTTCCTGCTGGCCTTCCTGTGTGCCGGACTGGTCGCTGGTGTCGTCTCGGTGATCCTCGGGCTGCCCGCCCTCCGCAGCAGGGGTCTGCTGCTGACGGTGACGACGCTGTCCTTCGCGATCATCGTGCCGGTCTGGCTTCTGCGACAGCCGTTCGCACTCGGCGACGGTGTCGACCCGGGGCGGCCCGTGGTCGCGGGCCATGTGCTCGACAGTGGCCGGGGCTACTACTACTTCGCGCTCGCCGTTCTCATCGTCGCGTTCGTTGTCGCCGGCAACGTCCGGCGCAGCGGCTTCGGACGTCAGCTGATCGCCGTACGGGACAACGAGGACGCGGCCAGGGCCTTCAGTGTCAACCCGGCCCGCGTGAAATGGCAGAGCTATCTGCTGGCCGGAAGCCTTGCCGGCCTCGGCGGAGCGACCTACGGACACTCGCTGTCCAGCATCAACTTCGCCTCGTTCCCGGCCCAGGCCAGCCTCGACCTGGTGGTGATGACCGTGATCGGCGGGATCTCGCTGCTGGCCGGCCCGCTGCTCGGTGCCTTGGTCGTGATCGGGGTGCCGGCCTTCGTTCCGCTGGACTCGGCCGGGCTCGCGGCGACCGCTTTCGGTCAGCTGCTGATCATCCTCTACCTGCCACGCGGGCTGGTTCAGCTGGTCGAGCCGGCGCGCGACCTCGTCGTACGCCGGATCGCCGGTCGGGCTGTGGCGCCGCCGGCCGTCACAACCGTGCGGGAGACCCGGGATCTGTCCGCATTGCAGAGCACTCGCAGCCCTCTGCGCGAGGGACCGCTGCTCGAGGCCGTGAACCTCACCAAGCGCTTCGGCGGGGTGACGGCTGTCGACGGCGTCTCGTTCGAGATCCACCACGGCGAGACCGTCGGCCTGATCGGACCGAACGGAGCCGGCAAGACCACTACGTTCGAGCTGCTCGGCGGCTTCACCAAGCCGGACAGCGGTGCGGTGTACTTCGATGACAGGGACATCACCCGGATGCGGCCGGAGCAACGGGCGCGGCTGGGGCTGATCCGGTCGTTCCAGGACGCCGGCCTGTTCCCCACCATGACCGTGCGCGACGCGGTCGCGTTGTCCCTGGAACGGGCCGCGCCGACCCGGACGGCGCGCAGCGTCCTCGGCATCCCCGACCGAACCAGGTCGAAGGACAGGCGGGTGCGCGAACTCATCGGCACGATGGGTCTCGACGGGTACCGCGACAAGCAGATCCAGGAATTGTCCACCGGCATCCGTCGGATCACCGAGCTGACCTGCCTGATCGGTCTCGACCCGGCTGTGCTGCTGCTCGACGAACCGTCGTCGGGCATCGCGCAACGCGAGTCCGAGGCACTCGGCCGGCTGCTGCGCGACCTCGCTGCCGAACTTCGCATCACCATGGTCGTCATCGAGCACGACATCCCGCTGATCATGGGTCTCGCCGACCGCATCATCGCGATGGACACCGGCCAGGTCATCGCCGACGGCACACCGGCCGCAGTACGCGCCAACCCGCGCGTCATCGAGTCCTACCTCGGCACCGGCACGTACCAGGGCACCAGACTCGCCAGCGGCGCCTGATCAGTCCCCGTACGCCGGCCCGTAGTCGCCGGCCCACGACATCGGTACGACGGACTTCATTGTGCAACCGGAGACCGGCGCGACGAAATCGCCGCACGACCGGACCAGTGACCAGACCCCGCCGGCCCTGTACAGCGGCACGACCAGATCGGCCGTACGACCCCGGGCGCGGCACGACCAGACCGGTCGCGCACCGGGCCTGCGGCTGGCTGAGCACGACGTACGGGCTCGACTGCCGACGGCACGCGGCGTACTGAATGGGCGAACCTCCGGGGACGCAGGAGCGATGTGGTGACCGCTCCCCCGTCCCTGGAGGTCGTCGAATGGCGCTCAGCCGTCGGAGCGCTCCAGGGATCCGCTGTAGCCGAAGCACCCGCACGATTCGTCGTAGGCGTAGTGGTAGTAGCCGTTCCCGCCGTCGTGCTGGTCTGGGCTGAAGTTGGTGCTGAACGCACCGGCAGGCTCGAAGCTCGACCCGAGCGCGTGCAGCCCGGCGAAGAAGCTGCCCCGGCTCACCTTGCCGCCCTGGCTCTTCAGGGCGTCGCGGAGCAGATAGAGGCTGTTGCAGTACAGGTTGCCGACCGCCTCTGCGTTGGCGTCGGGGAACCGTGCGCCCTTCGAGGTCAGCAAGTGTCGGCAATGCCGCCGCGCCTGGCTCGAGTACGGACCGTCCAGCGGGTTCTGGCTGGCGCGGAGGTCGAGCACCGGGTTCCAGCCGAATCCGACCGCACCCTTGAACTGCTCCTTCGGCACGCCCGCGCCGTCGATCAGAACCTGTGGACCGTTGCCGGAGTTCACCCCGTACCGCGGGTGGTAGTTCTGCGTCGCCGCTTCCTTGGTGAAGAACAGACCGAGGACACCGGTGTACTCGAAGATGAGCACATGGTCGACCTTGTCGGTGCGGAACTTCAGCACCGCGTTCTTGACCGCGGCGGTCATCGCGGCCGTGTCGGCGTCGTTGACGCGGACGACGTCCGGCTTGGGCTGACCGGCGGCGGTCAGGTCGGGGATGAGCACCTGGTCGACGGCGTGCGCGAAGTCCGGCTGGTCGAGCGTCACGACACCGATCCGGGTGGACGATCCCCCCGGTGCGCCGGTCTTGGTGTCCCACGGCTGGAAGTAGCCCTGATCGGACAGCGACTTGACCTCGATCTTGGCGACCCGGTCCTGATTGATCTGCGACACCGAGACCCAGAAGGGGTACTTGCGGAACGACGCCTCGCCGTTGGGGAGCACGTCGTCGTCGATCGCCACCACGCCGGCCTTGCCCAGGCACTCCATCAGCGCGGGCTCGCCGGCATCCAGCACCGCGAACACCTTGTTGTCCTTGGTGAGCTTGGTGCACTCGGCCTGTTCCAGGGCGTCGACCGACGCGGCTCCCGAGCTGGGAATGGCATCGAAGACGGGGACCAGCTTGTGGCCGGCGACGCCGCCGTTGGCGTTGATGTCGTCGATGACGATCTGCGCGTCCGCCTTCGGGTTGCCCACGGTCACGCCGCCCGCACCCGCGGCCTTGTTCGCGGCATCGGCGTCGGCCGGATACGGGACGCCGACGTAGATCGAGTCCGTCGTGACACCTGGCGACGTGTCCGGCGTCGAAGGACTCGACGGCGTGGCCGACTGCTGAGCGGTCGACGAACATCCGGCGATGACCAGGGCAAGGGTGACGGCGGGGACCAGGCGCTTGGCCAGGACGGTCATGAGGAGCGCCTCCTCTGAGGTGGGGGTGCCAGCATGATCCACCCCCGCGCCGGTTACGGAATTGTCGTCGGCAACGAACCAGAGGCCGCCGGATCGTCAGCCGGCACAGATTCCGCGTGGGACTCCTCGTGTCACAGTGCTGGTCATGCAGCTCCCGCTGGCGGCGATGATCGATGACCTCGCCGCCTTGGTGGGGGCCGAGTCGCCGTCCGGCGATCTCGAAGCCCTACGGCAGACTGCGTCGGTCACGGCCGGCGTCGGTGCGCGCCACCTCGGCAAGGATCCCGAGTGGCTGGTACGAGACGAACGGCCGCACCTGCTGTGGCGGTTCCCCGGCCCGATGGACTGCTTGCTCCTCGGTCATCTGGACACCGTCTGGCCGCTCGGAACGCTGGCGCGGCGGCCGTTCGGGGTCCGCGGTGACATCATCACCGGGCCCGGATGCTTCGACATGAAGGCCGGGCTCGTGCAACTGTTCCATGCCGTCGGGGCCGTCTCCGATCGCAGCGGCCTGGCGGTCCTGGTGACCTCCGACGAGGAGATCGGCTCGCCGTCGTCTCGAGGCCTCATCGAGGAGCTCGCCACGCAGGCGCGCTCCGCACTCGTCCTGGAAGGCGCGGCGCCCGGCGGCGCGCTCAAGACGGCGCGCAAGGGCGTGTCGATGTACCGGATCGAGATCACCGGCCGGGCGGCTCACGCCGGACTCGACCCGGAACGCGGCGTCAACGCGGCGGTCGAGCTCGCCCATCAGATCCTTGCCATAGGCAACCTTGCATCGCCCTCGGACGGAACCACAGTGACCCCGTCGGTGGCGACGGCCGGTACGACCGTCAACACCGTGCCGGGGACGGCGACGCTAGCGGTGGACGTACGCGCCTCGACGACGGCCGAGCAGCTACGGGTCGACCAGGCGATCCACAACCTACGGCCCCGAATGCCAAGCGCCCGCCTCACCGTCACCGGAGGCGCCAACCGGCTGCCCATGGAGGTGAGTGCGTCCGCCGGCCTTTACGAGCGGGCCGTCCGCGCGGCGAAGGATCTGGGCCAGCCCCCGCCGCCGGCCGCCGCAGTCGGCGGAGCCTCCGATGCGAACCTCACCGCCGCCCTCGGCCTGGCCACGCTCGACGGTCTCGGCGCCGTCGGCGGCGGGGCCCACGCCGATGACGAACACGTCATCGCGTCGACCATGCAGCCGCGAACCGCCCTCCTCACCGGTCTCCTC
>JBKPSJ010000171.1:0-6817 GCA_046765875.1 Actinomycetota bacterium
GTAGGCGTTCAGCACCCAGGCCAGGTTGGCCTGGGAAAAGCCCAGGTCGGCCTGGATCGACGGCAACGCGACGTTCACGATCGTCGCGTCCAACACGATCATCAACATGCCCGCACACAACACATACAAAGCCAGCCAGCGCTTGCGATCGGCTTGCAGGTCAAGCTCGGCGTTATCTGACATTTCGGTGATTCCGTCCTGTTCGTTATGTCGGTTGCCCGGTAAGACCGCTGCCGGCTGCCGGATTCATCGGTTGCATGCGGAGCGGCCCTCACCTGTACGTCGGATCAGATGCGGCGTTCTCGACAGCCGGACCGAAACTCGTTCGGCCTTCCACCGGGAGCCTCATCCCCATGACCGTCGCAGCGCGGGCCGGTCCGAGGGAAAGGCCGACTGGGCATGACGGCAGTGCGTCCGCGACATCACCGCAGGTCAGACGCGCTTTCCGGTCCGGATCGCGGTCGCGTCGATCGTCGACGGACCAGGTCGGCGAGCCCGCCGGCGCGGGTCCCGGGGGTCCGCACCCGCCCGTCGGGGCTAGCACCCCCGACCAGGGTCCGCGCCCTCGCACAACGTGGTGCGAACCCCTGGACGGGGCGGTAACCCTCGCAGCCGGGGTTTCGCATCCCCAGCCGGGGTTCGCGTCCAGCCAGGTTTCGCACCCGAGCGGGGGTTCGCGCTCGCGCCAGGGGTTCGCACCCTACCGCGGGTTCGCGCTCCCGCCTGGGGTTCGCGCCCTACCGCGGGTTCGCGCTCCCGCCGGGGGTTCGCGCCCTCAGTGGGGGTTCGCACCCTCAGCCGGGGGTTCGCGCCCGCAGCCCGGGTTCGCGCCCCGGCATGAGGGGGTGCGAACCCCGGCACGGGGTGGGAACCATCGCAGACCGGTAAGCCGCCGCCGCGGGTGGGTCAGGACAGGCGGGGGTGGCGGCGGGTACGGCGGTGCAGGACGCGCGGGAGGCGGGTCCGGGTCGATGCGGGCGTACCCGGCGGAGGTGCCGCGGCCGGCTGGCGCTCGTCACGGGCGTCGTGAACCCGGCCGGTCGGCTCGAGCATCAGCAGCGACGACCCGGTCTTCCACCGTTCCAGCTGATGGTCCAGATCGGATGCGTTCAGCCGGTCGGTACGCATCGCCTGAGCGGCCTCGGTCCATTCGTCGGTGCCGGGCTCCAGCCGGCGTACCCGGGCCTCCCAGCGCAGCAGCCGGGTCAGCGCGGGCTTGGCCGGTACGACGACGTCGGCCACCGACGCGTCGGCCAGCCCCGGCAGCGGCTGCTCATCGGCGTTGTCGTCGCCGGCCAGCACTACGTAACCGCCATCGACCGTCACGAACCACGCCGGCAGGTGCCGCTGCTGGCCCGGCCACGCCAGCCAGACCAGCCCGGCCTTCTTCATCGCCGCGGCAACGTCGTCCGGAACCTCGCTCACGAGGCTCAGACTAGGGCGTCACACCGGTACGGAGTCGTATCTGCCCGAGATCGCAGCCCGGGTCACCACGTCGCGCAGGCTGTCGGGCCCGAGCGTCGCGAGTTCGAGGAACATCTCCTCGAGCCCGCCCGGCACCATCAAGGTGAGGAGGCGGCCACCGGAGGCACCGGCTTCCAGCACGTGCGGAGTGCCGCGCGGCACCAGGATGTACGCGCCGGGGCCGGCCGGGATCTTCTCCTGCCCCACCGTGAAGGTGAACTCGCCGTCGAGCACGTAGAAGGACTCCTCCATGCGGCGGTGCATGTGCGGCACCGTCCAGGCACCCTCATCGCCGGCGAACTCGACCAGCGAGAACGAGCGGTCCGTGATGTCTGTGCCGGCCGCGATGATCCGCATCCGTGCGACGCCCAGATCGGCGACCTGCCCTTGATCCGGTGTCACCACGTGGGCCTGTCCTGGGTGGATCATGGCCTCCCCTTTCTCATGGCATCACCGTCGTCCGGAGGCTGTCCCGGCCGCAATATCAGAGAATGAAGTTGGCAACCCGGCCGGACGGCGCGAACCTCGGGATATGCGCACGTACGGGCAGTACTGCCCGATCGCCCGGACATCGGAGCTGATCGCGGAACGCTGGACGCCGATCATCGTCCGGAACCTGTTCAACGGGTGCCGGACGTTCACCGAGATCAGGCAGGGCGCGCCGGGCATCCCGACGGCGTTGCTGGCGAGTCGCCTGACCATGCTCGAGCGTGTCGGCATCGTGGAGCGGCAGGCAGCGCCGGGCGGGCGCGGCTCGCATTACCGGCTGACCGAGATGGGTCAGGACCTCCGTGCGGTCTGCGACGCGATGGGGCAGTGGGGCGCGCGCTGGCTGGAGATCGAGCCGCACCACATCGACGCCGCGTATGTGCTGTGGGCAACCACCAAGCTGGTCGACGTCGCCAAGCTGCCGGACCGGACGGTGGTCGTACGGTTCGACCTGCGCGACGCCACGGACACGTACTGGCTGGTGCTTCGGAAACCGGTGCCGGAGTTGTGCACCCGTGGCACCGGCTATGTCGAGGACCTGGTCGTACGGACGGACTCGAGGACCCTGGTCGACATCCACCTCGAACGCACGACATACGCGGCCGCGATGCGTTCCGAACGGCTGGCGGTCGAAGGACCCCGGCGGCTCGCCGAAGACTTCGTGACGTGGATCCGGCCGAGCCCCTACGCGGGCGTCAGAAGGTGATCGCAGCCACATCGTGAGGGACGTCACCGACCGGCCCGGCGGTACACCGTACTCTGCCGGACATGACCGAGAAGACGCTGCGGGCCCGGCGGTCCTGCCTGGCCACGCCCGGCTCGAACCCGCGGTTCCTGGAGAAGGCGAAGGGCCTCGACGCCGACCAGGTGTTCCTCGACCTGGAGGACTCGGTCGCGCCGATCGCGAAGGTGGACGCGCGCAAGAACATCGTTGCCGCGCTCAACGAGGGCGGCTGGGGTAACAAGACCCGGGTGGTCCGGGTGAACGACTGGACCACCGAATGGACCTACGCCGACATGATCGAGGTGGTCTCCGGCGCCGGTGCCAACCTCGACTGCGTCATGCTGCCGAAGGTGCAGACCGCCGAGCAGATAATCGCTCTCGACTTGCTGCTCACCCAGCTGGAGAAGTCGCACGGGCTCGAGCAGGGCCGGCTCGGCATCGAGGCGCAGATCGAGAACGCCCTCGGGCTGAACAACGTCAACGCCATCGCGCAGGCCTCACCGCGGGTGGAGACGATCATCTTCGGCCCGGCCGACTTCATGGCCAGCATCAACATGAAGTCGCTGGTGGTCGGTGAGCAGCCGCAGGGGTACGACGTCGGCGACGCGTACCACTACATCCTGATGCGGATCCTGATGGCGGCCCGGGCGTACGGCAAGCAGGCCATCGACGGCCCGTACCTGCAGATCAAGGACGTCGAGGGGTACAAGCGCGTGGCCGGCCGGTCCGCTGCGCTCGGCTTCGACGGCAAGTGGGTGCTGCACCCTGACCAGATCGCAGCGGCCAACGAGGTGTACTCGCCGCGCCAGGAGGACTACGACCACGCCGAGAACATCCTCGACGCGTACGAGTACTTCACGTCCGAGCAGGGCGGCGCGAAGGGCGCGGTGATGCTCGGCGACGAGATGATCGACGAGGCCTCGCGCAAGATGGCGCTGGTGATCTCGGCCAAGGGACGCGCCGCCGGCATGAGCCGCACCGACATCTGGCAGCCGCCGGCGTAGCTTGACACCCGGCCGCCGGGCCCGTCGTACTTGGACCAGGGCCACCTGGGGAGGGCGCCATGACGGTCGGCGAGACCGAGGGCACGATGCGTGCGATCGTCCAGCACGAGTACGGCTCGGCCGACACGTGGCGGGTGGAGAAGATCGCCAAGCCGAAGGCTTCCGGCAAGAAGGTCCTGGTCCGCGTTCACGCCGCCGGTCTGGACCGCGGTACGTGGCACCTGATGACCGGCAAGCCGTACGTGATGCGCCCCGCCGTCGGGTTCCGCGGTCCGCGCCAGCCGGTGCCGGGCCGCGACCTGGCCGGCACCGTGGTCGAGGTGGGCGCCGAGGTGACGCGGTTCGCGCCCGGTGATGAGGTGTACGGCATCGCCGGCGGCGGCACGCTCGCGGAGTTCGCGACACCGCATCAGGACAAGCTCGACCACAAGCCGGCCAACCTGTCCTTCGAGCAGGCAGCCGTAGTACCGGTCTCGTGCCTGACCGCACTGCAGGCCCTCGACGTCGGGCGGATCCGGACCGGGCAGCGCGTGCTGGTGATCGGTGCGTCGGGCGGCGTCGGCAGCTACCTCGTGCAACTGGCGAAGGTCTACCGCGCCGAGGTCACCGGTGTATGCGGGCCGGCAAAGGTCAATCTGGTCAAGTTCCTGGGTGCCGACCGGGTGCTCGACTACACGATCGACGACTTCGCCGACGGCCCGTACCGGTACGACTTGATCTTCGACATCGGGGGCAACCCGTCGCTGGAGCGGCTGCGGCGGGCGCTGACGCCGACCGGCACCCTCGTCATCGTCGGCGGCGAGGGGGGCGGCGCCTGGTTCGGCGGGCTGGGCCGACCGCTGCGGGCCCGGCTGTTGTCGCCGCTCACCCGGCAGCGGCTGACCAACTTCGTCGGCCGCGGACGCGGACTCGAGCGGCTCACCGATTACCTGAAGTCGGGAACCGTCAAGCCGTGCCTGGACTCGTCGTACCCGCTGGACCGGGCCGCCGAGGCGATGCGGAGGCTGGACGCCGGTCAGGTTCGCGGCAAGGTCGCGGTCACGGTCTGACCTGCGCCATCAGCGCCAGGTAGTGCCCATCGGGGTCCTTGAAGAACGCCATCCACTCCTCGACACCGTCGTCGTGCTTGTGGATCAGGTGCGGCGCCCCCTCGAACTCGATGCCGCGGGCAACGAGTTCGTCGTACGCCGACTGGATCTCGTCGACCTGGAAGTACAGGATCGACGGCGCGCCGGGTTCCTCGGCGGCGCTGAGGAACAGCCTGGTGCCGCCGCAGTCGAAGAACGCCAGGTCGCCGAAGGTGTACAGATGCGGCAGGCCGAGCACCTCGCCGTACCAGTGCACCGCCTTCGCGATGTCGGTCACCGGCCGGGAGATCTGGCCGATCGGGCCGAGCTGGACCATGGTGGGTGCTCCCTTCTTCGCCGGGCTGGTGACCGGTACGCCGCGCCAGCCGCGAAGCTCGGCCCGTGACGACAGGCCGAGCTTCATCAGCGCGTTGGCGACGTGGTACTTGACCGCGTCCACCGACGTACCGCGCCGGGCGGCGATCTCGCGGTTGGTCATCCCGTGCCGTACGGCGTCGACGACCCGCCATTCCGCGGGTGTCAGCACGTCGGGGTGCCGGGGCCGGCCACGCGTACCGCTCACGCCGTCAAGGTAGCCCGATCGGGTGCCGATTTACCCTCCCCTGGGACCGAGCGGTCGAACAGGATGCGATACAGGCCGGCCTTGTGGAAGTACAGGTTCGTGGCCACCTGCAGCACGATCACGAGCCCGATCCACAGCGCGCCGTTCAGGCCGGGTACGACGTCGATGGGGAGCGTGTACGCCGTCACCACCCGGACCACGGCGTCGGCGAACAGCGTCACCGACCAGACGGCGGTGATCACCCGCCAGCACCGGCGGAACACGGCCTCGGTCTCCCACATCTCGTCCCAGTTCCGCCGGGTCGGCATCAGCGGCTCCATCAGCGGCCGGCCGAACATCAACCCGGCCGGGCGCGACCCATGCCACAGGCTGGTCAGGAACCACAGCCCGGACGCGGCGGTGATCAACCCGTCCTTGGCCAGCAGGAATCGCGGGCTGCCGTTCAGCACTGACACCCCCAGGCTCAGCAGCGTCAGGGTGCCGAACATCGCGGTCAGCCCGTCCAGCCGGTGGGTCCGTACCAGCCGCAGGACCAGTCCGAACAGCGTCGCCGCCGCGCCGGCCAGCAACGCCATCAGCGGATCGATGCCGAGGGCTCGCAGCACGTAGAACCCGGCGATCGGCGCGACCAGTCCCCAGGCCAGGTTCATCACCGTACGGCCCAGCGCCGCCATGCGACTGCTCATCACGCCGCCCTTGTGGCCAGGTCGAAGACGGTCACCAGTTCCTCGGCGTACGCCTTCGGGTCGAGGTCCGGGTGCGCCTCGAGCAGCATCTGCACACCCTCGAGCGAACGCTGCACCGCCGAGGCGACGATCCGTACGTCGAAGTCGCGGAACTCGCCGGCCCGCTGCCCGTCGGCCAGGATCTGCTCCAGCGGGGACAACACCTGCTGGGCGTCGGTCGCGTCGTACTTGAGCGCGCCGTTGAGGACGATCTCCAGCAGGGCCCTCATGTCGGCGCGGTGGTCGGCGATGAAGGTGACAGTTCCGACGATGTACGCCCGCAGCCTCGCGCTCGGAGTCCGTTCGGCTCCGACAACCTCGGTCATATAGCCGCCGATCCGCTGCATCACCGTCCACGCAACCTGCGTGATCAGGTCCTCCTTGCCGGCGAAGTGGTACGAGATCAGACCCGTGCTGCTCAGCCCGGCCCGCCTGGCGATCTCGGCGAACGTTGCCCGCGGGTAGCCCGACTCGGCGATGACCGCGATCGCCGCGTCGACGATCTGGCTGCGCCGTGCCTCCTCCGTCACGGTTCTTGCTTGCATGAGCAAATCTTAGCTCAGCCGAGCAAGTCATTACCGTGGCGTGGGTCTTGGCCGAAGCGGGTACGGCAGGGCAGTACGCACAGCCCGCAACTCGCGTTACCCGGCCGTGACCTCTAAGGTGGGTCGGTCCGTCCACGTGGAGGTGTGTTGGTGAACGGCGAGGTGCTCGCTGGGAGGTACCGCCTGCTCGGCCTGCTCGGCCGTGGCGGTGTCGGC
>JBKPSJ010000172.1:0-2688 GCA_046765875.1 Actinomycetota bacterium
GTGTTCAGTCGCTGGCCTCGAAGTCGGTTGACGACACTGTCGAGATCCTCGACGACGTGGGCGATGTGGCGAAACCCCAGCCGGTTCGCCGACGGTTGATGTGCACGTGCTTGATCGGCCGATCGGTGGTACTTGGTGAGCTCGAGCCGGCCCCTGCCGTCCGGCGCGTTTACGACCATCATCTCCGCCTGCACGCCATCGGGCCCGACAACCGGATCCATCCACTCCCCCTCAAGTTGCATCGGATCCCCGTGCACGAATCCCAAGTCCTCGAACAACGCCGTCACGAGCTGAAGATCGTCGACGCCGACACCGACATGATCGAACCACTGCACCCCTTTGATGCCCTTTGCGCTGATCGGACCGCCGTGGTCTGGCGCCCACGCTCAGGTCCGGTGACGGCGACGACGCGTTCCTCGCTTCGGAGGCTAGGGCGCGCCGGTGTACTTCCTCGCGATGGCGTCGACGATCCTGCAGGCGCGTCGCGCTCGAACCACCACCACCCGACCTGTCCGGGAAAGCAGGGGGAGGTCAGCAGTCGATGTCTCGTCCGGTGCGGTCGGCTAACAGTCATGTCCCCTCAGCCAGTCGACGTAGTCCGGTACGGCGCGCTCGACGTCGTACTCCGGCCGGAAGCCGGTGTCCTCCCGCAGCCGGGTGGTGTCGAGGTAGTTGTCCGGGGGCCGGTCGGGATTGCGACCCTCCGGGAGGGTGATGTTCGCGCCCGGGACAGCGGCGTTGATCGCGGCGACGACCTCGCTGTAGCGCACCAGCCGTCCGCTCGAGACGTTGTAGATGCGGTGGTTCAGCGGCTCGGCAAGCATGAGCAGCGCGATGGCCCGGCCGCAGTCCTTGACGTAGCAGAGGTCTGTGCTGTCCTCGGCGTACGCGGGTGGGCGGGGCGGGGTGAGGTCGGGGTCCTCGCCCCAGACTGCCGAGCTGAGCAGCCGGGGAAGCGCGAAAAACGGCGAGTCGGGCAGGCCTTGGGGTCCCCAGATGGTGCCGATCCGCAGGCTCACCGTGTCGAACCCGGCGCTATCGCCGGTCAGCGCCGCGAACAGCTCCGCGGTCTTCTTGAACACCGGGATCTGGTGCTCGGCTACCACCGGCAGCGGGGCGTCCTCGCGGTACGGGACCTCGTCCAGCCCCGCGTACACGCCGATAGAGCTGGCGACGGAGAACCGCCACACGCCCCACACCGCCGCCGCCTTGAGTGCGTTGAGCAGGCTGAGGGTGTTGGCGCGCAGGTACTCGACCGGATCGGGCAGGTCGTGGCGGGCCGCCGCGAGGTGCACGACGCCGGTGATCTCTTGCCGCTTCCCGAGGTCGAGGAAACTCGCCTCGTTCGTGGTATCCAGCGGCTCGACGACGACCCGGCCGCCGGGCTCGTCGGCGAGATATTCAGGCAGCTGGGTGGACCGGTGCGCGGTGAGCACGACCGACTCGCCCAGGTCGAGCAGTGCCCGTGCGGTGTGCGACCCGATAGAACCCAGGCCGCCGGTAACGAGGATCACCTTGGTACTCCAGTCGGATCAGAGGGCCTGCGGGAAACGGAAGAGCCGGTCGGGGTCGTACGCGTGTTTGACCGCGACGAGGCGTGCGAGGTTGCTGCCGTGGTAGGCGTCCGCCCAGCTGTCGAGCTGCGGGTCGGGGAAGTTCGGGTAGACCCGTCCGGAGCCGTGTGCGTGCGCGATCGCCCATGACCGATCGACCCACCGCGTGTCCTTGCCGACGTGTTCGAGCAGGAACCGCTCACTACGGTGGGCAAACGCCGTCGCGTTCGGGGCCGTCCGGTTGTACGCGCCGCCCATGGCGGTGAAGTTCAGCTCCCGTCGTCCGTTCGGTGGCCTGGTGGTGAGTTCGTCGAGCAGCGCTGCGATCGCGGCGGCCGGTACGGGGCGGGCGAAGAATTCGGACCGGCTGGTCGTCAACCGAGGTCCGCCGTCGCGGTTGTCCAGGTCGGCGAACGACCGCTTGAGATCACGGACGGGCATGCCGCCGCACAGGTGGGTGTCCGGACGGCCAGCCCCAGCGGTCAGTTCGTCCAGTAGGGCTGCGGTGGCCTCGGTGTCGCGAAGCGCGGCGCCGAAGACGATAACGCGCAGCGGGCCGCCGTGTCCGGCAGAGACGGTCAGGTTGGCGGTTATGTCATCGGGCGCGTCCGGTGCCCAGTCCTGCCAGGCGGCGACGACCCCAGCTGCCGCGGTGGCCGGCCAGCGCAGCTCGAAGCGGGTTGCACGCGGCTCCGGCACGGTGGCGAAGACGAGCGAAGTGACCACGCCGAACTGCCCGCCGCCCGCGCCGCGAAGCGCCCAGAACAGCTCTGGCTCCCGATCCGCGTTGCAGTCGACGCGTCGTCCATCGGCGAGGACGACTCGCGCGCCGACCAATGCATCGCAGGTCAGCCCGTGCCGGCGACCGAGCAGGCCGAGCCCGCCACCCAGGGTGAGTCCGGCGATGCCGACCGTTGGCCCGCAGCCGGCTGGGATGGTCCGCCCGCGCTCGTGCAGTGCGTCGTAGACCTTGGCCAGCCGCGCGCCCGCCCCGATCGTCGCCAATCCGTCGACGTTGACCGTGACGGTATCGAGGCGACCGAGGTCCAGCAGCAGTCCCTTGGTCGAGGAGCGGCCGGCGAAGCAGTGCCCGCCGCCACGCGGGACGACGTGCGTGCCGGTGTTGCGTGCGTAG
>JBKPSJ010000173.1:0-21898 GCA_046765875.1 Actinomycetota bacterium
CCGCCCTGCGGGTTCTGGAACGGGATGAAGTTGGCGATCAGCGTGACCGTGTCGGGACGGTCCGGGCTGACGAAGGCGTAGACGTCGGTGTTGTCGGCCACCGGGTCCTTGGAGATCTCGGGTGCTTCGCGATGCGACGACATGGCACTACTCCTGTCCGGTGGCGCGGACGAGCTTGGCCACCAGATCGGCGTCGTTCACGACGACCTCGCGCTCGCCGACCATGATGGTGATCTCGGGCTTCGACACGTCGCCGATCCAGGCGACCATCGGACCGGAGCCGTTGTGCGTCGCGGCGCCCTCGTCCTGGTTCTTCTCCGTGATGACGACGACTCCGGCGGTGGCGACGGCCGCGGCCCCCGCGCCCGTCATCACCAGGAAGCCGCGTCGGCTTGCGTCCTTCATGACTGGTCCCCTCCTCAAGGAACTGGACGACAGCCAGACTTCGGAGCAGGACGCAAGCCGGATGGCCGGGGCTTGTGGCCCGGGACAGGGGCCCGATCAGTCGGTCGCCAGGACCGACAGGATGTTGCCGGCCGGGTCCTTGAACCAGGCGATGTCGGGGCCCAGGTTGTGGGTCTTCCCGCGCATGACGCCCTTCTCGTCCTGCGGCGACCCCGGGTACTTCTCGAACTGGACACCCTTCGCTACCAGCGCGTCGACGGCCTCGTCGATGTCGGCGACCGGGAAGTTGAGGATCGTGTACGTCGCCGGGACGTGGTCCTCCTTCGGGTACACCAGTGTCGGCCGGGCACCGTCGTCCAGATGCAGCGTGAGCAGGCCGCCCTCGTCGGTGACCTTGATCCCGAGAATCTCGCCGTAGAACTTCTTCGTGGCCTCGAGGTCATTGGTCGAGAACCCGCTGAACGCCTTCACACTCCCGAACATTGCTGACTCCTTCGCGTCGATGACCCCGGATAGACCATCCCACCGGCGCCAACTCATCGGGCGGACCTGTTCGCTGTCAGCGATCGGGGAATGAAATCGGCGTCTGCAGCCTTGAGTCGGTGTAGCTCAACTTTCGACTCCGAGGGACTACAGAATATGAGCGAACCACTACGGCTTCCGGTCCTGCCGCTCGACGATGAGGTCGTTCTGCCGGGCATGGTCGTGCCGCTTGATCTTTCGGACTCCGATGTCCGCGCGGCGGTCGATGCCGCCCGGGCCGCCGCCGACGCCCGTACCGCCGGGCCCGGCATCCGTTCCACCTCCGGCACCACCGAGCTGCTGCTGGTTCCGCGTACCGACGGCCACTACGGGTCGATCGGCACCCGCGCGGCGCTTGAGCAGCTCGGCCGCCTGCCGAACGGCCACCGCGGAGCCGTGATCCGCGCTACCAGCCGGATGGCGATCGGCACCGGTACGACCGGTCCCGGCGCGGCACTATGGGTCGAGGCCACCCCGATCCCGGACGACCAGGGCGTCGACGCCCGGGCCGGCGAGCTCGCCACCGAGCTCAAGCACCTGCTGGTCGGCACCCTGCACGAGCGTGGCGCATGGCAGATCGCCGAGGTCGTCGAGGGCATCGACGAGCCTGGCCGGGTCGCCGACCAGGTCGGCTATGCGTCGTACCTGACCCTGGCGCAGAAGCAGCAGCTGCTGGAGACGCTCGACGTCAAGGAACGGCTCGAGCTGGTGCTCGGGTGGGTCAAGGAACACATCGCCGAGCAGGACGTCGCCGAGACCATCCGCAAGGAGGTCCAGGACGGCGTCGACAAGCAGCAGCGCGAGTTCCTGCTCCGCCGCCAGCTCGACGCGGTCCGCAAGGAGCTGGCCGAGCTCAACGGCGACGTCGCCTCCGAGGAGGACGACTACCGGCTGCGGGTCGAGAATGCCGACCTGCCGGAGAAGGTACGCGAGGCCGCGCTGCGCGAGGTGGACAAGCTGGAGCGCTCGTCCGACCAGTCGCCGGAGACCGGCTGGATCCGTACCTGGCTGGACACCGTCCTCGAGCTGCCGTGGAACACCCGGACCGAGGACTCGTACGACATCCCCGGCGCCCGAGCGTTCCTGGACGCCGACCACGCCGGCCTGTCCGACGTGAAGGACCGCATCATCGAGTACCTGGCCGTTCGCAAGCGGCGCAACGACCGCGGCCTGGGTGTCGTGTCGGGCCGCCGGTCCGGCGCGGTGCTGGCGCTGGTCGGCCCGCCCGGTGTGGGCAAGACCTCGCTGGGCGAGTCGGTCGCGCGCTCGATGGGCCGCAAGTTCGTCCGGGTCGCGCTGGGCGGCGTACGGGACGAGGCCGAGATCCGCGGTCACCGGCGTACATATGTCGGCGCGCTGCCGGGCCGGATCGTCCGCGCCATCCGCGAGGCCGGTTCGATGAACCCGGTCGTGCTGCTGGACGAGGTCGACAAGCTCGGCGCGGACTATCGCGGCGACCCGACCGCGGCGCTGCTGGAGGTGCTCGACCCGGCGCAGAACCACACCTTCCGGGACCACTACCTGGAGGTCGATCTCGACCTGTCCGACGTACTGTTCCTGGCCACGGCGAACATCCTGGAGCAGATCCCGGCGCCGTTGCTGGACCGGATGGAACTGGTCACGCTGGACGGGTACACCGAGGACGAGAAGGTGATCATCGGCCGCGACCACCTGCTGCCCCGGCAGCTCGAGCGGGCCGGGCTGGAGCCGTCCGACGTGACGTTCGGCGACGACGCGCTGCGCCGGCTGGCGACCGGGTACACCCGCGAGGCCGGTGTTCGTGGCCTGGAACGGGCGATCGCCCGGGCGCTGCGGAAGGTGACCGCGCGGCTTTCACTGGAGGAGGTGTCGCTGCCAGTCAGCATCACAGCTGACTCGCTGGTCGACTACCTCGGCCGGCCGCGGCACACGCCGGAGACCGCCCAGCGCACTGCCGTATCGGGGGTGGCGACCGGTCTGGCCGTCACCGGAACCGGTGGCGACGTGCTGTTCGTCGAGGCGTCGCTGGCCGATCCCGAGTCGGGCGCGAGCGGGCTGACCCTGACCGGCCAGCTGGGCGACGTGATGAAGGAGTCGGTGCAGATCGCGCTGTCGTACCTGCGTTCGCACGGTGCCGAGCTCGAATTGCCGGTGTCGGACCTGAAGGAGCGCGGCGTCCACGTGCACGTGCCCGCCGGCGCGATCCCGAAGGACGGACCGAGCGCGGGTGTCACGATGACCACCGCACTCGCGTCGCTGCTGTCCGGCCGGCCGGTCCGCTCGGCTGTGGCGATGACCGGCGAGGTCTCGCTGACCGGCCGGGTGCTGCCGATCGGCGGGGTGAAGCAGAAGCTGCTCGCCGCGCACAGGGCCGGCATCACCACGGTGCTGATCCCGGAGCGCAACGAGCCGGACCTGGACGACGTACCGGCCGACGTACTGGAGCAGCTCACCGTGCACCCGGTGAGCGACGTCCGAGAGGTCCTCTCGCTGGCCCTCGAGCCGGCCACGGTCAGCTCACAGGCCGCCGCTTAGTCCCTGGTCAAGGGGTGGCGCGATCTCCCTCGCGCCACCCCGCACAGTCGTTGCACAAGCAGCGGTGCCGCTGGACATGGCCGGCGTTGTGCGGTGGCATCACTACCTGTGCAACGTCGCCGCGGGTTGTTCATCGTACGGACGTAGGGTCGGGATCATGGTGAGCTTCGAACCCGGACGGACCGCCCTGGTGACGATCGACCTGATGGACCGGATCGTCGGGCTGCCGCTCTCACCCCGGCCCGGGACGGAGGTGCTCGAGCGCTCTATCGAGCTGGCCGACGCGTTCCGCAAGGCCGGCGCGACCGTCGTCGCGGTACGGGTCGAGCGGCCGAACCTCGCCGAGCAGCCACGCGGCAGTGAACTGGCCGCGGATCTCGTCCAGCCAGGCGATCACATCGTCGTCAAGCGGTCGACCGGCGCCTTCCTCAACACCGACCTGGACGAGTACCTCAACCAGCACGGCGTCGACACGATCGTGTTCACCGGGATCGCCACCAACCTCGGAGTCGAGTCGACCGCACGGGTCGCGGCCGACCTGCAGTACGAACTGTTCTTCGTCGAGGACGCGATGACGGCGCGGTCTCCGGAGGAGCACGAGGCCGCGATCAAGCTGAACTTCCCCCGCTTCGGCACCATCTGCTCGACGGCCGACGTCCTGGCCGCGCTCACCACCTGAACTCGGGATTGTCCGCGGACAGAACGGCGGTCACCGGTTCGGCCGGCCATACGGCGGCAATCTCCGTACTGAGCGTCGCAACGAGCGAGCGAATGTCCTCTGTTGCCGAATCGTGCAGGGCCTCGGCGACGATCAGCACGCTCGATGTTGTGTCGCCCACGGCGGACTCCGCGCTCTGTCGGTTCGTCCAGCGTCGCGCATGCGCCTGGCCCGCGGCGTCGGCGAACACCACCTCACCCGGAGTCGGATTCTCCACCGCGCCGGAGAACGCGAGGTACCGCTCGTCGCCGGCCGCGTACCGGACCTCCAGCGGCATCGTGATCCGGTCGACATCGAGAACCGCGACCGGGATCGCGTACGCCGCCGACACCGCGTTGCACAGATCCACCAGCGGATGGATCCGCGGCAACCCGCCCTCCTTGCGAAGTCGCCGCAGCAACGACTCGGCGGCGCATCGGTATTGGGTCGGCTTCAGCCCGAGCTGCGAGAACGCGCGCCGCCAGGCCTGGATCTCGGCCAGCTCACCCTCGGTACTTTGGGCGAGCCTCGCCTTGGCCCGTTCCGTGTACGCCGCCGGGTCGACCTCTGCGTCCTTGCCGACCCCGTTCACGTACAGGACACCGGCGACCAGCTGCGGGAAGTCCCGCCACAGCTCACTCGAATGCCGGAACCGCATGTGCCCTCCTCAGCACCGGCTTGGAGACCAGGCCCGCGGCCAGCCCGCAGACCACGACCAGCATGCCCGCCCACACCATCGGCCCGGGAGCCCGGCCGCCGGTGACGATCCCGGTCAGTGCGGCCGAGACCGGCGCGACCCCGGTGAGCAGGCCGACCGTACCCGCACCGAGCGAGGCCACCGTCGAGTACCAGAGCAGGAACGCGACCGCGGTCACCATCACCGCCAGGTAGCCGATCGCCGCCCAGTCGGCACCATCGAGCCGGCGCATCGCGAAGGGGCCCTCGGCCACCAATCCGAGCACGGCGAACATCGCCGTACCGATCCAGACCGAGTGCACCGACACTCCCCACGCCGTATGCCGCGGCAGCACCGGCACCGCGAGCAACGTGAACCCCGCCTCGCACAGCAACGCCACCGCGGCCCACGCGATCCCGATCGGGTCCGCGCGGCCGGTGCCCTCGACGAGCACGCTTCCCGCCGTCACGACCACCGCCGCCGCGATCACCCGGCCATGTGGTGTACGTCGTTCCAGCAGTGGGCCGATGATTCCGAGCAGGACCGGTACGCACGCCACCGCGACGGCGATGACGGCCGGTTCGGCATGGGCGACACCACGAACCACCGCGATGTTGAACAACACCAGACCGCTGGCCGCGATACCGGTGAACCACAACCATTCGCGGCCGCGCGGCCGGACGATGCGTACCCCGGCCAGTCGTGCGATCAGCACCAGGATCGCTGCGGCCGCGGCGTACCGGATCGCCTGGGCGGTGAACAGCGGCGCGTCGGTGAGCACCTGCGACACCCCGACACTGCCGCCGACCAGGGTCATCCCGCCGACGCCGGAGGCGATGCTGCGAAGCTTCATGCGGACCACGATCGTCGTCATAATGGTCCGATGGGAAGGTCCAAACAACGGCTGGTCGACAGGTCCATAACCGGCAGCGACTTCCTCCAGCTCAGCATCGAGGACGCGCCGGCCGGCGGACTGTCGGACTGGCTGACCGAGCGGCTGCGCGATGCGATCGCCGATGGGCGGCTGCCGGTGGGGAGCCGACTGCCCGCGACCCGGGAGCTCGCCGCGGAGCTACGGGTGTCGCGCGGAGTTGTCACGGAGGCGTACCAGCGGCTGATCGAGGACGGGCACGTCGCAGGTCGTGGCCGCGCCGGCACCGTGGTCCTGGCCGCGCCGGTCGTCAATCCGCAACCGGCAGCACCGGTCTCGATGCCGAAGGTGTTCGACGGGGAGCCGGATCAGGAGGTGTTCGACGCGCTCCGTACGGCACCGGCTCGCATCGATCTGTCGCCGGGCGTACCGGATCTGGCTGCGTTTCCCCGTGCCGCCTGGCTGCGCGCCGAGCGGACCGTGCTGGGCAATCTGTCACCGGCCGCGTTCGGGTACGGCGACCCGCGCGGCGCGCCGGTGTTCCGGCAGGCGGTGGCGAACTGGCTGGGCCGGTACCGGGGCATCCGGGTCGATCCGGGCGATGTGATCGTGGTCGCCGGCGTCGCCCAGGCACTCGGCCTGCTCGCCCAGGTGCTGCAACGCGACGGCATCGGTGAACTCGCCGTCGAGGACCCGGGCTCGCTCGGAGCCCGGCAGCATCTGTGGACCACCGGGCTGCGGACCCCGCCCGTCGCGGTCGACGCTGGCGGGTTGCGGGTGTCCGAACTGGTCGCGAGCGGCGCGCCGGCGGTGCTGATGACGCCGGCGCACCAGTTCCCGACCGGAGTCGTACTCGACGGCCGCCGCCGGCGCGAACTCCTGCGCTGGGCCGAGGACGGCGGGCTGGTGCTCGAGGACGACTACGACGCCGAGCACCGCTACGACCGGCCACCCGTTCCGGCCCTGCGATCATTGCTGGCAGATCGGGTCTGCTACACCGGCAGCGTCTCCAAGATCCTCGCTCCGGCGCTGCGAGTGGGCTGGACGGCGGTGCCGCGCCGGTACCACGACGACGTGGTCGCAGCCAAGCGCAGTGCCGACCTCGGCAACGCCGTACTTCCGCAACTGGTCCTGGCCGAGCTGATGACGTCCGGCGAGATGGAGCGGCACCTGCGCCAGATCCGGCGCCGGCACCGGCGCCGGCGCGATGCCATGATCGATGCCCTCAGCAACCATCTGCCGGAGGCGCGGGTGCACGGCGCGGCGGCGGGCCTACATCTGATGATCACGTTCGACGACATCGACGACACTACGCTGGCTGCGGCCGCGCTGGACCGGGGTGTCAAGGTGCAGCCGCTGTCCTGGCACCGTCAGCGGCCGGGATCGCCGGGCCTGGTCCTCGGGTACGCCGCCCGATCGGCCGGCGAGATCGCCGAGGGGATCGAGATCATCGCCGCGGCGGCTTTCGCTGTGAGGTAGCGCTGCTCGGGCAGGCTGGTGGTCCGGTTCGCGGCGGCCGAGTAATGCTTGGCAGCCCGCCCGGCATCGCCGAGCATCTCGTACAGGTGGCCGCGTACGGCGTCGAGCCGGTAGTTCCCGGGCAGCTGTTCGTCCAGTTGTTGGAGCAGTTCCAGTCCGACCTCCGGACCGTGCACCATCGCCGCGGCGACTGCCCGGTTCAGCGCGACCACCGGGCTGTCGATGATCTTCGCCAGCAGGCCGTACAGGCTGAGGATCTGCGGCCAGTCGGTGTCCTCGGCTGAGGCCGCGCCGTCGTGCTGGGCCGCGATCGCCGCCTGCAGCTGGTACTCGCCGACTATCCCGCGCGCCATCGCCCGGGTGACCAGTACGACGCCTTCGGCGATCAGCTCTCGATCCCACAGCGAGCGGTCCTGTTCGGCGAGCGGGATCAGCTCGCCCATCGGACCCGTACGGGCCGGCCGGCGTGCGTCGGTGAGCAGCATCAACGCCAGCAACCCGGCCACCTCGCCGTCCTCGGGCAGCAGCGCATGGACGGATCTGGTCAGCCGGATCGCCTCGCCGGCCAGATCGACGCGGATCAGGTCGTCCCCGGCGGAGCTCGCGTATCCCTCGTTGAAGATCAGGTAGAGCACTCGGAGCACCGACTGCAACCGCTGCGCACGCTCGTCGCCGACCGGCATCCGGAACGTCTCGTCGGACTCCTTGATCCGGGCCTTCGCGCGGCTGATCCGCTGCGCCATCGTTGCCTCCGGCACCATGAACGCCCGTGCGATCTCGGCGGTCGTCAGTCCGCCGACGGCGCGCAACGTCAGGGCGACCGCCGACGGTGGCGTGAGCGCCGGATGACAGCACAGGAACAGCAACTCGAGTGTGTCGTCGCGATCGCTGATCTCCGGTTCCGGCTCGGTTGCTCGCTGCTCGCGCCGGCGCCGGGCCTGCTCGCTGCGATAGATGTCGGTCATCCGCCGGCCCGCGGTCTGCAGCAGCCAGCCGCGCGGGTTCTCAGGTACGCCGTCGCGTCGCCAGCGTTCGGCCGCCGCGATCAGCGCCTCCTGTACGGCGTCCTCGGCCGTACTGAAGTCTCCGTGCCGGCGGACCACCGTGCCGAGGACCTGCGGCGCCAACTCGCGCAGCAGGTCCTCGACCGGATCGGAAGGCATCACATCTCGCTGGTGATCGAGGCCATCACCTGACGGACCTCGATCCGCTGCCGGATCGGTACGCCACCCGGCCCCGGCGCCGACGACACCTGCGCGGCGATTTCGAGCGCGCGTTCCTCGGACTCGACGTCGACCATCTGGTACCCGGCCAGCACCTCCTTCGCCTCGGGGAACGGCCCATCGGTGACGACCGGGGTACTGCGTCCGTCCGAACTGACGATCTTGGCCAGTTCGGGTCCGGTCAGCGCCATCGCCTCGATCAGTTCGCCGTTGGCGGCCAGCTCCCGGTTGAGCCGGGTCAGGTAGTCCAGATGAGCGGCCATGTCGGCCGGGTCCCACTCGGTCATCGGCGGGATACCCAGCTCGCTGTCGTATTTGGTAAGCAGCATGAACTTGGTCATCGCGGGTCACCGTACGCCTTCACCAGATCCTCGACGGCCTTCGGCAGTGTGGTCTCGAAGTCGAGCAGCTTCGCCCAGTCGGGCATGACGGTGATGGTCACCATCTGCTTGTACAGCGACCGTATGCCGGCCTCCCAGCTCTCCATCTGCTCGGCCGGGACCAGCTTGCGGGCTGCCACGACGTACCCGTCCGGTACGCCGTCGACCAGTTCGAGGCTTGCCGACCCGCGCATCAGCAAGACGTTCGGCGGGAACTCCTGGGTGTCGATCGTGATGGCGACCCGCGGGTTCTGCTGCAGCGCCTTGACCTTGGCCGAGGTCGGTACGGTGTACAGCTTGATCTCCGAGCCGGTCCACAGGAAGCCGATCGGGATCACCCGCGGATCGCCGTCGAGCGCGGTGTACGCGAGCCGGGCCGGGATACCCGACGCCAACAACTCCTGCGACAGCGGCTTGGCCAGGATCTCGGTGACGTTCATCTTCGTGCTCCTTGTCTGCGTCGGTGGACTCTCGCCGTCAGAACGGAACCGCTTTCCCGGTCTCTACATCGGCCGGGTTGATGTGACTCAGATCACATTCATTTCGTAGAAGCAGAGTTCGTCGACGTCCTGCTCGATCAGCGCGGCGAGAGTGGTGCCGCCGCCGTGTCCGGAGTCGCGCAGCGGGAGCAACAGGTACGGTCCGCCGTCTGTCGCCTCGGCCTGCATCCGGGCCACCATCTTCACCGGGTCGTACGGCGGCGCCAGCTTGTCGTTCATCGCTGTGACGAAGGCCATCGCCGGATACCGGATCCCCGGCCGGACGTTGTGGTACGGCGAGTAGGCGGCAAGGTAAGCACCTTCGACCGGATCATCGGGCGAGCCGAACTCGACGGTCGCAGGACGCAGGTTGTCGAACCGGGTGAAGCGGATCATGTCGAGTGTCGGCGCCCGGCAGAACACGGCGCGGAACGCATCCGGCGCCTGCAGGGCTGTGACCGCGACGAGGATGCCGCCGTTGCTGTTCCCGCGCGACACCAGTTGATCGGTCGTCGTATAGCCGTTCGCGACGAGCCGGCGGGCGGCGGCGATGTAGTCGTCGAACGCGTTCTGCCGTTTGGTCCCGACCGCCGCCCCGTGCCACTCGCGTCCGTACTCGCCACCGCCACGAATGTTGGCGAAGGCAAGCACCCCGCCGGCCTCGAGCCAGGCCGCGTTCACCGCTGCGTACCACGGCCCGAACGCGATGCCGAACCCGCCGTATCCGCTCAGCCTTGCCGGTCGCGGGCCGTCGGCACCGTTGGGCCGGACCACGAACATCGAGACCTGCGTGCCGTCCTCGGATGCGTACCAGACCTGCTCGGTTTCGGCCTCGATCCCGACGTCGGGTACGTGGTACGCCATGAGCGCGTCAGTGTCGAAGTCATAGCGGTAGACCGACGGAGGTTGGACGTACGACTGGAACTCGATCCATACCTCGTCGTCCTGCTGACTGACCCCGCTGGCGACACCTGAACCCTCGTTCCGGTTGACCGACCCGAGGCCGGGAAGGGCGATGTCGCGGAGCCTCGAGCCGTCCCCGGCGTGCACGCTGATCCGGTGCGATGCGGCGTGCGAGTAGACGGCGTACAGTCGGCCGCCGATCCCGCTTACGGTCTCGAGGGTGTCGTTGCTCTCGGCAATGACCGTATGCCACTCGGTCGGGTTCGACAATGATGCCTTGCAGAGCCGACCGCGCGGCGCATCGAGGTCGGTGACGATGAGCAGCTCGTCATCGACCACCTGGACGTGATTTATTGCCTGCATGGTCGTCGCCACCGGCACCAGCTCGTTGTCGGACAACCTCAGCAGGAAGACGATGTTGGCGTGGACGAAGTCCCATTGGTACAGGATGGCGTACCGGCCACACTCGCTCACGCTGACCGAGCACCAGTAGTCCGGGTGGCCGCCGAAGACCTGCCGATCCTCCGCTGTCCCGATGCGGCGCTCGAGGACGACTTCCTTGCCGTCGGCAACCGCTGGGTAGAAGAACGACGCCGAGTCCGGTCGCCAGGCGGGGTCCATGTGGCTGGTACCGCTTGGCTCGTCGGGCAGGACGGTTCCGCTGTCGACATCGAGGATCCGGATCCGCGCGTCGTGGGTGCTGCCGGTGGCCTTGCCGAAGGCGACAAGCCTGCCGTCGGGTGACGGTGCGGCGTACACGAGCGTCTCCGTGGTCGACCAGCTGTTCGGGTCGAGCACGGTCTCGAGCGGCCCGTCCGGCTCTCGGCGCATCCGCAATGCGAGCTTGTCGCCGTCGGGACCGGCCTGCCAGACGAACTCGCGCCCACCCGCGCGGATCGGTCGTGACAGCCGGTCGTACCGCGATGCACGGGTGACGGCGGCACGGATCCGGTCCCGTCTTGGCACCGCGTCGAGGATGGCGTGTGTAGTCGCCTCCTGCTCCCCGATCCAGCCGATCACCTCGGGGTCTTTGAATCGCTCGAGCCACTCGTACGGGTCCGGTATCCACTCGCCGTGGAACCAGAACCCGCTATCCGGGTCAGTCCTCGCCGGCCTCATGATTCGGCCTGTCGGGCGCGGTGGGCGGCGGCCTTGACGCGGCTCTGGCACTGCGGTGAGCAGAACCGGCGCTGCGCGTTGCGGGAGACGTCGACGAACACCCGATCGCAGCCCGGCGCCGCGCAGACCCCGAGCCGGCCGGCCAGATCGCTGCCGAGGGCAAGTGCCAGCCCGGAGGCGCACCCGGCCGTCCAGCCGTTGGCGAGCGTGTCGTCCGCGCCGTGGAAGTGCAGATTCCACCCCTGCTCGGTCAGGTCCAACTGCGGGTGCGCCTGGGTATCGAGCAACAGCCGGTTGACCTCCTTGGCGGCGCGGTCCGTATCGCCCTCGTGCGCCGCCTCGAACACCACCCGCATCCGGTCCGCGACCTCCGCAAGCTGCGCGGCCTGGGCCGCCGTCACCGCGTCGTTGCCGATCGCGTCGGCCGTCACTCGCACCCGGTCGGCTCCGATCGGTGTTGGGTACGGCGTGCCGCGGGCATGGCCGGGCGTGAGCCCGTTGACCAGCTCGACCGCAGCCGTCAGCACACGTACAACGTGACTATCGAACTTCACTTGACCAGTCACTCCTGACTGTCTAGGCTGCCTGCGCGTGACCGATCATAGTGGATTCACCAGTCATGTTGGCGCGGTGCGAATCCTGGTTGTCGCGCGAGCCGTGAACCGGCTCGGCGCCTTCACCCTGCCCTTCCTGGCGCTCGTGCTGACCTCGGAGCTGCGCGCGTCCGTGACCATCGCGGGTGTGGCGATGACCGTGTTCGGCATCGCGACGATCCCGTCCCGGCTCATCGGGGGCCGGCTCACGGACCGGCTCGGCACCCGGCGCACGATCGTGCTCGGATTGCTGGGCTGCGCGGTCGCGCAAGTCTGGCTGGCTTTAGCCGGCGGTCTGGTGTCGGCGTTTCTTGCGTTGACCCTGCTCGGCCTGATGTTCGAGGTGTACGAACCGCCGAGCCAGGCGCTTATCGCTGACCTCGTCCCACCAGCCGACCGCCCGGCGGCGTACGGCCTGCTCGGCGCGGCCCTTGCCGTTGCGGCCGTCGGCGCCGGCCTGCTCGCGACGCTGCTGACCGGTCTTGGTCTGCGCTGGCTTTTCGTCGCGGACGCCGTGAGCTGCCTGGCCTGCGCCTTGTTGGTCGGCCTACTCCTGCCCGACGCCGTGAGTCGGCGGCAGCACTCCACTGCGTGGCGCGATCGGCGCCTGCTGCTCATGGTTGCCGCAGGCACCGTCTTCGCGATCGTCTACCTGCAGTTGATAACGGCCCTTCCCCTCACCCTCGTCGCCCGCGACCTCCCGATGTCCGGCGTGGGTCTCATCCTCACCACATCGGCCCTGACGATGATCGTCGCCCGGCCGCTGACTCGCCGTCTGAAGGCGATCGATCACTTCACGGCCGTCACGATCGGGTACGCCGTCCTCGCCGTCGGCCTCATCCTCACCGCCCTGGCTCACACGCTGGCCGGTTTGATCGTCGCCACGGTGATCTGGAGCGCCGCAGACCTGCTCCTCCTCGGCCGCACCCAGTCCGTGGTCGCCGAACTGGCACCCGAAGGCGCCCGCGGCCGTTACCTGGCGGCGTACGGAACGAGCTGGGGCATAGCGTCCGCCATCGGCCCGATGGCCGGCACCCAACTCCTTCGCCACGCGGGCCCGACCACCCTCTGGCTCACCTGCGCCGCCATCGCACTCGCCCTATCCGCCACCCAAGCCCTCATCCGCGTCACGGGCTCCTGTACTCCATCACGGAGACGGTCGAGACGACCTGGCCGTCGGTCCGGGTCGCCTGCTGAATGGGCATGCCGGGCAGGTTCGTGGCGAACCAGAGAATCTCGTCAGTCGCACCATCGCGCACCGTGTACCGCAGGCAGTCCAGCTCACCGATCGCCGTCTCGAGCCGCTCAGACTCGATCGTCGTAACGTCGGCCGGGAACGATGCGTGGCCTTGCAGGTCCAACCAGGTCATCCGATTCACCTGAGGCTCACCAAGCGGAGACCCGTCGAGCGCCAGCCGAGACCGCTCCAGTACGGCCCCTTCCTCATCACACTCGACGTACCGGCTCACCAGATAGAACGACGCCTCGCCCACCTCGTCGATCCGCCGCCGAATGGCCTTCCCGACCGCGGTCGCATCCCGGATCTCGTCGGCAGTGAATGGCGTAGGCGCTCGTCCCGGCGCGAGAACGTGAGGATCCAGGGTCTCCTCTGCCATAGCGACTCCTTTTGCGAGTACCGTTCGCCTGACCACCCGTACGACGCAGCTCGGACACCGTTGCAGGGTCTACTCGCAGTGTCGCAGCCCGGCCAGACTTCCGGGCGCGTTCCGGGCTGCGCTCCGGGCTCATTCCAGCCGGACACCCCACATCGTCACCCGGGTCGGGAGGGTGGAAAGCGCCGGTCATTGTGCATCCTCGGATCGTGTGTGGGGTCGGCATACATGGCCGGGCAACCGTGATCGGTGGCTCTGGGGCGCAGTTCGTAGTGCCAGGGCTCGTTGCGGTAGATCTGGCACAGACCGTACTTGGCGCCGTGTTCGGACAGCCACGCCGTCGCATCGGAGTGTCCGAGGTCGACCGCGTCCCCGGACACGTGAGGAGACGTGTCGGCTGTAGCGACCCAGCGGGCAGCTTCCTTTTTCGAGCCATACTCGGAAACCGCGTCTCGAAGAAGCTGATTCTGGTACTCCGGGGAACGCCAGCCGCTGTTGACGTAGAACTTGACGCGGTCCTCTGCGGCATCCGTCGCCGCTTCGCGCAGGGCCTGGCGCAGATCGGGGTCGAGGTTGCCTACGGCGGGATACTCGTCATCGAACACTGTCACCCCGTCCGGGACGACACCATCAGCCTCGCCAAGCGCACCATGATGGTCGCCGCGAACGACTTCGCTGAACGAGGGCGCCGATGACGAGGCTGATTGATAGACGAGCGTTCCGATGATCGCAGCGATGACGACGACCAGGCCGACTGCGGCGGGCCTGAGAGTCCTGCGGACCGCCGTTCGTGCTGATGCCGTTTGACTCATGCTGCGAGTCAAGGCAGCGCGGTGTTGCCAGCATGTATGTGGTTTTCGATATGCCGGCGATATTTGCCGGTCCGTAGCATCGAGAGCGTGCGTGTGTTGGTCGTCGAGGATGAGCCCTACATGGCCGAGGCCATCCGCGACGGGCTGCGCCTGGACGCGATCGCGGCAGACATCGCAGGTGACGGCGACACCGCTCTGGAGCTGCTGAGCATCAACGCCTACGACATCGCCGTCCTCGACCGCGACATTCCCGGGCCCTCCGGTGACGAGATCGCCGAAAGCATCGTCGCCTCCGGCAGCGGCATGCCGATTCTGATGCTGACCGCCGCCGACCGACTCGACGACAAGGCCTCCGGCTTCGAGCTCGGCGCGGACGACTACCTCACCAAACCGTTCGAGCTCCGGGAGCTCGTGCTCCGGCTGAGAGCACTCGACCGCAGGCGCGCGCACAACAGGCCACCCGTGCAGGAGGTCGCGGGCCTGCGTCTGGATCCGTTCCGCCGCGAGGTCTACCGCGACGGCCGCTACGTCCCGCTGACCAGGAAGCAGTTCGCCGTGCTTGAAGTCCTTGTCGCTGCCGAAGGCGGTGTCATCAGCGCCGAAGAACTCCTGGAGCGTGCATGGGACGAGAACGCCGACCCGTTCACGAACGCCGTGCGCATCACGGTCTCAGCCCTGCGCAAACGGCTCGGCGAACCCCGGCTGATCGCCACGGTGCCCGGCGTCGGCTACCGCATCGACATAGGACCGGACGCCGAAGGTGAGGGAGGCGAGCGTGTATAGGGCACGTGGGCTGAGCGTTCGTCTCAAACTCACCCTCAGCTACGCCGGGTTCCTCGTGCTCGCGGGGGCCTTGCTGCTCGCCCTGTGGGTGGTCCTCCTTCGATCCTTCCCCCACGCTGCGATCATCTCAGGCACGAGATCTGGCATCGGCGGGGCGTTCGCCCCAGGTCGCTCCAACACCCAGCGAGCCTTTACCCAAGCGGCGGCCGCAGTGCTGGCGTTCCTGCTGGTGTTCGGTCTCGTGGGCGGGTGGATTCTCGCCGGTCGCATGCTCGCGCCCCTGAAGCGCATCACAGACGCCGCACGCATGGCTGCGACCGGATCGCTCTCCCACCGGATCGAACTGGAGGCCCCTGAAGACGAGTTCCGTGAACTCGCCGACAGCTTTGATGCCATGCTCGCGCGGCTCGAAGCACACGTCGCCGAACAGCGGAGGTTCGCAGCCAACGCCTCCCACGAACTGCGCACGCCACTGGCGATCACGCAGACCCTTCTCGACGCCGCCCGCAACGATCCGAACCGCGACAGCGGCGAGCTCGACGAACGCCTCCACGCCGTCAACGCCCGGGCGATCGATCTCACCGAGGCTTTACTGCTGCTCAGCCGCACCGAGCAGCGATCCTTCACCCGAGAACACGTCGACTTGTCCCTCATAGCAGAAGAAGCCACCGAAACACTCCTCCCCCTCGCAGAGAAGCGCGGCGTCACCATCCAGACGTCCGGGGACATCACCCCCACCATCGGGTCACACGCTCTCCTGCTGCAGATGACCACGAACCTCCTGCACAACGCCATCGTCCACAACCTCCCCGAACATGGCACCGTGCAGATCAACACCGCCATCCGCCCCGAGTCCGTCATGCTCACTGTCGAAAACAGCGGCGACAAGCTCAGTCCACAGCTGGTCTCGACGCTGACCGAGCCGTTCCAGCGCGGCACCGACCGCATACGCAGCGACCATGCAGGCGTCGGCCTCGGCCTGGCGATCGTCAAGAGCATCACCCAGGCACACGACGGAACACTCACCATCGTCCCCCGCCCCGACGGCGGGATTTGCGTCACGGCGCAGCTACCTGCCGCGCGGTCCTAGGCGACGTTTCCGATCAGTCCGGCGTCCCCTTGAGCGTCAGCTCCGTCACGTTCAGCGCCGCCGGTCCGTCCGCGTTCGTCACCTGGATCTCCAACGTGTTGACCCCGGCCACGAACCCACCGGTGATGGAGAACGGGTGGGACACGTTGTAGTTGGCGTGGTCCGCGTTGGTCAGCGAGAACGTCCCCGTGCCCGTCGGCGCCTGGCCGTTCAGCGTGATCGTCCCGTCGTTGTCGACCCCCCAGGCGCCGCCGATCATCACCGACCCGGGGTCCAGCCCGGACACGTCGATCGTCAGCCTGAACGTGTAGGGCACGCCGACGTCCGCGGTCCCGGCGGCATCCTGCCAGATCCACGCCGAGTCGACCGTCGGGAAGTAGGCGCCACCTGGGTGCTGCTCCGCCACCGCGACGCAGGGCCGCGGGTCGGCGACCCCGGGTCCGGCGACGAGCATCCAGTGCTGGTCCACGGCACTGGGCTGGACCGGGTCCGCGTTGTAGTCGACCCCCGTGTTCCAGATCCGCGGCATGGTGTCGTCGTTCCGCCCGACGTGGCGGTCGTCGAACGCGTCGAACGGCGCCGTCCACGGGTCGGTGAACAGGTCCCGTACCTGCACCAGGATCCCTTGGAGCGCAGCCTTGTACGCGCCCGGCACCCAGGGCACCGGGCAGGTGACGGTCGTGACCACCCCCGGCGGCGCGGTGAACGACGCGCGCCCCAGTAGATCCACGCCGGCCTGCACCTCGGCGGGGGTCAGCGTCGCGTGCTGCTTGTGCCGCACCCCGATCGGCGTCCCGGTGTAGAACTCGATCATCGCCGCCGGGCTGGCCACCGGCCCGAGGTTGGCCACGGCGCACGAGACCCGCAGCTGGTAGTCGTGCCAGCCGCCGGGGGCGCCGGGGTTGGCCACCCGCCAGCCGATCGCCTCGCTGTAGATCGCCTGGTCCGCGGGCAGCGGCCGGCCCCCGGCGTCACCTGGACGGCAGGGGATGACCAGGAACGGCGTCGACAGCGGCAGGGTTTCGCGCCCGCCGCCGGTTCCGTCGTCCGCCCCGTGGCAGGTGCACGCGCAGACGCAGAGCGGCTGGCAGCCGCACGCGGGGCAGGGCCCCGGCCTCGTCGCGACGCGGTTCGTGCGGTCGACGGTGCTCATCGGTCCGCCAGCGAGTAGACCGCCTTGGGCGGCGTCGAGACGACGACGCCGTTGGGGGAGTCACCGGCATCGGGGTTGTCCAGGAAGTACAGGATGTCCTGCACGAACAGATGCGGCCTTTCGCTGTGGATGCTGTGCCCGGTGGCCAGCCAGAACTCGGCCTTGCCGTGCGCGGTGTCGCGGATCGCTCGGGCCACCTCGATGGTGCTGTTGTAGATGGCGTTCGGGAAGTAGTTGTCCATGTCGCCGGCGACCAGCATCAGCCGTTGCTCCGGCGCGAACTGCTTCGGTGGACGATCCTGGAAGCTGAACGCGATCTGCTCCAGGTCCAGCGCTGTGATCCAGTGCCGGATGGCCGGCGTGTAGATCTCGTAGCGGTCGAAGCGCGACCGGGCGATGGACGCGTCCTTGCAGGACTGCCAGTCGAGCCCGTCGTCCGGCGCGTAGCCGCCACGGAACCACATGATGGGCTGCGCCGGGATCGGCAGCACCGAGAACAGCACCTTGGGAGGCAACGGGTCGGCATACATCTTGGAGATGTACTTGGCCTCGATCTCGTGGTTGCCCGGCGGCTCCGGGCTCTGAGCGTCGTCCGTCATCCCGGTCTTGGCGGCCAGCCACGCGGCCGGCACGAGCCCGGCGTACTGCGCCGGAGCCGTCGCCGTCACCGACCAGGAGACGATCGTCTTCAGCCAGGGCCGGTGCGTCGCATCGTAGAAGTCGGTCAGCAGCAGCGACGTGTTGCCGCCGAGGCTGCCGCCCATCACGGCGACGATCCGGTCGGAGACGTTGCCCACCTGCCAGTCCAGCGTGTCGATGAAGGCGATCACGTACCGGACCACGAAGTGCAGGACGTCCATCGGGACGTAGTCGTAGTCAGGCCCGACGACGTCGGACAGGTCGAACGTCGAGCCGTACGCGCTGTTCGGCAGGTCCAGCGAGATGACCGTGTACTTGTCTCCCGCCAGCGTGCCGTCGGCGATGAACCAGTTGGCCATGTCGACGGCCTCCTCGGCCCGCGAACCGCCGCCGTGGATGTACAGGATGATCTTGTTGCCCCCGATGACCGGGATGTCCTGCGGCACCGCCCGCGGGGGCGGGCCGACCGACGGCACCTGCGGCGGGTCACCGAGCACGTCCTTCTTCGGGTTGACGAACGACGACTTCGCCGCGTCCATCGGCCCGACCCAACCACCGGCCGAGGCAACGAGGTAGCGGGTGGTCACCGTCATCCACCGCTCCTTGCCCTTCAGCCGCACGTCGAGGTCGTACTGCGGGTACGGCGCGGTGGGCACGTTCACCGGCCGGTGCGGGGTGTCGTCGAAGCCGGACACCGCGATCCACTCGAGCTCGCTGCGCCTCACCCGCCAGGCCGGGTCGTTCGACCTGATCGCCCACAGCGCGGTGTAGGCGTCGTCGAGGACCTGCTTGGCCGCGGCCTGCACGTCGGCCGCGGCGAACGGCGACGCCGGGAACGTGCTGCCGTACTCCGTCACGAGGTCGGCGTCGTGCGGCGACCAGAGGGCGAACTCGGCGTACATGTTGCGCCCGGTGACGGCGAGCTGGGCGACCGCGGTCGCCAGCTTGGTGTCAGGGATGGCGTTCGGTGCCACCTGGACGGTGCCGCCCTCCCACGGCAGTGCCGTCGACCCGCCGCCGAGCCGCAGGCTCACCGCGTTGGCCAGGACGAGCCTCGGATCGGCCTTGTGGGTGGGCGGCAGCTCCGCCTCGAGCGGGGGGATCGGCAGCGGAGGGTCGATGAGGATGCTGGCACT
Source organism: Actinomycetota bacterium (assembly GCA_046765875.1). GTDB lineage: Bacteria > Actinomycetota > Actinomycetes > Propionibacteriales > Kribbellaceae > DASRHY01. The sequence continues at coordinate 19,088 of JBKPSJ010000173.1, forward strand.
GGCCAGCGCTCGCAGGACGTCCGTCAGCCGCCCATCGTTCTCCAGCTGCCTCAGGTTGGTCGTGTCGTCATACGGCAGGTTCCGGTACACGCTGACCACGTCGTCCGTGATCTGGCCGCCGACCTCGCTGTGCAGGAACTGCCGCTCGGCGAGCTGGTAGTCGGGGCTGAGCAGCTCGCCCTCGAGCATGCTGGGCCGCGTCGGCGGCAGCTTGAGCTTGCAGCCGTCGAGACCGCTGCGCGCGTCACCCTGCGGGTTGTCCGGCCCGGGCTTGGGGTTGATCACGATGCACGGGAACGGGAGCGGCGCGTAGTCGCACTGGCCGGGGGTGCTGAGGGCCATGGCGTTGACGAACGCCGTCCCCGAGCGGGGGCTGCCCCAGGGATCGTTCACGGTGACGGTGGGGCCGGGGAACATCGGGTTGGTGCGCGGCTTCTGCCCATCGCCCCAGCTGAGCGGCGGCGTCGCCGACACCCGGGCGGCGGTGTCCACGGGGTACGGGTCGCAGCCGTTCCAGAGTGCCGGCGTCATGGACGACCTCGGGGCCAGCCAGTCGACGTCCCAGCACGGCCAGGCGTAGCCGCGATCGGCGTCCATGTTGTAGTCGGGCAGCACGACGCCCTTTGGCCACCGCCCGCCCGACACGTACGGCACGGCGAAGCCCAGGGCCCGCTCGCAGTTGGCCATGATGCTGCCGAAGTAGCGCTGGCTGCCGTCGAACGACTCGAGCAGGGCCTTCGTGCTGCCGTCCGGGTTCGGCAGCGTGGCCAGCACGGCCGGCGCCGGCCCCTGCCGGGAGAACATGTCGTGGGTGGCGGGGACGGCCGAGTCGAGCATGTCCTCGGGCATCGACCAGCCGAGCACCTGGGTCGGGAAGGTCGTGACCGGCTGCTCCACGTTCACCGGGGCCATCATCGACGGCTGGAAGTACGGCCGGTACGGCGAGAACGGGTGCGAGGAGTCCGCAAGGAGGTCGCGCTGCGCCACCATCGGCTCGAGCGGATACCGCGGGCTGGTCTGCGCGGTGCCGGCGTTCCACAGCGTTGTCAGGTCGAGCCCCTCCCACACCGCTGTCAGGTCCTCGGTGAACGGTCCGGAGTACCCCGACATCACGACGGCCATCCGCAGCGTGTGGTACATCGAGTAGAGGATGGAGTCGAGCACATACAGGCCGGGCTTGATGACGTTCCCGGCAGCGGCTGCGCCTGCCTTGATCAGGCCCTCGAGCAGGTCGCCGAGTGCGTGCAGCGCCGCGTCGGCGACCTCGCCGAGCCAGGCCAGCTCGGCCTTGATCGAGTTCCACAGCGCGGTCAGGCTGAAGCTCCCGCCGCCTCCCACCGACGGCGGCGGCGGGATCATCGACAGCTGGCTCTGGATGTCCTTCCACATCTGGTCCAGGACGGCGCCCACGTCGGTCGTCATCGGCGGCTTCGGCGCCTCGACGTCGTCCTCGGTGGCCAGGGAGAGCAGGATCCGGAAGGCGCCGTAGGCGCCGGCGATGTCGTCCGGGCTCGGGTAGCGGCCCATCCGGCTCGGGTGCATCTGCGCGGGCGGGTATGTCTGCCAGATCGCGTCGGCGACGAACTGCGTCCACGTGGTGAAGACCGGGTCGTCCGGCGTCTGCATCGTCGGTACCACCGACGCGCCGATGTCGAACAGCCCTTTCTGGATGGCATTGCAGATCTGGTCCAGGGTGTGGTCGATGAACGGGTCGATGCCGGCAGAGCCGATGTTGCACAGGTCGTTCAGCCGCGCGTAGCTGTACCGGGCCGCGCCGTCCCGCAGCGGGTCGCCGGCCGTCGCGCGGATCGTGTCCAGGCCCTGCTCGTCGGCCGGGTGGGTCGGCTCCTTGCCCTCGTCGTGCCAGCTGGCCCACACGTGCGCGTCGATGAAGTTCTCCACCATGTGGTGGCGCTGCCACAGGTTCCGGTACGGCGACTCGACGATCCGGTTCACCCAGCCGTGGCCGACCGTGTCCGAGACGTAGTGCGTCAGGTAGCCGAGCGCGTAGGCGGACAGGCAGCGGCCCGTCGCCGAGCTCGGGTCCGCGGCGTGCAGCGCCCTCGCCTGCTCGAGCAGCTTCTGGGTGAAGCAGCCCGTCTTGACGTAGTGGAGGTAGTCGGCCCAGTACCAGTTGTCCTGGATGTCGTCGACCTGGCGCAACGGCAGGTACAGCGACCACGGGTTGATCCGGTCGATCAGCAGGTCGATGGCGCCCTCGGTCAGGATGCCCTTCACCCGGGCGAAGATCGTCTGGATCTCCCCCCAGACGTCGTCGGTGAGGTCGTCGAGCGTGCTGTCGACCAGGTTGTTCAACCGGGCGGATAGCTGACCCGCGCAGCGGAACGTCCCGGCCAGCTTGAGGACGACGTCCTCCAGCGCCTGGATGTCGCCGCCGTAGTCGAGCATCGCGAAGAAGACGTCCGGCCCCATGGCGCCGAGGACGGCGTACCGCGCCTGCAGGGCCTCCGGGACGGTGGCGTAGGTCAGCCAGTCCGCGTTCAGGTCCGGATCGCCGAGAAGCGTGCGCACCGTCGGGTCGCCGAGGCTGGCCTTCGCCAGTCGCTGGATGATCGTGGTGTGCGTCCCGACCCCTGGCATGTCCCCTCCCGGTATGCCGCGAGCAGGGGCTGTCAGATGGTTTGCGCCAGCCCCTGCCGAGGGGGCGTCGCCACACCACTCGCCGACTAGCGCCAGAAGGGCGCGATGCGCGGCGGCGTCTCCAAAGTGCTGCCCGCAAGTCGGTTGCGGACACGTTGGATCCTGGCCCTCGCCCTGCGGGGTGTCAAGATCTCCGCGGGCTTGGCCAGA
>JBKPSJ010000174.1:0-17054 GCA_046765875.1 Actinomycetota bacterium
GTGGTCGCCGCCGGCCGCGACGCCCGACTGGTCCGGGCCGTGCTCGAGCCGTTCTGCCCGGTCCCGTTCGTGGCCTGGCCGGGACCGGGGCTGCCGGGCTGGGCCGGCGCGCTCGACCTGGTCGTGGTGCTGGCCGGCACCCGGCTCGACCTCGGTGCCGCCTCCGCGGTCGCCGAGGCGGTACGCCGCGGCTGCGGCCTGCTCGTAGCGGCGGCCGAGTCCTCCGAGGTCGGCGAGCTGGCTGCCGCATCCCGGCATGCCGTGCGGCTGCCGTCGCAGTCCGACGACGCGCTCGCTACGGCGGTCGCGGTGCTGCAGGCGCTGCACCAGCTCGAGCTCGGCCCGGCGGTCGAGGCGGCCGCGGTCGCCGACACCCTCGACGAGGTCGCGGTGGCCTGTTCGCCGCAGCTCGACATCGCCTCCAACCCGGCCAAGGATCTCGCCCTGGTACTGGCCGACGTGCTGCCGCTGATCTGGGGCGGGTCGGTACTGGCGGCCCGGGCCGCCCGCCGGGTGGTCGAGGCGGTCCGGGTCGCGAGCGGCCGGCCGGCGCTGGCTGCCGATGCCGAGCACCTGCTCCCGGTGCTGTCCAGCCAGCAGCCACGCGACCTGTTCGCCGACCCGTTCGACACCGCCGAGCAGGCCCGGCCCGGCCTGGTGATCCTCGACGACGGCGCGGACGCACCGCAGGTGGTCGACACCCGCAAGCGGCTGATGGAGACCGCCGAACAGCACGACGTCCGCGTGCACGTCGTCGGTCACGCGGTCGGCACCGACATCACCCGGTACGCGGCCTTGATGCACCACGGCCGTTATGCGGCGGCGTATCTGGGCGTGGGCCTCGGCGTCTACGGATCCCGCAGCGCGACCGGCGACGGCAGGGACGGTATGGACGGTATGGACGGTGTGACCGGGGGTGACGGCGGCCCATGGTGAGCCCGCTCGACAACACGGTCCGCGACTACGCCTGGGGATCGGCCGACACCATCCCGCGGCTGCTCGGCATCGAGCCGACCGGTCAGCCGCAGGCCGAGCTGTGGATGGGCGCGCACGAGTCCGCTCCGTCGAAGCTTGCCGATGGCAACGACCTGTACGCCGCGGTGAATGCGGACCCGGCCGGCGTGCTGGGTCCGGCCGGGGCGAGCCGGTTCGGCGGCCGGTTCCCGTTCATGGCCAAGTTGCTGGCCGCGGCCCAGCCGCTGTCGATCCAGGCGCATCCGTCGGCCGAGCAGGCCGCGGCAGGCTTCGCCCGCGAGGACGCGGAAGGGGTGCCGCGGGACGCGCCGGATCGCAACTACCGCGACCCCTGGCCGAAGCCCGAGGTGATGATCGCGCTGGAGGACTTCGAGGCGCTGGTCGGGTTCCGCCCGCTGGCGGGCACGGTCGCGCTGCTGGACGCGCTGAAGTGCCAGCCGGTGGACCCGATGACGTCGGAGTTGCGCGCGGGCCGGTTGCGGGAGGCGTTCGGTTGGGCGATCTCGACCGATCGCGACACCGTACGCGGGATCGTCGCGGCACTGGGTGTGGCGTGCGCGGCGTACCAGGGTGACGCCTTCGCGGTGGAGGTGGAGACGGTCGACGTGCTCGCTAGGGACTTCCCGGACGACCCGGGCGTGCTGGCCGCGCTGTTACTCAACCGGGTGACACTGCACCGGTTCGACGCGTCGTATCTGCCGGCCGGAAACGTGCACGCGTACCTGCGCGGCAGCGGGTTCGAGGTGATGGCCAACTCCGACAACGTGTTGCGTGGTGGCCTGACCCGCAAGCACATCGACGTACCGGAACTGATGTCCGTGGTGGACTACACGCCGCTGGAGAATCCGGTTCGGAAGCCCGAGCCGTCGGGTGTGGAAGGGGTGTCTGCGTACCGGACCGGGTGCGCGTACTTCGCCGTCCAGCGGGTCGATCTGAACGGTGCCTCGGTCACGCCGGACGCCGCCGGGCCGCGGATCGTCGCGTGCGTCGACGGGTCGGTGCTGGTTGCCGCGGGCGAGTCGGCGGTCGCCTTGCCGCCTGGTCGTTCGGCGTTCGTGTCCGGGTCCGAACCGCCGTGTACGCTGACCGGTTCCGGCACGGCCTTCGTCGTGTCCGCCCCGTAGACCCCGACAGACCTTTCGACACGCCCGACAGATCTTTCGACGGAAGGACCGCGATGAGCACTGGCGGTGGCAACAGGGCCGTCATCGCAGCCCTGCTGGCGAACCTCGGTATCGCGGCGACGAAGTTCATCGCGTACGCCTTGACCCAGTCCGCCTCGATGCTTGCCGAGGGCATCCACTCGGTCGCCGACTCGGGCAACCAGCTGCTGCTGCTGTTCGGTGGCCGCCGGGCGCAGCGTGAGGCGACCGAGTTGCACCCGTTCGGGTACGGCCGGGAGCGCTATGTCTACGCCTTCATCGTGTCGATCGTGCTGTTCAGTGTGGGCGGCCTGTTCGCCTTGTACGAGGGCTGGCACAAGGTGTCGAATCCGCACCCGATCGACAGCTGGAAGTGGGTTCCGGTCGTGGTGCTGGTGGTCGCGATCGCGCTGGAGTCGTTCTCGTTCCGTACCGCGATCGTCGAGTCCAACCACGAGCGCGGGCGGAAGTCGTGGAAGGACTTCGTCCGCGGGTCGCGGGCGCCGGAGCTGCCGGTGATCCTGCTGGAGGACTTCGCCGCGCTGACCGGACTGGTGTTCGCGCTGTTCGGCGTGGTGCTCACGCTGATCACCCACAACGGGGTCTGGGACGGACTCGGGTCGATGGCGATCGGCCTGCTGCTGGTGCTGGTCGCGATCTTCCTCGCCGTCGAGATGAAGTCGCTGCTGATCGGGGAGTCGGCGACCGCGGAGGCGCAGGGGCGGATCGAGGCGGCGATCCGGTCGGTGCCGGGTGTCGAGCGGTTGATCCACATCAAGACGCTGCACGTCGGACCGGAGGAGGTGCTGGTCGCGGCCAAGCTCGCGGTCGCGCCGACAGACCAGGCCGCCGACGTCGCGGCCGCCATCGACGCGGCCGAGAAGGCGATCCGGCAGGTCGAGCCGACCGCGGTCCACATCTACCTGGAGCCGGACATCTACCGCACCGGCCACCAGCCCGACGCACGGCCCGCCGTTCCGGAACCCCCCTCGCACTGACCCATCGGGCCGCTTCGGGGTTGCGAGTGAGTCCGGATCGTTGTGATTCGCTGCACGCCGGGCTGGTCCGGCATACCTAGCCTGGAAGCATGGCCACCATCGGTGGTCCCCGCGCTGGGGACGTGGGTCTGCAGGACCTGCTCGACAGCTCGCCGGAGTCGCGAGCGCACACGTCGGTGGCGGCCGAGTCCGCGCTGCTGACCGGACTCGGTGCGACGCTCACCGCACCGTTCACCATCCTCTACGGACTGTCCGCGGCACTGGCGATTGTCGCCGTGCTGTGCGGGCTGGTCGCGCTGGTCACGACTCGCCGGCCGGATATGGCCGGCAGCGCACTCGGCGCGTTCGGGCTCTGCCTGGGTCTTTTCGCGATTGCTCTGCTGGCGGTGCGCTTCGCCGGCGTCGACACCGCGGTCGGCGACTCGGTGCTTCCCTGGTTCGCAAGCCTGCTCGAACGCGCCAACGCGTACCTGCCGCAGCCGCACTGAGCCTCACAGCTGTCTCGCCCGTCACCGGTGGCCGGCCGGGCCGGGTGGGGGGAGCATGCCGGAGCGGCCCAGCCAGCGCAGCGCGCGCTCGCGGTCGATCTCGGCCGGGCTCGGCGGGGTGGTGATCCGCCCGATCCGGACGCCGAGCTCGCGCACCGCAGCGGCGATGTCCGGCTCGGCCAGAGTCCGCACGGCGAAGGCCAGCTCAGCGGGTGACACGTCGTACCGGCGCTCGAGCTCGAGCACCGAACGCGCCACGGCCAGGTCACGGGCGTCGTAGCGGCGCTGGCCGGTCGCCGACCGCGGCAGCAGCCCGAGCGTCTCGCGATAGCGGAGCATCCGGGCGGAGGTGCCGAGTGCGCGGGCGGCATCGGTGATGCGCATACCACAATCTTGACACTATTTTGTCAGAAACGACCCCCCGTGATACCGGGTGACATCGGACTTCCCTAGAGTCGTCACCGCGGACGCCGCCGGGGGAGCTCACTCGGGCCCGCGGCCTTCCATACCGCAAGAGTTCGCACACCAGACTGTCCATTGCACGACTGCTGAGGGAGCACGTTGCAGATGACGTTCGACTACAAGGTGAAGGATCTCGGGCTGGCCGAGTTCGGCCGCAAGGAGATTCGTCTCGCCGAGCACGAAATGCCGGGCCTGATGGCCATGCGCAAGGAGTACGGCGACACCAAGCCGCTGGCCGGCGCCCGGATCATGGGTTCGCTGCACATGACGATCCAGACCGCGGTGTTGATCGAGACGCTGGTCGCGCTCGGCGCGGACGTGCGCTGGGTCTCCTGCAACATCTTCTCCACCCAGGACCACGCGGCCGCTGCTGTCGTCGTCGGCCCGGACGGCACCGTCGACGCGCCGAACGGTGTGCCGGTGTTCGCCTGGAAGGGCGAGACGCTGGAGGAGTACTGGTGGTGCACCGAGCAGGCGCTGTCGTGGCCGGGCGAGGACGGCCCGAACATGATCCTCGACGACGGCGGCGACGCCACGCTGCTGGTGCACAAGGGCGTCGAGTACGAGAAGGCCGGCGCGGTGCCGGCGCCGGAGACCGCCGACTCCGAGGAGTTCGCGGTCGTGCTGCGGCTGCTCGGTGAGTCGCTTGCCAAGGACAACCAGCGGTGGAACCGCGCGGCGGCCGGTATCAAGGGTGTCACCGAGGAGACCACCACCGGTGTGCACCGGCTGTACGAGATGCACAAGGCCGAGACGCTGCTGTTCCCGGCGATCAACGTCAACGACTCGGTGACCAAGTCGAAGTTCGACAACAAGTACGGCTGCCGCCACTCGCTGATCGACGGCATCAACCGCGCCACCGACGTGCTGATCGGCGGCAAGGTCGCGGTCGTGTGCGGGTACGGCGACGTGGGCAAGGGTTGCGCGGAGTCGCTGCGCGGCCAGGGCGCCCGGGTGATCGTCACCGAGATCGACCCGATCTGCGCGCTGCAGGCCGCGATGGACGGCTACCAGGTCACCACGGTCGACGACGTCGTCGGCGAGGCGGACATCTTCGTCACCACCACCGGCAACCGCGACGTCATCACCGCCGACCACATGTCGCGGATGAAGCACCAGGCGATCGTCGGCAACATCGGCCACTTCGACAACGAGATTGAGATGGCCGCGCTGTACAAGGTGCCGGGGATCGAGCGGGTCAACATCAAGCCGCAGGTCGACGAGTTCCGGTTCCAGGACGGCCACACCGTGATCATCCTGTCCGAGGGCCGGCTGCTGAACCTTGGCAACGCGACCGGTCACCCGTCGTTCGTGATGTCGAACTCGTTCACGAACCAGGTGCTGGCGCAGATCGAGCTGTTCACCAAGTCGGCGACGTACCCGACCGGCGTCTACGTACTGCCCAAGCACCTCGACGAGATGGTGGCGCGGCTGCACCTGGACGCGCTGGGCGTCAAGCTCACCGAGCTGTCCAAAGAGCAGGCGGAGTACCTGGGCGTCCCCGTCGAGGGCCCCTACAAGTCCGACCACTACCGCTACTGATCACACGCCTCACCAGAGCACCCCGGCGACCTTTGCCGGGGCGCTTTGCGTTCATCGGACGCATCTGGTCATCCGCTGTCGGCGTGTGCGGTGTGACCAGACGCGTCCGATGAACGTCAAAGGGGCGGCGGGGTCACGCCTTGGCGAACTTGGCCTTCGTCGCATCGACGTCCATGCCGTGCAGCCGCAGCAGGTTCTCGCCGAGGATCTTGCGCTTGGCCTGATCGGTCAGCTGCGGGTAGCCGTACCCGTCGCACAGGTCCTGCGGGATCTGGAAGTCCATGAAGGCCCGCAGCGCCCATTGTGGATGGAAGATCGGCGCCTCCGACCCGTACACGATCTTGTCCTCACCGCACCAGAACAGCAGCTTGCCGATGATCTCGGCGAACATCCGCGGTGCCCGGACCAGGAAGTTCACCGTCGCCGCGATCGACGCGTACAGGTTCGGGTAGCGGATCAGCTGCCAGCAGGTCTCGTCCAGGAACGGCAGCCCGACGTGGAAGATCACGAAGTTCAGGTCCGGGAAGTTCGCGGCCGCGCCGTCCATGTCCCAGGTCTGGGTGTGCTCGATCGGCTGCGGCCCGAGCGGGACACCCTTGTGTACGCCGATCAGGTTGACGCCGAGTTCCTGTGCCTTCTCGAAGACCGGGAAGGCCACTCGTGGATCGTCCATCCGCCACGGGTACGGCGACCCGTAGTCGTACCGCACGTTGTAGAACTTGAACGCCTTCGCGTTGAACTCGCCGACCTGCCGCTCCATCAGGTCCAGCGCCTTGCGGCCCTCGAGCGGGTTGACCGATCCCCAGAACACTGTGCGGTCCGGGTCGCGTGACGCCAGTTCCGCGCAGGTCTCCCAGGGTGACAGGCCGTCGTGGTACAGGTCGGTCAGGGGCAGCGGCATCGCGACCAGCATGTCGGTGCCGGACTCGTCGTACACCATCTGCCTGATGTCCCCGATGGTCCACTGCCGCAGGAACTCCTCGGGCGGCAGCTTCGGCTGGTCGTCGGGCGTCAGCGTCGCGTGGAAGGCGTACAGGTGGTTGGAGAACATCTCTCCGGGTGATCCGAAGGCGTTCTTCTGCTCGAAGTTGAACACGTGCGCCACGCCGTCGAAGACGAAGGCGTCGTCGATCATGGCCGGTCACTCCTTCACAAGCTGGTGTTCCTCGACGTACGCGCGCGGGTCGGGCACCTCGGCCGGAGACGGCAGGAAGCGCAGCGCCGTCCGCGCCCGCGGCGACAGCCGGTCGGTGGTCCACGGCTCGTCCCAGACGATCTCCACCTCGGCCTCGTCGACCCCGGGCTGGGCGGTGATCCGGTCCTTCACCTGGGTGAGCACGCTGGCCGCGAACGGGCACCACCCCGACGTCAGCAGCAGCTCGACCCTCGCCCTGCCGTCCTCGACCCGCACCGACCGCACCAGGCCCATGTCGATCACCGAGAGTCCCCGCTCCCGGCAACACGGGTCGTGTACTTCCGCCAGGGCGTCCCGCGCCCAGATCGGCAGCTCGGACATACCTCGATCATGTTCTCGATCGCCCGTGCCTAGGAAGACCGCACGATTTCACATGAGGACAAGCCCCGCTACGGTCGACCGGGTTCCCGGCCGGATTCGCCCGGTGGGATCCACGAATCCGTCCTCGGCTCGTCACGCCGTACGTCGTCCTGTGGGCGCTGCACCGGAGGTTCCCCGTACTGCTGCGGATGCTGCGGGTGCTGCGATGGCGGTGGTCCGGCGGGTGGCACGCCGTACTGCTCCGGCCGGTAGGCGGGCGGTATGCCGTATTGCTGCGGGTGCTGCGACGGTGGCGGTCCGTACTGGCCGGGAGGGGGGTATTGCCCAGGTTGTGGGGCGTACTGGCCCTGGGGCTGTGCGTACGGGTGTGGGGCGTACGGGGATGGGGCGAAAGGGCCGGCCGGGCCGTAGCTGCCCGGGTTGTGCGGGGCGTAGACGCCGAGCGAGGGCTGGGCGATCGCCAGGCGGGCCAGTTCACGGCGGCGCCTCTCGGCCAGTACCGCGGACAGGTACGCCGGCGCCGAGATCGGAACCGGCGGGACCGGTGCCGTCACCTCGCTGACCCGTCCGGCCAGGGCGTTGCCGAGGTACTCGCGTGCCGCCGGCTCGAGTTCGGTGTACCGGGCCAGATACTCGCGGGACGTGTTCGCCAGGTCGTCGGTCAGCCTGGACAGTTCGAGCGACGCCGCCCACGCGACCAGATGGCCGGGGACGAACAGCGGCGGTGACTGCACCGCCTGATGCCGTTCGCGGATGACGACCGTGCCGGCCAGCATGTCGCCGATCCGCTTGCCCTGCTTGTTCATCAGGCTCGACACGATCCCCGGGCAACAGGCGAACCAGGGCGCGAAGTCGACGAAGATCCACAGCAGCGCACGGACCAGCGCCTGCCGGAACCGGATCGCGCTGCCGTCGTCACGGACCACCCGCAGGCCGAGGGCCATCTTGCCGAGCGTCTTGCCGCGGGTCAGGGTCTCCATCGTCAGCCGGTAGCCGATCAGCACCAGCACCAGGGTCACGACGACGATGCCGGCCGCGAGCGCCTCGTTCGCCTCGGACAGGAACGCGACCAGCACGCTGATCAGGATGCCGAGGACGACCGCCTGCACCAGCACATCCAGGGACGCGGCGAGTGCCCTGCTCGGCATCCGGGCCAGCCGGACCTCCAGGACGACCGCCTCACCGGTGACCAGCTGCGACATCGATTCCCCTTGCGGTGGCAGGACACGCGCGCGCACTACAGTGCCCTTGCGGTTGCCAGGACCATACCCGGCGACGCAGGCGAGGAGGTCGCGGATGGACGTCGAGGCCTTCGTCGCGGTCCAGCGCCCGCATTGGGAACGGCTGGCGCAGTTGACCAAACGGCAGCGCAGGCTGACCGGTGCCGAGGCCGACGAGCTGGTGACGCTGTACCAGCGGGTCGGCACGCACCTGTCCGCGTTGCGCGCGGCGGGCGCGGATCCGGTGACGCTCGGCCGGTTGTCCGGTCTGCTCGCCGACGCCCGCGGTGCCGTGACCGGTGCCCAGACGCCGGTCTGGCGCGACATCTCGCGGTACTTCCTGGTTACGTTTCCCGCCGCTCTTTATGCCTCCCGGCGGTGGTGGCTTGCGGTCGGCGCGATCTTCTACGTCATCGTCGGCTGGCTGGCCTGGCGGATCGTCGCGCATCCGGAGATGCTCTCGCAGGTCGCGACACCGGCCGAGATCCAGCAGCTGGTCGATACGGACTTCGCCGCGTACTACTCGGAGAACCCGGCGCAGGACTTCGCCTTCCGGGTATGGACGAACAACGCGTTGCTCTCCGCGGCGACGCTTGCCCTCGGCATCCTTGTGATCCCGTCGCTGTTCCTGTTGTGGGGCAACGCCGCGAATCTCGGCCTGATCGCCGGCATCATGATCAGCTACGGCCGCGCCGACGTGTTCTTCGGACTGATCACCCCGCACGGCCTGCTCGAACTGACCGAACTGTTCATCAGTACCGCCGCCGGGCTGCGGCTCGCCTGGTCGTGGATCGACCCGGGACCACGAACGCGTATGCAAGCGCTGGCCCGGGCCGGCCGGTCGACGATCGGGCTGGTGATGGGCCTGGTGGTGGTCCTGCTGATCACGGGATTGATCGAAGCGTTCGTGACGCCGTCGTCGTTGCCGACCTGGTTGCGCGTCGGCATCGGGGTGGCGGCACTGATCGGCTTCTTCGTGTACGTGTGGACGCTGGGCCGCCGTGCGTACAAGGCCGGCGAGTACGGCGACATCGAGGGAGCGGACCGGGAGTCGACGGACCCGGTCGCTGCCTAGAAATCTTCCTTGAGGATGCTGTCGATGATCTCGATGGTGCGCTTGGGCTGCGGGGCAGCGACGCACAACGAGTCCATTGTCGACGAGTACATGTCCAGGTCCTCGAGCTTGTCCAGGTAGAGCGCACTGGTGAGGTGCTCGATGTAGACCACGTTGGACAGGTCCTGGTCGGCGAACCGCAGGATGCTGAAGGCCCCACCGGTGGCCACATGCCCGCCGGCCCGGAACGGCATGATCTGCAGGGTCACGTGCGACTCGCGCGACAGTTCGCGCAGGTGCTCCAACTGGGCCCGCATCACGGCGGTGCCGCCCATCGGCCGGCGCAGCGCGGCCTCGTCGATGACGGCCCACAGCCTGACCGGTTGTGGCCGGCTCAGTACCTTCTGCCGTGACACGCGCACCGCGACCCGGCGCTCGATCTCCTCGGCCGGCACGACTCCGCGCCCGAGTTGCACGACGGCCCGTGCGTACTCGGGCGTCTGCAGCAGACCCGGCACGAACTGGATCTCATAGGTACGGATCAGGTCGGCCGCCGCCTCGAGACCGAGGTAGGACTGGAACCAGTTGGGCAACACATCGCCGTACCGGTGCCACCAGCCGGGGTTGTTCGCGTCGCGCGCGAGCTCGAGCAGCCGCTCGCGCTCCTCGCCCTCGGTCAGTCCGTACAGCGTGAGCAGATCGGCGACGTCGCGTTCCTTGAATCCGACCCGGCCGAGCTCCATTCGGCTGACCTTGGATTCCGACGACCTGATCTCCCAGCCGGCGTCGGCGCGGGAAATGCCCGCGGCGTCGCGTAATTTGCGCAGGTGGGCACCGAGCATGATGCGGAGGGCGGTAGGACCGCTCTGCCCGCCCTGGTCGGTCACGCCCGATCCTCCCGTACGTTGCCCAGCCGATCCACACGGGTCGTCACGTTGTCAGTACTCAACGCAAATCATCGCACGTTCAACCGTCGATGGAAGCCTCGCCTGACCCCGTATTGGGACATGTGGGAGCCGATATCGGCGTGAGCTGACCAACCTCGGCACCTTACTCCTGGGTACGGAAAAGTCGTGCGAATGCACGTGCATCGGGCGCTTGCATTCGTTCCTTGCGTCGAGCATCATTGCCCTCATGCACGCGAGGTGAGCCGAGACTCGCTAACTGTGACGATGTATGGAGGGGTGTGCCGGTGGATCCCACGACAGCGATCGTGATCGGCACGCTCGAGCCCTCGCCACTGGTGTGGCGATGGGTCCGCCGGGCGATGTCGGCCGGTGCCGATATCCGCCGCGCGTGCACGTGGTCTCACGCTGCGCGGTATGCCGCCGGCCGCTCGATCGACCTGGACATGTTCGAGCGGATCGACGACATCGCCGCGCCCGCCTCCGGCGACGGCGTGCTCGTCATGCTCGCAGTCCGCCACCGAGGCGGGAATGTGGTCGCGGGATTCAGCGGGGACGAATGCGTGGTGCTGCTGCCCGCCGTTGAACCGATGCCGGCGGAGCAGGACTCTGCACCTGACTCCGCGCAGGCGGGACGTGCATGGGTCGCGCTGGTCGGCCTGGCCGGCCGGCAGGACCGGGACCTGTCCGCGCGCGCCACCTTCGCGCGGACAGGTCCCCCCGCACCTGTCCCCGTCGGTGACCGGGACGCGCGCCGGCTGGAGGCGGTCCGGTGAACGGCGAGGGAGACGAACAGGTCGACGCCATGCGGCCCGGCGACCTGACCGAGCAGGAGATCCAGGATCTCGTCGCCCGCTGTCCCGAACCGCAGCGCTGGGCATTCGAGGGCTGGCTGCGAGGGGCCCGTCATCTCGACGGCGATCCGGTCGAGAAGCTGTCGCAATGAGCGCGGCGGAGATGTACGGCCGTTGGCGGAAGGTACGGGTCTGGCTCGGTGACCACTTGATCGCGGAGTACGTGGCCGAGCCGGAGCTGGCGGCGCGCTACCGCCAGGTGATGGCGCCGCGTTTCGCCGGTCTCCTGATCACGATCGAGCCCCTCTCCGATCCCGGCTGGGAGGGTGGAGAGGGGCTCGAATTCTCGGCTGCCCGGCTGCCCGACGAGCAGCTCTGGTCGCTCACCGTTCAGTGAGCCGCCGGCTGGTCCCGGTGTCCGGTCGGGCCGGGATCACCGAACGAGGCTGTCGAACTCGCCGTCGGCCGCGCCGCCAAGGAAGGCGACCATCTCGGCGTAGGTGAAAACGAGTGCCGGGCCCTTCGGGTCACGCGAGTTGCGCACGGCGATCCCGCCCTGAGGCAGCCGGGCGAGTTCCACGCAGTTTCCGTTTGGGCCGCTACGCCGGCTCTTGCGCCAGTTCAGACCGTCCAGCGCGTCGGCGGGCATCCCGTTGTACACAGCGGTCATCTGCTGCACCTTTCCATACTCGGCATCTGCACGTGCATCAGACCATGCATCTGCATCGTACACAGAATCATGTCAAGTGCCAGGCCTGGTCGTCACCGACTGCGAAACTGCCGGTCTTCGGGGCGTGGCGCGGCTCTCCGACGCACGACTCACGGCCGTTCGGCCGGCCTCGACTGCTCCGCAACCCGATGGCCGGCCGGTCTACAACCGTCCGGCCTTCTTCAATGCCAGGTAGGTGTCGGCCAGTGCCGGCGCGATCTGCTCGGGGTCCTCGTCGACGACGGTCACGCCGGCCCGGGTGAGGACGGCGGTGACCCGTTCGCGGTCCAGCCGGGACCTGGCCGCCGACGCCGCGCCGTACACCTCGATGACGTCGGACAGCGCGGCCTCCATCTCGGTGAGCCGCGGGTCGGCGACCGAGGCGAGTACCACGAGGTGCCGGCGCAGCAGCGGGCCGATGGTCGGTAGCAGCGACTCCTCGATCACGGCCGGGTCGAGACCGGTCAGCAGCACGACCAGGGATCGGTGGCTGAGCCGCGCGAGCACCTGCGAGACGACGACCCGGAAATCGGTCTGCACGAGCTCGGGCTCGACGGTGGCCAGCGCGTTGACGAACGAGGGCAGCACGTCCTGCGGCGCCGGCCGCCGTACGTCGGCGCGCACCGTCGAGTCGCAGGCGAGCAGGCTCACCCGGTCGCCCGCCCTCGTCGCCAGTGCGGCGAGCAGCAGCGCGGCGTCCATCGCATGGTCGAGCCTGGGTGCCCCGATCTCACCAAGCCCGACGCGACCTGCCGACAATCGGCCGGAGTCGATCACGATCGCCACCTGCCGGTCGCGTTCCGGCCGCCAGGTCCGGACGACCACAGCACTGCGGCGCGCGGTCGCCCGCCAGTCGATGCTGCGAACGTCGTCGCCGGGTACGTAGTCGCGCAGCGAGTCGAACTCGGTGCCCTGGCCGCGGACCAGCAGCGCGGTACGACCGTCGAGTTCGCGCAGCCGGGCCAGCCGCGACGGTAGGTGCTTGCGGCTGTTGAACGGCGGCAGCGCGCGTACCGTCCACGGCACCCGGTGCGCACCCTGGCGGCCGGCGAACCCGAGCGGCCCGATCGAGCGAACGGTGATCCGCTCGGCATGCCGGTCGCCGCGCCGGGTCGGCGCCAGCGCGATCGTGAACCGGCGGCGCTCGCCCGACGGCAGGTCGAGTCGATGCCGCGGCTGGACGACACCCGCTGATGGCGGCCACGCGTCGCGCAACATGCCCCGGACCCGGCGGCCCGGGTTCGCGACGGTCAACTGGACGGTGGCGGTATTGCCGAGCCGCACCGAGGTGTCGCCGTCGCGGCTGAGCACCAGCTTGCGTGGCGACCCGGCCAATGCGACGTCGACGAGGCAGATCAGGAGCACGACCAGCAGGACCAGGCCGATGCCTGCCCACGAAGGCATGACGAACCCTACGAACGGCACCCCCAGTGCCGTCAGGAGCGCGGACCGCCAGGTGATGACCACGTCAGCGTGGGACCGGGACCGTGGCGAGAACCGATTCGAGCACAGCGTCCGGGGTGACGCCCTCGAGCTCGGCCTCGGGGCGTACCTCGACCCGGTGTCGCAGCGACGGCCGAGCCATCGCCTTGACATCGTCGGGGATCACGTAGTCGCGACCGGTCAGCCAGGCCCACGCCCGCGACACCGCCAGCAGCGCGGTCGCGCCCCGTGGCGAGACGCCGAGCTGGAGCGACGGCGACTGCCGGGTCGCCCGGCACAGGTCGACGATGTAGGCCAGCACGTCCTCGCGGACCGCGACCCGGCGGACCGCGCTCTGCCCGGCCCGCAGCTCCTCCGGCCCGGCCACCGGTCGCAGCCCGGCTCCGGCCAGGTCGCGCGGGTCGAATCCCTGCGCGTGCCGGGCCAGAACCGCGATCTCGGCGTCTCGCGGCGGGATGTCCAGCGAAACCTTGAGCAGGAACCGGTCCAGCTGGGCCTCGGGCAGCGGATAGGTGCCCTCGTACTCGATCGGGTTCTGGGTCGCGGCGACGACGAACGGCGCCGGCAGCGCCCGCGGTACGCCGTCCACGGTGACCTGGCGCTCCTCCATCGCTTCGAGCAGGGCGGCCTGCGTCTTCGGCGGGGTCCGGTTGATCTCGTCGGCCAGGAGGATGTTGGTGAACACCGGGCCGGGCCGGAACTCGAACCGCGATGTCTTCGAGTCGTACACCAGCGAGCCGGTGACGTCGCCCGGCATCAGGTCCGGAGTGAACTGGACCCGCTTGGTCTCCAGCCGCAGCGCCGTCGCCAGCGCCCGGACCATCAGCGTCTTCGCCGTACCGGGTACGCCCTCGAGCAGCACATGGCCGCGGCACAGCAGCGCGAGCACCAGCGCGGTGACGGCCATGTCCTGGCCGACCACGGCCTTGCCGATCTCGGTCCGCAGTTCGACCAGTGCCTGCCTGGCCCGGTCGGGCGACACCTCTTGATCTGCCGGGCTTCCAGCCGTCACGGTCGTCGTACCTCCTGGGTCAGGGCATCCAGCTCGCGGGACAGGTTCAGCAGGGTGGTGTCGTCGTACGGTGGCCCGCCGTACAACAGGTCGTACAGCATCGCGGGATCGCGACCGGTCCGGCCGGCGACGGCGCTGACCACGGCGGACGGATCGGTGAGCCGGCCGAGGCCGAGCGCCTTGCGCAACCGGGCCAGCGCCGACTCGCGCAGCGCGGCGGCGGCCCGGTCCCGCGCCCGCGACCGCCGGTACAGCCGGGCCCTGCCCTCGGTCGTCTCAGCCGCGTGCACCACCACCGGCAGCGCCTCCGGTACGACCGGACCGAGCCGGCGGCCGCGCCACAACGCGGCGACCAGCGCGGTGAACGCCATCATCCAGACGACATAGGGGACCCAGTCCGGGATCAACGGCTCGCCAGATCCGTTGCCCTCGTCAACGGCATCGGTCTCGAAGCGGGGCAGGTACCACACCAGCCGGCCGTGGGTTCCGAACAGGTTCAGCGCCAGCGCGGCGTTGCCGTCGTCGGCCAGGTGTTGGTTGGTGAACGAGTCCGGTGTTCCGACGACGTCGATGGTGCGGCGGCCGTCCTCGATCCGGACCACGGTGCCATGGATGCCGTCGCCGTAGCAGTTGTCTGCGTCCGCCGGCGCCGAGTACGACATGCCGGCGACGGTGGCGGTGCCGGCCTTGCGCGCCGGGTCGAGGTCGCAGCCCGCCTTGCGGCTGTCCATCGGGATCGTCCCGGCCGGCTCGACCTGCGGCGCCAGGAGGTCGAGCGCCATACCCGGCGGGCGGACCAGGATGAGGTGGTCCCAGCCGGCGTCGTCGATCTGCTCCCAGGCGAGTTCGCCGAGCGAGCCTCCGGGTGCGACCACCAGAGTGCTGCCCGGACCGGCGTCGAGCGCCTCGGCCAGGACGTCGGTGCCCTGCACATCGACGTTGTGGTTCGCCAGCAGCACTGCCAGGGCTTTGGCGCCGGAGGCGCTGGTCGAGTCCGGACTGAACGGCCCACTGGTGCGCGCTCTCGCGATCGCGACGAGCAGGACGATCGCGACGACCAGGCCGCCGATCCACAGCAGCGGCCTGCGTGCCGAGCGCCAGGTCTGGGCCGGGCTGCGCCCGACCGCCGTGGTCGTCATCGCGTCACCAGGGAACGGGTCGAGACCGTACGAGCGGCATCGTCCGCGGCCGTGACGATCGCGTACTGCTGCGGCCCGGCCGGACGGCTGCCGTAGACGACTTCGTTGAAGACCTGCGCCGCCGGTAGCAACGGTCCACCCAGGTCCGGTATGGCACGGGCGGCGTCCTCGGCCACCTCGCGGGCGGTCCGGCCGGCCCGGTCGTCGAGGATCGTGCGCTCGGCCAATTCGGCGGCACAGGCACGGAACCGGGCGCGAACGGCGACGGCGTACCGACCGGACCCGGCCGCGGTCTCGGCTTCGGCACGGTACTGCTTTGCCGTCCTCACCGGATCGGTGCCGAAGACGTCCATCCGGGCGGCCTGTGTGGTCCTCAGCACGCCGGCCCGCCAGACCACGACCACGACGAGCAGGGCGATCACGCCGATCAGGATCACCAGGCCCCACGAGGGGCCCGGTCCGCTGGCGGCCATGTCGTCGAGCAGGTTGCCGACCCAGTCGAAGAACCTGTTCAGCGCGCGCGTGATCAGGTCGTCGTCGGCGTGGTTGTAGATGCCTTTGGACAACTCGCGCCGGGCCTCGTCGGCGGCCTGATCGCGGCCGATGTCGATCGGTGGCTCGGCCGCGACCAGCGCGAGCAACAGGGCTCTCACGGCCTGTCCCGCGGACGCAGCGCGGGTCGCAGCCACAGGTCCAGGCCCTCGCGACGTACTCGCAGGTCCAGGTAGAGCATGGCGAGCACCGCGGAGACGAAGGAGAGGGTGGCGACCGTCGCGATCGCCGCGCCGAGCGTGCCCGCCACCGCGAGCGATATCGCCACCGCCGTCGCGCCGCCGCCGGCACCGGAGTCGGCCCACGCCGCGACCGCCCCCACCAGGAGGAACAGACCGGCCTGGATGACGTACCCGACGATCGAGGCCACGACGCCGGCGAACAGCAGGATCCCGAAGGTGCGCCAGAACCGGCCGCGGACCAGCCGCCAGGACCGCTTCAGCGCGCCGCCGACGCCCACCCGCTCGGGTATGAACAGGCCGATGTCCGGCGCATGCCGGCCCTCCATCAGGATCACCGTGCCGGCCAGGCACAACCTGGTGCCGATGACGGCGGCGACCGGGATGCCGGCCAGGAACAGCAGGATCCCGACCGCGCCGGCTCCGGCCGAACTTGCGGCGTCGAGGCCGAACGCGGCGGCGAAGGCGAGGCCGAACCAGGCCGCGACCAGCCCGATCAGCACCAGCGACTGGACCACACCGACGCCGAGCAGCGCCGGGAGGCCGGGCCGGACCAGCCGGAGCAGGTCGCGGGCGCTGACCCGCGCGTGCAGTTGGCTACGTGCCGCGGCGATCGCGATCAGGCCGCTCAGCATGGTGCCGGCGACGGTGTACAGCACCAGGTCACCGCCGTACAGCAGCGCCAGCGTCCCTGGGCTTTCCGGGTCGGCGCCGGGGTCGAACATCGCGGCCAGCCCGCCCGGTACGCTGAGGTGCGCCAGACCGAGCTGGGCACCAGTGACCAGCAGTCCGCCGATCACCGGAAGGCCGAGCATCACGGCCTTGTTCTCCGAGATCGTCCGGGCCGCGTTGTCCAGCAGGTCGATGGGCAGCCAGGGGCGCAGTAGCGGCTCGGAGTCCTGAAACCCGCTCACTGTGCACCCC
>JBKPSJ010000175.1:0-36981 GCA_046765875.1 Actinomycetota bacterium
GGGCCATTGATCCAGCGGGCCTGTGGCTGCTGGGTGATCGGGTCCAGCCAGGTCGCGTCGTGCGCGGCCTGCCAGCGGGCGGCGGCGGTGCCCGTGTCGACGTACAGCTCGGCTCCCTCGAACGGATGCCGAAGGGGCGCATAGCTGACCCTTGGCGGGTCCGGGTGAAGCGAGGTGTCCGGCTTGTGCCCGCAACCGCTGATGAGCACGGCGGCGGCGGACAGTGCGGCGGACAGTGCGACATTGAGGCGGGTCACGAGGGCGGTCTCCAGTGGCTGCTGACCCGGTAGATCGTGACCTGGTCGGGTCCGGTGCCGAACGTGACGACTGCGACGGAGTGCTTGCGGGCTTCCATCAGTGTGGGGTATTTCTGGTCGGCGTCACCGATGCGGTAATACCAATCAGGCACCACGAGGTAGTCGATGCGCTTGATGCCGCGACGTACCTCTGGGTCGGCGTCCAGCTTGTAGATCATCACCGGCCGCGGGTCGAAGCCGTAATGGTGTACCAGGTCGGTCCAGATGCTGTCATGCGCGACGACGACCTTGTCGCGTGGGACGTTGTGAGCGAGCCAGGTCGTTGCCGAGCGCAACGGTGGTTGCTGGGTGCTGGTCATCATCGGTTGGAGGTGTGGCGCCCATGACAAGGTCGCCACGCCGGCCAGCACGGCGACCAGCCCGGTCGCGATGCCGGCCCGCACGAACCGTGCGCGGCCGGCGGAGTACCGCAGCAGTCCGGCCGGCGCGAGCTCTCGGTTGCCGGCGATGGCGCTGCACGCGCCGGCGATCAGCAACGCGCTCCACGGCATCAGATTGACAACGTGCATGAACGGCACGTATCCGCCGCGTACCATCATCAGCCATTGCAGGATCAGTGCGAGCGCGGCCGGGCGCAACCGCCGGACCAGCACGGTGATCGGGATCGCGGCAAGACCGTTCAGCAGCAACCACCGTTCGATCTGCAGCCAGCCACCGAACAGCTGGGCAGTGGCGCTGCCGTGGTCCAGCAGGGAACCACTGGCGGTCCGGCCTGAGAGCTGCCAGGCCGCAGTACCGAGCAGGCTGGTGTGGCCGGTCCCTGGGAACAACTCGCCCTTGAGTACGGCGTACAGCGGATACAGCGCCATCAGCATGCCGCCGGCGAACGCCGATGTGACGAGGAGGTGCGACCGGTTGCGCCGGTCCAGGTTCTGCAGCAGCGCCCAGGCGAACGCCGGCAGCAGCACCAGCGCGGTCTCCTTTGTCAGTGTCGCCATCGCGAAAGACATCGCTGCGCCGACCGCTGCCGCTATGCTGCGCTTCGGCGAGTAGGCGAGGACGAAGGCGAGCAACAGCCACGGCGTGACGAGGTTGTCGAGGTACGTCCAGCGGCCGTAGACCACCTCGAGCGGGCACAGCGCGAACAGCAGGCCGGCTCCGGCCGCGGCGGCGCGGCCGAACCCCAGCCGCCGGCTGAGCACGAACAACAGCGCCGTGCTGACCACTGCGGCGATCAGCATGCACTCGTTGCCGAAGCCGATCGCGGTGTCGTGCCGGTCGAAACCGCCGGTCAGTGCCGACCAGGCCGCCAGTTGCATCCACCCTGCGGGGGCGTGGTCGTAGAAGTAGGTGTACGGCGACAGCCGCTGCTCGTACTGCACCGACCAGGCCTGTGCGAGGTAGGTGCCGGGATCGTCGACGTACCTCGGGTATGTCGCCATGCCGATGCCGTGCACTGCGCCGGCCACGGCGAGGATCGGTAGCGCGACCAGTAGGTCGGCCGCATGGCGAAACAACCATACCGCGGCGGCGGCAAGGATGCGCCGCCGCAGCGACAGCAACCGGTTGACATCGGCAACGGTTCGCAGGTCCGCACGGGTCGCATCGGTCACGCCGGGGCGCCTTCCCTCGCCGGCCCGGTCCGGGTCGCCGGTCCGGTCAGGTGTACGCCGGAGTGCGCCGTCTTCATCCAGTTGGTGCGTCCGCGCAGATGCCGCACCAACGCCCACAGGCCGGCCACCGAGAGCACCACCTGGTACGGATAGTTGCCCAGCGCAATGCCGAGGTAGTCGCGCAGCCGCACCTTCTGCCCGAACGTGCGCCCGAACTGGTGCAGCATCAGCAAGTCCAGTGCCCCGGTGAGCAGACTGAGCCCCAGCGGTAGGCAGGTCAGCAGCGCGACCAGCACCGGCGACTTGTGGGCCAGCGCAAGCACCAGCGCGACCGGCGCCAACACCATCGCGAAGGCCTGGAAGAACTGGAAGCCCAAGACATAGACCGCAACCACCTTCTGCCACCACCGCGGCAGCGCCAGCCACTCGCGTTCGGTGAACACCTGGATGAACCCCTGCATCCAGCGCACCCGCTGCCGGACCAGGCCGTGCAGCGTGTCCGGGGTCTCCTCACGCGTGACCAGCTCGTCGACGTAGACGACGTCGACGCCGAAACCGAGCACCGAGGCGACCATGCCGATCTTGCAATCCTCGGTCAGGCACTCCTCGTCCCACAAAGCGCCGTACCGCTCGCGCAGCGCGTCCAGGAACCGGCGCCGGAAGAACACCGTGTTCCCACCCAGCGGCATCACCCGGGCCGCGGCCTGCAACTCCAGCCGCGACTGGAACCACTTGAAGTACTCCAGCACGTTGGCAGCCCGCCACCAGCCCGACGCGGTCGATCGCAGCCAGCGCCGCAGCCGTGGGAGCCGCCCGGCCGGCAGCGGCTGCGTGTTCGGGTGAGCGCTGAAATTCATCAGCTGCACGCCGCATTGCACGATGCCGGCGCCGCTGCGCCGGAACCGGTAATCGACCATCCGCAGCAGGCTCGGATGGAACAGGTCCTCGGCGTCGGCGATGCCGATCCACTCGTAGTCGATGCCGAGTTCGTCCAGTCGCCTGGCCGCCGCGTTCAGCCCGATCGGCTTGTTGTGCACGTCGGTGTCCTCGGGGTACGGCGCGACCACGACCCGGCCCGGGTACTCGGCGGCCTTCGCGTGCGCGATCGCCGCCGTGCCCGGATCGTCGGGGTGATCGACGATCGGCATCACCCAGTAGTCGGGGTGATCGAGGTTGGCCAGCCGCTCCAGCGTTGTGCCGGCGACCGCCTCCTCGTGTCGCATCGGCACCAGGATCACACCCGGAAGCCGCGGCTCGTCGGGCTCGCCGTACCGATCCGGATCACTGTTCTCAGGCCGCCACCACTTGTAGAGCTGGAAGGAGAGGGTTGTCGCCGCCACAACCAGCATCAATACCGAGACCAGGACGAGGAACCAGTCCACGAACCAGTCGACCAGCAGCACCGCCGATCCGGCCAGCAGGACCAGACCGATGACTGCCGCCGCGATCCGGCCGCCGGTGCGCGCACTGTACGGCTTGTGATGGCGGCGACGTACGCGTTCGTGGTGAGTGAAGGACCAGAACCGGTCTGTGGAGAAGTTGACGACGGTTCCTGCCGCGAGCAGTCCCCAGTACGCCGGCCGGACGCCGATCACCGGATGCAGGTAGGGAAAGGCGACCAGGCTGAGCACCGCGCTGGCCCCGCGGGCGGTCTGGAACCGCCACCAGCGGCCCCCTCGGCGGCCACTCGAATTCCTGGTACGTAGCCTCCAGGTGAAGATGTCGTGTGCGACGAAGCTGAGCTGCAGGGTCAGCACGATTTGAATCGCATTGGCCACGGACGGGACGAACCCGGCGCCGATGAGGTGCACCAGAAAGACCTGGCCGAGCACGGCCACGCAGCCGCCGATCAGCAGGAACAGCGCAAGCTCGCGCTTGCGGACAACACGATTGGTCGATCCCACGGGGTTCCCTTTCCCGGAACTTCTTTACGGCCAGACAACCCCGTTCGAGGATCCGGTACCCAACGGTCCGCAACGGATTCCGTTTCGGCCGTGTGAACAGAGTCACAACGCGTCCCGTCGGTCCACCGGTTCAGACAGTGACGGCCGGCACGCCGATCTGGTTGTCCGCCGTGGGCAGGCCCACCCTCGCCCTGAAGCGATCAGAGACCGGTGCGGTAGGTGTCGCCGTAGTAGCCGCCAAGCCGGTCGCGATAGCCGACGTCGATATCGGCGTCGGCGTCGTATTCGGGGGCGTCCTCGATCTGAGCCTTCGTACGATCCGTGTACACCTTCTGCTCATCGGGGTTGATGCGTTCGATGACACCGGCAGGCAACATCACCTTGCGGCCGGTCATCCAGCGGCCGGTTTCGACAACCAAGAAGGCCGCGTCGACGCCGTAGATCGCCTGGTCGACCGTGCCGATGTCGCCGTCGACCGCCGAGATCTTGTACCCGATCAGATCGGTGCCTGGGCGGAATCCCGCCGACGGCCGATAGTTCCACGCGTTGTAGATGTTGTCGGCTACTCCCACTGACTCCTCCAAGGGTCGTTCATCAGGGCCCAGACTCCTGCGGGTACGGGCGCGCAAATAAGCGGCGAAGCAGGGTCTGTCGCGAATGTTTTCTCATATGCATTCCTTGATTGATCGCAGGCAGAAGCGGACTGCCTGCGGCCGCTCAGGACCTACGCTGTCCGTCCCTTTGCTCGTCGGCTCGCCCGAGCCGAGAGTCGATCAGTGATCGTTCGGCGCCCTCGATCGCCTTCAGAATCGCCAGCCCGCGTCTTGTGATCGGCCATCGCCCCCACAGTTCCCAATCAATACATCGATGAATCGGTCGCCCTCGAACGCGAATGACATTCGGGGTCTCGACGCCGCGACCAGGGGTTCTGCAACGAAAGTTCTAGCCGAGGAGGGCGAGGACGACCGGTCCGGACGTGACCGGGCAAGCGTCCAGCCCGGTCGGCTCCTGCGCGCATCGGCCGGGCTGAACGTACGCATCCGGTACCCGCTCGTTCATCGCCCAACACCGTCCGTCCGGCCACGGCTGTCGACTCGTTGCGAAGGTCACGGGGTTCAACACCGGTTCCATGACTTCGAGCCAGCCCCGAGGTGCGGGCCGAGATCTGCAAGGTGGTACCTGACCAGTGTCCGGGGGCGGCGGTCGTGCCGCCGCCCCCGGAACGTGGCCCGGGTTCGGAGCCGGTCAGCGGCTGGAGGTTACGGTGCCGCCGGGGGCCGCTTCGCGCTCGAAGATCTCGGTGATCTCTTCGACCGAGAGCTCCTTGGTCTCCGGGATGAAGGCCATCACGAACACGATCGCGGCCGCTGACAGTACCGCGAACAGCACCATGAGCCAGGCCAGGCCGATGCCGTTGAGCATCGTGGGCACCAGCAGGATCAGGGCGAAGTTGGCCAGCCAGTCGGCCGATGCGCCGATGGCCGCGGCCCGCCCGCGCATGGCGGTCGGGAAGTACTCGCCCTGGATCAGCCAGCCGGTACCGCCGACGCCGATCGCGAACGCGGCGATGAACAGGTCCAGGCCGATCATGATGATGATGACCCGGGTCAGCCCGTCGGTGAAGGCGACACCGGCGGCGCCGATCAACATCGCCGCGGCCATTCCGGCGTACCCGCCGATCGCCAGTTTGCGGCGGCCGACGCGGTCGATGAGCCGGAAGGCGAAGAATGTCGCGATCACATTGACGACGCTCATGACCGCTGTCACGGCCACGGCGGCGACGGCCGCGGTGGTCGCGTTGTCGCCGGTCTGCAGGTACGGCGCGAGCAGCTTCGGCCCGTAGTAGAACGGCAGGTTGATGCCGGTGATCTGCTGGAATGCGAAGAACACGCAGACCACGAGCAGGGCCCGCTTGACTCCGCGGCTCCACTTCCTTGGGTTCCGCCGCGCCTTGCGTTCCTGTTTCTCGACCTCGTCGGCGCTGCGAGCGATCTGTTCGCTGCTGACCTCGATGTCCAGTTTCTCGAGCGCGTCGCGGGTGTCGTCGTAGCGGCCCTGGCGCATCAGCCACCGCGGCGACTCCGGCATCCGGGTCCGCAGGACGAGCGCGATGAGCGCCGGGAGCGCACCGACGCCCAGGATGATCCGCCAGTCCAGCGTCTTCGTGCTGGTCGGCAAGAGCAGGAACACGCCGAGCGCGACCAGGTAGGAGACGAGGATGCCGACGGTGATCATCCACTGCTGCAGCATGCCCAGCGCCCCGCGGCGGGCCTTCGGCGCGTACTCGGCGATGTAGGCCGTGGCGATGGCCGAATCCGCGCCGATCGCCAAACCGATGAGAGTACGGGCGACCAGCAGCACCCATGCGTCCCAGGCGAACGCAGACAGCAGCGCGCCAGCCGCGTAGATCGCCGCGTCGACGATCAACAACGACTTACGGCCGAACCGGTCCGACAGTGGCCCGGCGGCGAGAGCTCCGGCCGCGGCACCGATCGACGCGCCCGCGACCAGATAGCCGAGCGCGAGCGCGCTCAAGTCGTACGGCACGAAGTTGATGACCGAACCTATGTTCGCCGTGTCGTATCCGAACAGAAACCCGCCGATAGTGGCCAGCAATGTCAACGACCAATAGAACGATGTCGGCACCCGGCCGTCGAGTTTGTTGAGAACCTGGGCGGATGATTCCCCCCGCGTCGCCGTCACGATGAAGACACCTCTCCCGATCTGAATGCGTGACTTCCCAAACCCGTGACCGATGACATGCGCGGCAAACAACATGCGTCCGCTATCAGTACGAGACACCGGCGCGTCGACTGTGGTATCAGAGCCGGACGCATTGACCCGTCGCGTGCCCGCGCGGCCGAGGTGGCAGGTGAAGTGTTGGGCTTCACAGAAACCCCGGCGGCTCAGGGCTTCGACCCGGTGCGGCCCTCCAGGGCTTCGATGACGGTTGGGCAGACGTCGACGTCGTAAAGCCTCTCGACGCTCTGCATCCCGCCAGGGCTCTCCGCGTTGATCTCCACCACCTTGTCGCCGATCACATCGATGCCGACGAAGTACATGCCGTCGGCCACGAGCTTCTCGCTCATCGCTTCGACGATGCCGCGTTCCACGTCACCGATCTGGAGAGGGACCGGGCGTCCCCCCACGCTGATGTTGGCCCGCAGGTCGTTACCCGTGGGCACTCGCCGGAAGGCGGCCGGCTTCCTGTCGCGCTCGAGGATCTGTCCCTCGAGCAGGAAGATCCGGGCATCGCCGTCCTCACCGCCGTCGACGAACTCTTGAACGATCGCGTAGCCGTCCTCCAGTACCGCCTCGGTCATCTGCGCGAGGTTCGCGTCGCCGTCCTCCTCGATCATGAACACGTTGCGGCCCTTGGCCCCGTACAGAGGCTTGACGACGGAGCGGCCGACCCTGCCGATGAAGCGCTCGATCGCTTCCGGGTCGCGCGTCACCAGCGATCGGGGTCGGATCGTCTCGGGGAACTCCTCCAGGTAGAGCTTGCTCGTTGCGCGTACGAGGGACATTGGGTCGTTCACCACGGTCACGCCGCGAGCCTTGAGCATCTGGCCGACGACCAGGCCGAGTGGACTGGCCCACGGCCGCTCCTGCAGATCGTCGATCGATTCGTTGCGCAGGAACAAGGCATCGAGGTCGTCCATGACGATCCGTTCGGCGTTGCGCTCCTTGATGCGCTCCATGAAGCCCTCGAGCGTGTCGTGGTTCTCGAACTCTGCGGCATGAGCCCGGGCGACCAGCCGGCCATCGCCTTCCCCGAGCTCGACGTCTCCGACCCCGACGTACCAAACCTCATGGCCGCCCTGGGCCGCGGCCCTCGCCAGCCGCGTAGTCGTGTACTCGTCCACCTCGGTAGCGACGTCGTTGACGAAGAAGGCAAGCCTCATGCCGACTCATCTCCCTCGTACAGGTCCGTGACCGACGCGCCCGAACGTAGTCTGTCGAGGCGCTCCTGAGCGCCGGGCACGTCCAGCCAGCGTGGACGGACCCGCGCTGGTTCGAGCACCTCACGGTCGAGCAGGTCCTCGATCAGTGGGATGTGGTCCAACGCGAGCTTGCCGACGAAGAGGACGTCGAGGCTCCTGCCCTCTGCGAGGGCTTCGAGGACGCGCGTGATCCCGCGCAGGTAGATCGCGTCCTTCACCGAACCGCCCCCGACGACGACCCGGATCGCGATTGACCAAGCGGTCCTCGTCGGGATCCGATGTTCTGCACGTAACGATTCGAAGATCTCCAGGAATCCGGCGCCGTCGAGCATCTTGCCGATGGCGACAACCCTCGCCGCGAGCACGCGGAGACGCCGCGGGTCCAATCCGCCGGTCAGGTACTCGGCGAGTACGGCAAGGCCCTCTTGGGTCTCGTCGTAGCCAGGCAGGCCGAGGGTCAGCAGCGTCAGGGGTTGGCTGGCGCCGTTCTGGTAGGTGACGACATGGGTGCCGATCTCGTGATGTAGCAGGGGCTCGACGCGGTCCGCCCTGAAAGTAGCGGTTTCTGGGATCAGCAGCCGGCCGAACGACACCATCAGTTCGGAGATGTCGTCGCGCACCTCGAGGTGCGCCGGGAAGTCCGGATACACGGCACGGTATCGCTCGAACTCCGCATGAGCCGCCTCCGCGAACGCCCCGGCCGTGACGCTGCGGATGCTGGCAGTTTGCGCTGGGATGGTCTCGAGCAGTTCCTCCGCGGCCGACGCGAGAGGCTGGGCGATCCCCCCGTACAGCTGCAACGACCCGTACACGAACCGTGAAGTGTCGCGATCCTCCAAGGCCGTGATCTGTCTTGCTATCTCGTCTCGCTTCGCCCGCAGGAGTGAGTGCAGCGCAGGGTCGCTTACGTTCTCGATCTCGAGGCTGTAGAGATCACGTCGCACCATGTCCGGCTCGAATTCAAGCGATCTGAGCCGGAGCGTCGGGACCGTTCCGAAATCACTGCGTTCGAAGTCCGCCCATGCTTCTGCTGCATTGACCGGCGTGATGTTGAGCAGCAGGTTCAAGCTGCGCTCGATCTCGGTGAGTCGGGTGTCGATTTCCAGAGCAGGCGCAAGCTGCTGAGTTGGGGATGTCACCTGACACTAGCCGCCGTGGCGTTCCAGTGCGGTGACCGTGGCGTTCGGCTCCGCGACCGCGGCACGCACCGGTTGCGCCAGCTGCAATTGCTGCAATTGCTGCAACGGTTGCAGGGCCTGGAGCGGAAGGGGTCCGGGACCGGCTGCCTGCTCCAGGTGCCGCAGCACGATGCCCTCGCGCAGCGCCCACGGGCAGATCTCCAGGTACTTCACGTCGAGTGCAGTCATCGTCGCGTGCGCGACCACCGCACCGGCGAGCAGTTGCCGGGCCCGCGACCTCGACACCCCGCGCAGTGCCGCCCGCTCGGATGCCGGCAGCGCCGCCAGCCGCGGGATCCAGTCCTGTACGTCTCGGCGCCGCAGGGTCCGTTTCACGAACGGACCTTTGCGCTGTGCGGGCGCACCCGCGAGTCGCGCCAGTTGTTTGAACGTCTTCGAGGTGGCGACGACCCGGCGCGGATCACCCTCCCAGCGCAGCCGGTCGACGACCTCGCCGAGGGTGTCGCGCACATGGTGCCGCAGCCCCTTCAGGTGACGCCGACCGGGCGGATCTCCGGGGAGCAGCTCGCGGGTGAGCCGGCCGGCGCCCAGCGGCAGCGAGATCGCCAGATGTGGTTCGACATCCCGGCCGAGCACGAGCTCCATCGATCCGCCACCGATGTCGAACAACAGCAGTCGTCCCCCAGACCAGCCGTACCAGCGGTGCGCCGCCAGGTACGTCAGCCGCGCCTCCTGGTCACCGGACAGGTATTGCGGACGCAGGCCGGTGGCGGCCTGGATCTCGTCAAGCACCATCTCCCGGTTCGAGGCGTCTCGGATCGCAGAGGTGACGAATGGGTAGAGGTGCTCGACATCGAGAAGCGTCGCCGTCCGCACGGTCCGCGATACCGCCTCGACCACACGGCCGATGCCGTCCGGACCGATCGAGCCGTCCGGCAGGGTCGCCTCGCCGAGCAGCGTCGGTTCCTTGATCGCGTGTGCGGGCAGCGGCGGCCCGCCGGCCGAACCGTCGACGATCTGCAACTGCGCCGAGTTCGACCCGATGTCCAGCACTCCAAGTCGCATCCCGCGCCTGTACCCCGTACCTCGTCACGACACACCCGAAGGATGTCCGTCGTGCGCCGGCGGGTGCAGACGGTGACGACAGCCGCCCGATCACTCCAGGTACGGACGGAGCCGGTCCATGGTCGGCTGGTCGATGACCTGGTCCACGACCGCTCGCTCGAGGTGGAAGAGCGCTCGCCGGGTGAACCGGATGCGTTCGTCACGCTGCGACTTCAACCGTGCCAGCGTCTCGTCGAGCTCGCGGATCTGCTCGGTCACCACCCGGTGTGCGGCCGCGCCGACCGGCACCCCCGAGAACGTGTTCGCCCCAAGCAGGATCTGCCTGCGCCGGGCATCCATCAGGCTGCTCTCGACGTCCGCGATGAGCACATCGAGCTCGGTCGCCGGCAGATCACCCGGCTGGGTCCGAAGCAGGTCCAGTTCGTACTCCAGCGCCGCCATCCGGTCCTGGGCCCGCTTGGTGTGCTTGTCGAAATCCTCGGCGGAGAGCTGGCCGGCCGCCAAGCGATCGAGCCAGGGATTCACCTCGTGCTGTGCGGCACGGATGCCGGACGTGAGCCGCTCGATATCTTCCTGGACACCCATCTCATCCACCCCTCTCTCCGACCCGTCCGTCGTCTCCACCACGCACGCCCGAGTCACTGACCTGCCACTCCACGTAACCGAATCCCCGTCGATCACGCGCTCTCTTGATACCCGTTCTGGAGAAGTTGACCACGACCGGGGCCTGTCGTCGCACTGGTGCCCGTTCTGTGGCCCAGGTGCCCTGACCTCCTCCCCGGCTGAGCGTGGCGATACAGACACGTGTCACAGGGGGCGGGGCCGTCTCGTCTCAGGGGCTGTCAGACAGATAGTCGCTGAGGAGTGAGAGATATGCGTGTCTTCGTGGCAGGTGCTACCGGCGCGATCGGCCGGCGTCTGATCCCGCAACTGGTCGCTCGTGGACATCAGGTGACGGCGTCGACCCGCGGCCCGGCCAAACTCGACGACCTGCGCGCCCTGGGCGCCAATCCGGTGGTCGTCGATGGTCTGGATGCGGTCGCAGTGGGCGAGGCTGTCGCCAGAGCGCATCCGGACGCGATCGTGCATCAGATGACCGCGCTGGCAGGCAAGCCGGACCTGCGCAACTTCGACAAGTGGTTCGCCATGACCAACCGGTTGCGTACGACGGGAACCGAACATCTGCTGGCCGCGGCACAGGCCGCCGGCGTCGAGAAGTTCGTTGCCCAGAGCTACACCGGCTGGTCGAACATACGCGAGGGTGGCCCGGTCAAGACTGAAAACGAACCGTTCGACCCGCATCCGGCGAAGAACCAGGTGGAGTCGATCGCGGGCCTGCAGTTCCTCGACCGGGAGGTCCCGGCGGCACCGCTGGAAGGAATCGTCCTGCGGTACGGCAATTTCTACGGCCCGGGCGCATCGGAGTCGCTGGTCGAGATGATCCGCAAGCGCCGGCTGCCGATCATCGGCTCTGGCGCGGGAGTCTGGTCGTGGATCCACCTCGATGACGCCGCCGCCGCGACGGTGGCCGCGGTCGAACACGGTCGGCGTGGCATCTACAACGTCGTCGACGACGAGCCGGCACCGGTATCGGTATGGCTGCCCGACGTCGCTCAGGCTGTCGGCGCGAAGCCGCCGCTGCGCCTGCCGGTCTGGGTGGGCCGGCTGGCCGCCGGAGAGGTTACGGTGCGGTGGATGACCCAAGCCAGAGGTGCGTCGAACGAGAAGGCCAGGCGCGAGCTCGGCTGGCGTCCGATGTGGTCGACCTGGCGCGACGGCTTCCGCCACGGCCTGACCTATCATGACGGCAGATCGTCCGAGGCGCCCGCATGACGCAGCCGCACAACGCGCGCCGGCGCGCGGGTGCCGCGGAGTTCCAGGAGCTCCGTCCGTTGTTGTTCTCGATCGCGTACCGGATGCTCGCCAGCGCGAGCGAGGCCGAAGACGTCGTCCAGGAGGCGTTCATCCGCTATCACCAGGCCCTCGGCGACGACGTACAGATCAGCTCGCCGAAGGCGTACCTGTCCGCTGTCGTTACGCGGCTGTCGATCGATCAGTTGCGTTCGGCACCAAAGCGCCGTGAGGCGTACATCGGCCAGTGGCTGCCCGAACCGCTACTGACCGACGACGGCGGCAACGATCCCGCGCAGCAGGCCGAACAGGCCGACTCGTTGTCGATGGCGTTTCTGCTCGTACTGGAACGACTGAACCCGGTCGAGCGGGCCGTGTTCCTCCTGCATGACGTGTTCGGGTACGGCTACGACGAGATCGCCGGCATCGTCGACAAGAGCGAGGCGAACTGCCGCCAGCTCGCCGCACGAGCCCGGCGACACGTGAAGGCGGACAAGCCGCGGTTCGAGGCATCGCGCGAGCAACGCGATGCCCTCGCGAATCGCTTCTTCTCCGCCTTCACCGATGGCGATCTCGGCGGACTGGTGGAGATGCTCGCCGAAGACGTCGTGGTGTACGGCGACGGTGGCGGTAAGGCGCCGCAGTGGAGCATGCCGATCGTCGGCGTGGACCGCGTCGCCCGCCTCTTCATGGCGATGAGCCGGCAGGTGGACATACACGGAATCGCCGTGGAGATGCATCAGGTCAACGGCCAGCCCGGTGCGGTTCTGCGTACCGCCGACGGCAGTCTCGTCAACGTGTTCGCGCTCGACATCGCCGACGGAATGATCCAGACGATCCGGTCGGTCATCAACCCGGACAAGCTCCGCCATCTCGGCCCGGTCGCGGACGTTCTCGCGATGGGCCGCCGGGAAGGGACGGACGGGACGTGAGGCCGGCCTCAGCCGAGTCCGGCCAGTTCGCGCAGCCTGGCCGCACCGGCCGCATCGGCCGGGAGGAAGGTCTCGATCGCAAGGCTCGCCGCGGTCACCTCGAGCGGGGCGCCGATGGTCGCGATCAGGGTGAACAGACGGACCTCGCCCAGCCGGGTACGAAGGTCCATGGTGACCATCGGCTGTTGGGCAGCGGAGGCCGGTAGGTCATCGGGCAGGTACGACTCGACCTCATCGATCAACTTCGCGAGCTCATCGTCGGCGTTGTCCCGGCTCCGGCGCTTCAGTTGGCGGATCAGTGGAACGTTGCAGGCGGCGGTCATGGACGAGACGCTCGGCAGGCCACCCGGATGAACGGACAACCGCAGCATGTTGACCGGAGGTCTGAGCAGCTCGGGATCCACACCTGCCCACAGCAGTGACGCCGCGTCATTGGTGTCGATCAGGTTCCACAGGCCGTCGATGATCAGCGCCGGGTTGGGCATGTGTGCCTCGAGCAATTGGTGCAGCGACTCGCGCAACGGCCGCATCGCCTCGGAGTCGTACGGTCGATCGAGGTACACCGGAGCGAACCCACCCGCCAGGAGCAAACGGTTGCGTTCGGCGATCGGCAGGTCGAGGTGTTGTGACAGGTGCAGCAGCAGTTGACGGCTGGGACGCGCACGACCGGTCTCCACGAAGCTGTCGCGGATGCGCCGATCAGCCATTACCAACCAGGTAACGCCATCGGCTGCACCTAAGAGGTAATTGAGCCGGTTCTGGGCGTCGCTCATCGTGGACGACATGAATCCTGCGTGCGCGGCAATCGCAACATCGTCCGGCCGCGACGGCCGGGCCGTCAGCTCGGACGGCCGGCTGGATGTCACGCTCGCGTTCCCCAAACAGATGGAGATGGGCGGCTCGGGCGACGGCACCAATCCCGAGCAACTGTTCGCCGCGGGCTGGGCCGCGTGTTTCGCCACGACGATGGATCTCATCGCGCAAAGCCGCGGACTGGACGCCAAAGATGCCGCCGTGACAGCCGAGGTCAGCCTCGTCCCCAACGGCCCGGGTTTCGCACTGGCGGCCACCCTTCGCGTCGAGCTCCCCGAGCACCTCACCGGCGAGGTCGGGCAGAAACTGATAGACGCGTCGCACCGCGCATGCCCCTACTCTTCGGCGACCCAGGGAACGTCCCGGTCACCATCGTCGCCGAATGAGCTGTGCTGTCTGTCTGGTCAGTCCTCGGCCTGGCCGGCCGTGGCTCGCTTGTGGGGGCTGGCCGGCCCATCGCTCGATGGCGCGCTGAGCTGAGGCGCGGCGGCGTAGTGGGTGAGGTTGTCCCCGGTCGCCGGGTCGAAGATATGGATCTGCTCGGTGTCGAACCACAGCTCCGTCGTGCTGCCGTCGGTGATCTTGCTCAGGGCGTCGAGGACGACGACCAGCTGGGTGCGCAGCTGCTCGCTGTCGAGCTCTCGCTGCAGTTCCTTCAGCTGCACAGTGACGTCCTTCGGAGCGTCATAAGGAACGTAGGCGTACAGCTCGTCTCCGAGCCACTCGGTAACGTCGACCTTGGCGGTGAACGACTGCCCGTGCGGACGTTCCTTAGGACCGACGATCGCGGCGTCCTCGAAATGGTTGGGCCGGATGCCGACGATGACCAGCTCGTGACCGGCCGAGCCCTTTAGCCTCTCGGTTGTCGCCGCGATGTCGCCGAACGGGGTCTCGATCGCACTGTCGTGTACGCGGCCGGGGATGAAGTTCATCGGGGGTGACCCGATGAATCCGGCGACGAACAAGTTCGCCGGAGAGTCGTACAGGTCGTGCGGTGAGCCTATCTGCTGCAGCACGCCCTTGCGCAGTACCGCGATTCGGTCCCCCAGGGTCATCGCTTCGGTCTGGTCGTGGGTGACGTACACCGTGGTGGTGCCCAGACGCCGCTGCATGCGGGAGATCTCCGTGCGCATCTGTCCACGTAGTTTCGCGTCCAGGTTCGACAGCGGCTCGTCGAACAGGAACGCGTCGGCCTTGCGGATGATGGCCCTGCCCATGGCGACTCGCTGACGCTGTCCTCCGGACAGGTTGGCCGGCTTGCGTTTCAGGTGCTCGGTGAGTTCGAGCACGTCGGCGGCCTCCTCCACCTGGGCCTTGACGTCGGCGTCCGGTACGTTCTTCAGCCGCAACGGGAACGCGATGTTCTCGAAGACGTTCAGGTGCGGGTAGAGCGCGTAGTTCTGGAACACCATCGCCAGATTGCGATCGCGCGGTGCCTTCTCGTTCACGCGTTCGCCGTTGATGAGCATGTCGCCCGATGTGATGTCCTCCAGGCCGACGATCATCCGCAGGACCGTCGACTTGCCGCACCCCGAAGGCCCGACGAGGATGACGAACTCCCCATCGGCGACCTCGATGCTGACGTCTTTGACGGCCAGGAACCCATCACTGTACTGCTTGACGATGTTCCTCATGCTGATGGCTGCCACAGCCAACATCTCCTTCCTGGACAGGCCTTGCGGGCGGGTCAGCCCTTGACGGCACCTGCGGTCAGACCGGCTACGATCCGGCGCTGGAAGACCAGCACCAGGATGACGACGGGGATGGTGACGACCACCGACGCCGCCATGATTGCGGTCACCGGGGACTGGAACTGCGAAGCGCCGGTGAAGAACGACAGTGCTGCGGGTACGGTCCGGGCCTTGTCGGTCGACGTGAGCGAGATCGCCAGCAGGAACTCGTTCCAGCAGAAGAAGAAGGTGAGGATGGTCGTCGTGAACACACCGGGTGCGGCCAGCGGGACGATCACCTTCCGGAACGCCTGCCAGGCGGTTGCGCCGTCGACCTGGGCGGCCTGCTCCATCTCCCAGGGGATCTGCCGGAAGAACGCTGACATCGTCCAGATGGACAGTGGGAGCGCAAAGGTGAGATACGGGATGATGAGGCCGATCCAGGTGTCGTAGATGCCGAGGTTGCGCCACATGTTGAACAGCGGGCCGACGAGCGCCGCCTGCGGGAACATCGCGATCGCCAACGCCATCGACAACAGGAACTTCTTACCCGGGAACTCCAGGCGCGCGATCGCGTAGGCGGCGAACATGGCGACGATGACCGACAGCACCGTTGCGATCAGCGCGATGCCGATGGAGTTGCGCAGCGCGCTGGTGAACAGGCTGTCGCTGAACACGGTGTCGTAGTTCGTCCACACCCACTTCTGCGGAAAGAACGTCGGCGTCGCACTGCGGAACGTGGCCGGGTCCTTGAACGACAACGACACCATCCACAACATCGGGAACAGTGCCCAGACCAGGATGAGGAGACCCCAGCCGGTCCACCAGTTGCTTCTCCTGCCGCCCATCACTTATCACCCCTGACCTGCGAGAGGTCGGTCCTGAAGCCCTTGACGAAGATGAACGCGATGATCACCACAGTCAAGAACAGCAGCACCGAGATCGCCGATCCGACGCCGAGGTTCAGCAGCGTGACGTTCTGCCGGTAGGCAAGGAAGGACAGCGTCTCGGTCTTGTTCGCGCCGGCCGTCATGATGAACGGGTTGTCGAAGATGCGCCAGGCGTCCAGGGTACGGAACAGCAGCGCGACCATGATAGCCGCCTTCATGTTCGGCAGCGTCACCTTCCAGAGCCGCTGCCACGCGGTGGCGCCGTCGACCGACGCCGCCTCCTGCAGGTCCCACGGCACCTGGACCAGGCCGGCCAGCAGCAGCAGCGAGAGGAACGGCGTTGTCTTCCAGATCTCGGAGAAAGTGATGACGAACAACGAGGACCAGCGTTGGCCGAACCAGTTGTAGTCGCCGAGGCCGAACCACTGGTTGATGAACCCCGAGTCCAGCTGGAACGCATACCGCCAGATGTAGGCCGAGACCACCGTGATGATCCCGTACGGGAGCAGGATCCCGGTGCGCACCAGCGAGCGGCCACGGATGATCCGGTACATCACGAACGCGAACGCGAATCCGAGGACGAGTTCGACCGCGACGCTGACCGCGGTGATGATGAACGTGGTCACGAAGTCGGTCCACCAGACCGGATCAGTCAGCACGGTCCCGTAATTCGACAGGCCCACGAAGGAGCGTCCCTCCGGGTCGGTCAGCCGGTAGTTGTACAGCGACAGGACGACCGCGTACACCAGCGGGTAGGCGGTCACCAGTACCATCACAACGAAGGCGGGCGCGGACAGCAGTAGGCCGAGCCGTCGTTCGTGCCGGGTGCGGTCCGACATCGGCACTGGAACCGGTGCAGCATCCGACGGTGTCGTCGTCGGCAGCGTCGCGGTGCCGGGTTGCTCGTTGACGGCCATCGGTCCCTCCCTGGGACGCTTCGGGTCAGCTCACAGGAGCCGCTGACCGTGCAGAACCTCGGTCATGAAGGTCGCGGTCTTCTCGGGGGTCTGGGGGGCGGTGACGTCGGTGGACGGATGCCAGTTGATCTGTACCGACGTCGACACGTCGTTGTAGTACGGCGTGATGGGCCGCGGCCCGGCATCGTTGATCGACTCGCGGATCAGCGATGCCATCGGATACGCCTGGCGAACCTTGGGATCGTCGTACGCCGCACCCTTTGCCGCCGGGTTTCCTGCGTCGAGCATGTAGTCGATGTTGTTCTGAAGTGATGTCACGCACTTGACCAGGGCAAGCGCCTGATCGGGGTATTTGGTGTAGGCGCCGATTGCGAGATTGATACCGCCCAGCGGCGGCTTGCTCGGCTTGCCTGCCATGACCGCCGGGTAGCGAGCCCAGCCGATATCGCCGACCACGGCCTGCTGGGCGGCACCAGCCTTCACGTCGGCTTGCGCGGCGCTGTACACGTACGGCCAGTTGACCATGAACATCCCGCGGTCGCTCTGGAACGCCGAGCGGGCCTCTTCCTCGGTCGCGTTGGACATCGCGGGCGGTGCGGCCTTGGACCGCGCCAGCTCACCGACCACGTCAGCGGCCGCGTCGCCGGCCGGAGAGTTGATCGCCGGCGTCGCGTTCTTGCCGGCCTCGACGTTGGTGATGATCTCGCCCCCGGCCGAGACGACCAGGGCGTTGATCCAGACCATGTAGCCCTCGTACCGGTTGGCCTGGACGGCGATCACCTTGTTCTGGCTCTCCGCCGCCTTGATCATCTGATCCCAGGTGAAGTCCGGCGAGGCCGGGTTGACTCCTGCCGCGGCCACGGCGGCCTTCCGGTACCACAGCAATTGGGTGTTGGCCCAGAACGGCGCCGCGACGAGCTTGCCGCCCCAGTACGCCGTCTTCAGCGGGCCGGCGAGTACGCCGCTGGTGAAGGTTGCCTCGTCCTGCTTGGAGAACTCATGCAGGAAGCCGGCGTTGGCGAACTCGGCCACGAAGGGCGGATCCAGGCTCATCACGTCGATGGAGCTGTCCTTCGCCGCCAGGCGCCGCACCAACTGCTCGCGCTGTTGCGATGCGTCGTTGGGCAGCGTCTGGATATCCACTTTGTACGGGCCACCGTCCGGGGCGCATTTCTTCGCGAGGCGCGACTGCCCGCCGTTGTCGGGATTGATGTACCAGTTGAGGGTGGGCGTGCTGCTCTCCTCGCCGCACGCGGCGAGCAGCGGCAGAGCCAATGCGGCAGCCGCAAGATACGTGAGGCCGCCCCGGAGCCTCCTCGAGGCTGCGGCACGAATCACCCGCCGACCACTCATGACAATCGCCCCCTCGAGCCGCCATGTGGTCCCTTCTCATAATCCACCCGGCCCCAGAGGTCCGCCAGACCCATCACGCATCGCGATGCACGAATTACAGAACGCGCGAGCCCCCGTCAGCCCCTGTCGGCCCAGTCGCCGAGCACCCAGTCGCGGACCTCCGGCATGTCCTCCAGGTGCTCCACGACGTACGCCTCGTGGGCCTCGAGCCGCTCCTGGCACCACGCCTTGAGCTCGCCGGCGCCGGCCGGGGTGCGGCGGGCGTTGTTGATGGCGTCCATCACCAGGTGGTAGCGGGAGGCGCGGTTGCGGACCACCATGTCGAACGGCGTCGTGGTCGTGCCCTCCTCGACGAAGCCCCGGACCCGGAACCTGTCCGCGTCGGGACGGCCGTGCACCAGCTGATGGATGGCGCCCGGGTAGCCGTGGAAGGCGAACACGACGTCGACATGGTCGGTGAACAGCTCGTTGAACAGGGTTTCGTCCATGCCGTGGGGGTGGTCCTTGGGCCTCGGAAGGCACATCAGGTCGACCACGTTCACGACCCGGGTCCGCAGGCCCGGGAGACGTTCCCTGAGGATGCGGGCGGCGGCCACGGTCTCCATGGTCACCACGTCACCGGCACAGGCCATCACGATGTCCGGGTCCCCGGTGTTGTCGTCGGAACCGGCCCAGGGCCAGATGCTGGCGCCGCGGGTGCAGTGCTCGATCGCCTGGTCGATGGACAGCCACTGCAGCTGCGGCTGCTTGTCGATGACGACGACGTTGACGTACGACCGAGACCGCAGGCAGTGGTCGGCGACGGACAGCAGGCAGTTGGCGTCCGGCGGCAGGTAGACCCGGCCGACGTTGCCGCGCTGGGTGATCACGTTCTGGATCAGGCCCGGGCCCTGGTGGCTGAAGCCGTTGTGGTCGTTACGCCAGGCGGTCGACGTGAGCAGGATGTTCAGGCTGGGGATCTTCGCCCGCCAGTCCAGGTGGTCGGCTTCCTGCAGCCACTTGCTGTGCTGAATGGTCTGTGAGGCACTGACCATGGCGAACGCCTCGTAGGTGGCGAACCAGCCGTGCCGGCCTGTCAGCGTGTAACCCTCCAGCCATCCGTGACAGTTGTGCTCGGACAGTACCTCCATCACCCGCCCGTCCCGCGACAGCGCGACGTCGTCGCCGGTTACCCGCTCGGCGAACGCGCGGTCCGAGACGTCGAACACCGCGCCCAGGCGGTTGCTGTTGGTCTCGTCGGGACAGAACAGCCGGAACCGGTCCGGGTTGCGGCTGTAGATGTCGCGCATCAACTCACCGAGCTTGCGGGTCGACTCCGCCCGGCCGCCGCCGGGTACGGCGACATCGATCCCGTAGTCGCGGAAGTCGGGCAGGTCCAGGTCCCGCGCGAGAAGGCCGCCGTTCGCGTGCGGTGTGGCGCTCATCCGCAGATCACCGGAGGGATTGGCCCGGCGTACCACCTCGAGGGGCGTCCCCGACTCGTCGAACAGTTCCTCGGGCCGGTAGGACCGCAGCCACGACTCCAGCAGCCGAAGATGCTCCTCGTTGCCTCTCACACCGGACAACGGCACCTGATGGGCGCGCCAGGTGCCCAGCACCTGTACCCCGTCGACCACGTCGGGGCCGGTCCAGCCCTTCGGGGTCCGGAGCACGATGAGCGGCCAGCGCGGACGTGTCCCATCCCAGTCTCCGCCGCGGGCGGCGGCCTGGATCCCCCGGATCGCCGCCCACGCCCGGGCCAGGGCCTCGGCGAACCGGATGTGCATTCCCGGCAGGTCGTCGCCGGCCACCTCGATGACGTCGTATCCGTGGCCCTCCAGCAGGGACCGCACCTCGGCGGGATCCTTGCGGGCGAGCACCGTCGGGCCGGCGATCTTGGCGCCGTTCAGATGCAGGATCGGCAGTACGGCGCCGTCCCGGGCCGGGTTGAGGAACGAGATCCCCTTCCACGACCCCTCGAGCGGGCCGGTCTCGGCCTCGCCGTCACCGACCACCGCCAGCGCGATCAGGTCAGGGTTGTCCATCACCGCACCGAATGCATGAACGAGGACGTAGCCCAGCTCACCACCCTCGTGGATCGACCCCGGCGTCGGCACCGAGACATGGCTCGGGATCCCACCGGGTGCGGAGAACTGCCGGAACAGCAAACGCATGCCCTCCGCGTCCTGGGTCACCCGCGGGTAGATCTCGGTGTACGTGCCCTCGAGATAGCCCGCAGCGACCAGCGCCGGGCCCCCGTGACCCGGCCCGGCCAGGTACACCATCTGCTGCCCGGTGTGCTGGATCAGTCGCGACGCGTGTACGTAGATGAACGACAGGCCCGGGCTGGTGCCCCAATGTCCCAGCAGCCGCGGCTTGATGTGCTCCGACGCCAGCGGCTCGGTCAGCAGTGGGTTGGCCATCAGGTAGATCTGCCCGACGGTCAGGTAGTTGTTGGCCCGCCACCAGGCATCCATGGCGGCGACTTCGTCCGCGGTGGGACCGGCCAGCCTTGCCACCAGATCATCGGAGGTCTGAGCCGGATCGGTGATGGCCACTGGTTCTCTCCTCAGGATTCTCCGGGGCTCGTTACTCGCCGGCGGGCGCCTCACTGGGGGCGGCGGTCTGCGCGTCCCGCTCGATGTCGGCCGGGTCTGCCTTGAGCTCCTTGGCCTTCATCTTTTCTGCCCGTTCCATCGCCTTCTCGATCTTCGAGCCCATCTCCAGGACGCCGACCACGATAAGCCCCGCCTCGCCCTCGTCGAGCGACTCGCCGAGTTCCTTGAGATCATCCCGGCTCATCCCGGCGACCGCATGCCCGGCCAGCGCGCCCAGTAGCGAGCCGCCGACCGTCGTCGCCGCCAGCAGCCCGCTCCCGATCGCGGCGAACGGGAACAGCGCGACCACCAGGCCCGTGGCCAGCCCGACTCCACCGCCGAGGACTCCGCCGGCGCGAGTAGGCGTCTCATGCTTCTTGACGATCTTGACCTTGCCGTCGTCGCGGCGCTCGATCACCGCCGCGTCATAGGCGTCGAGCAGGTGGGCCTCGGAGTGCAGGTCCTTCACCCGCTTGTAGTCAGCCTCGGCGGCGTACACGTCGGGATACACCCCGACGTACACCATGAAAGTGTCGACAGCCATACCGAATCCTCCTCGTACGCGGACAACCTGATCAGCCCCCACTCTTGTCACCCGGCCAACACCGAACCTCACCCTCACCGGATGAGCATGGTCACCCGACCCGAGCGCTCCCCCCGCGGCCTCTTGTGACTGAATTCACGAGCGGCCGGACCGTGTTCCGGGAGGATGCCGCTCGGTCCTCTAGTTGAATAGGAGTGGAGCCTCGATCGCCCGGCGGGTCGTGCGGAACGGAGGCTCCACACCGAAAATCCGGCCGTACTTACTACCGATCGAGAGAGAACGATGAACGTCGCCGAAACCCCCGCCACCCAGATCCGCGAGCTGGAGCAGTCGTACGCCGAGCGCGTGAACATGGCCGTCGCGGAGGACCGCTACGATCTGGTCGACCGTCTGGTCGCCGACTTCGATGCGGAGCTCGAGAGCGTTCAGCACGCTGCCTGAGGTCCGACCGGGCCTCCTGGTCGAGACCGTTACTCCTGCGAGCCCTCGACCAGGAGCGTCCCGCCGGCAGCCAGCGGCTCGAGCACCGCGTACGCCGCGCCCCAGCGGTTGACAAAGGCTTGCCACGCCGCTTCGTTGCTCCATACATCGACCGTGACGAAGCGCGCCTGCGCCTCGGCGCTGCGGTACAACTCGGTCCGGACAAATCCTTCGGCTCGGGCGAACAGCCTCGCCCAGTCACCGGCCGAGCCGTAGGCCTTGATGAACTTCCATCGAGTCGGCGGGTACGTCGTACGCCCAAACGCGGCAGAACACACCGGGCAGCCTGCCACAGTGCGGGATCGTTGCCTCCAACAACCGGTGATCACTTGCCCGGCGTCAGATCCACCCTTCGGAGCAGCTGCGCGTTGAGCGCGACCACGATGGTCGACGCCGACATGAGTACCGCGCCGATCGCCGGGCTCAGCGTGATCCCGACCGGGGCCAGGACGCCCGCAGCGAGCGGGATCGCGAGAACGTTGTAGCCCGCCGCCCAGGCCAGGTTCTGGACCATCTTGCGGTACGACGCCTTGGACAGCCGCAGGACACCGACAACCCCGCGCGGGTCGGACGACGCGAGCACCACACCGGCGGACTCGATCGCGACATCGGTGCCCGCGCCGATCGCGATGCCGACATCGGCACGCGCCAGCGCCGGGGCGTCGTTGACACCGTCGCCGACCATCGCGACCTTCAGCCCGCGCGCCTGCAACTCGCTGACCGCGTGATCCTTGTCGGCGGGCAGCACCTCGGCGAACACCTCGTCAACACCCGGCCGGAAACCCAGGTCCGCGGCAACAGCCTCCGCGACCGGACGGGCGTCGCCGGTGATCATGACGATCTTGCGTACACCGGCGGACCGCAGCTCCTCGATGGCGTCCCGCGCCTCGGGGCGTACCTCGTCCTCGAGGGCGATCGCACCCAGCACCTGCGGCGGCGCGCCCGTGTCGAGCCGGAGCAGGTACAGCACGGCGGCGCCGCGCTTCGACCACACCTCGGCCTGGTCGAGCAGGATGTCGGGAACCGACGACTCGAGCTCACGAAGGAGGGCAGGTCCACCGACCGCATAGCCGACCCCGTCGACGACCGCTCGAACGCCGCGCCCGGTGAGCGATTGGAACCCGGCCGCAGCGGCGTGCTGCCCGCGCGCGTCCGCAGCGCTGACGATCGCCCGCGCCAGCGGGTGTTCGCTGTCTGCCTCGACCGCACCGGCCAGCCGCAACACGTCGTCCTCGGTCAGACCGTCGGCGGCGGCGACACCCGTAACGGTGTGCGCGCCCTTGGTCAGCGTGCCGGTCTTGTCGAACAGCACTGCGTCGACGTGCCGCATGCGCTCCAGCGCCAGCCGGTCCTTGACGAGGATGCCGGCCTTCGCCGCCACCGCGGTCGACAACGCGATCACCAGCGGGATCGCCAGGCCGAGTGCATGCGGGCAGGCGATCACCAGTACGGTCACCGTGCGCACCACAGCCCCGTCGAGGTCACCCAGCAGCCACCAGGTCACGAACGTGACCGCGGCGGCGGCGGTCGCGATGTAGAACAGCATCGCCGCGAAGCGATCGGCAAGGACTTGAGCGCGACCGCGGGACTCCTGTGCCTCGGCAACCAGCCGTTGGATCCCGGCGAGCGCGGTGTCGTCACCGACCGCCTGTACGCGTACCCGGATCGCGGAATCCGTCGCGACCGTACCGGCGACCACCCGGCCACCAGGACCACGCGACACCGGGCGCGACTCACCGGTGATCATCGACTCGTCCAGCTCGGCCGATCCCTCGACGATCACA
This sequence comes from Actinomycetota bacterium, assembly GCA_046765875.1. GTDB lineage: Bacteria > Actinomycetota > Actinomycetes > Propionibacteriales > Kribbellaceae > DASRHY01. Next base: position 23,733 of record JBKPSJ010000175.1, read on the forward strand.
CCGTCGGCCGGCACCCGCGCGCCCGACCGCACCAGGACGACGTCATCGACCGCGAGATCGGTCACCGCTACCTGCTCGACGCCGTCGGCCGTGATCCGCTCGGCGTCGTCCGGAAGTAGTGCCGCCAGCGCGGCCAACGCGCCCTGCGCCTGGCCGATCGCCTTCATCTCCTGCCAGTGGCCCAGCAGCATGATGGTGACCAGCGCCGCCAGCTCCCACCAGAAGTCCAGGTCGAAGGCGCCGAGACTCGTGGTCATCGACGCGACGTACGCGACCGTGATCGCCATCGAGATCAGCAGCATCATCCCGGGCGCCCGGTCGCGCGCCTCGCGAACAGCGCCGACCAGGAACGGCCAGCCGCCGTAGAAGAACACGACCGAACCGAGGACAGGGCCGATCCAGTCGATCCCCGGGAAGTCCAGGCTGTAGCCGAACCAGTCCATCACCATCTCGCTGGTCGCCACGATCGGCAGCGTCAGCAGCAGGCTCAGCCAGAACTTCCGCCGGAACATCTCCGGGTCATGCCCCGCGTGCTTGTCATGCCCACCATGCCCACCGTGCCCACCTTGCCCATGGGCGCCACCGTCATCGTGAACATGGGTCGCGTGAGGTCCGTGCGTCAGCTGTCCGCCCAAGATCGAGTCGTGCTCATGGCTCGGCTTGCCGGTCGAAGACATCACAATCACCTCGGGTACTCGGTCCTGAACGCGGGGCCTGATCTGCATGTCGCACTATACCCCCCAGGGGTACTACAGATCATACAGTTGGGCCCCAGGCACCGGTGCCGGTGGTCACAGATTGCTGTGCGACAGCCGACCGTCGCGGCATGCTCCGTCCCGATAACGATCGTCAATCGGTGCGGGTGCGGAGGCTCCGCGCCAGGGCGGGGATCATCACCGTCGCAGCGACGAGGTGTAGCCCGATCAGGGCGGTGGTGGTAGCGGTGTTCGCATCGGAGAGCAGGGGCGCGACCAACGAGATCGCGGTCAACGACACAGCCGTTTGCACGAATCGCTTGGCGGGGCGAGCGGTCCAACGAAGAAGAGCGGCGGCGATGACGATGCCCACGACCGAGAAGAAGCCGGTCACCACGGCGAACCCGGACAACGGGATCGCCTCGCCACCATCGGGGACCTCGAAGTCGACGCCAACGGCCTGGGCAAGCGCAGCGGCGAGGGTGGTGGCCGCCATCGCGGCGAGCGTGGCGACGAGGCCGGTGCCGGCGAGCCGGCGGAGTCGGTGGGTGCGGCCGGTCTGGCCCCATGCCAGGCCTGCGACGACCCCGGTGTCCTTCATGCTGTTCATGTCGTTCCTCCGTCATTCGGTAACTGGCGTACGGGGTGTGTTGACTGGCACGTGACCACCACAGCCGGACGTGAAGGCCCGGGCACCACGCTCTGGACGGAACGCTGTGGGCGGGTGCTTTGCGAGGGCGGCGGGATGGACTTCGCGCGCGGTGCCGGCTACGTAGACCGCATGCTGATCTGGGCCTGGGGCACGGTGGAGTCGAGGATCACCGCGCTCAGCCGGTTGTCCGCTTCAGGTTGTAGGAGTGGTGGCTCGTCGGGTCGACAGCCAGTGGAGGTCGGTATCGGTGTGGGACGAAGTACACCGGCGAGGCGGTGGGTGTCGCCGCCGGCCAGGTGACCGTCGTGGGAACCTGGTGTACGAGACGGCATGATCAGGCCGCGGCGCCGAGCTGCGCGGCGATGCCCTCCAGGCACCACTGCCAGCCCGTCCGCATGTGCTCGGCCGTCAGCGCGCCCGACAGGCCCTCGACCGTGAGCTCCAGCCGGGTCCCGCCCTCGACCGGTAGGAGCAGCACCGTGCAGCGGGAGCGCTCGGCCATGTCCTCCCCAGCGGTGAGCACGTCGAGCACGAGCCGCTCCACGGGCTCGAAGACCGCGAAGGTCGCCGTCTCGCTGTACGCGTCGCCGGCCGGGCGGGGGCCGAACCGCAGCCGGTAGCCCCCGCCCTCGCGGGCGTCGACCTCACAGGTCGACACGCGCCAGTCCGGGTCGGGACAGGCCCAGCGCTCCAGCAGGTCAGCGCGGGTCCAGGCGGCCCACACCCGCTCGGGCGGCGCGGGGTAGGTGCGGTCGAGGTCGAACGACAGGAGCGGTGCGGTGGTCACGTGTCCTCCAGGATGGTGCCGAGAGCGTCCAGCCGGGTCGACCAGAGCGCCTGCTGCTGTGCGGTCCACGTGGCCACGGCGACGAGCGCGTCGTCGCGCAGCCGGCACTCGCGTACGCGGCCGCGCTTGACCGTCCTCACCAGACCCGCCTCCTCGAGCACGCGGACGTGCTTGAGCACGGCCTGCAGCGACAGCGACGTCGGCGCCGCGAGGTCACCGGCGGACGTCGGCCCGCGGGCGAGCCGCTCGACGATGGCCAGACGGGTCGGGTCACCCAGGGCCGCGAACTGATGGTGAACCATTTGGTTTACTGTTACAGCCCGACGCGCGCGTGTCAACCCGCACCAACCGGCGGAAATCGCCGACTCACCGGTCGAGGTCGGCCCCTGCGCTCACGGACGGTGGGATGGTTCGAACAGTTCGATCAGATTGCCGTCGGGGTCGGCGATCAGAATCTGGCGCCCGCCCGGGCCGGAGACCAGATCGCTCCGGAAGGACAACTTCGCGTCGCGAAGCCGGGCGATCTCGGCATCCAGGTCGTCGACGACGAGATGGATGCGATTGCGGCCCGCGGCCTTTGCATCGTCAGGGGTCGCGCGGGCCCCGGAAGTGGCCGGGCCGGACAGGAGCAGCCTGAGCGGACCGCACACCACATCGGCGAATGCGGGTCCGGGGTTGGTCTTCAGGGTGAAGCCGAGGTGACCGGTGTAGAAGTCGATGGCTTCCTGCACGTCCGTCACGAGGTAGCGGACGCTGGCGTATCGGTTTGGCGCGGTCACGGCTGAACCTCCGATCAGTCGGTGGCGGTGAGAACAGGCAGCAGATATCTGATCCGGGTGTTGATGTCTGCTGCGGCGCGCGCGAAAGCGGCACGGGAGGCCGTGTCATCTCGCCCGTCGGCCGCCGGATCCGGGACGCTCCAGTGGGAACGACGCGGGTGGTTGGCGAACTCAGGGCAGACCTCGCGAGCCCGATCGCACAAGGTGATCACGTGGCTGAATGCGCGATCGATGACGGTGTCGAGGTGGCGCGGGCGCCGCTCGGCGACATCGATGCCGTATGACGAGCGCAGCACCCGAACGGTGTTGGGATCCAGGCCGGACTTGGGCATGGTCCCGGCGCCAGCCGATCAGCTCGACCAGCTGGGTGACCTGCTGGATGCGGCCCTCGGCTCGGATCCGACGGCGTAGACGAGACCGGTCGGTGTCCGAAGCTTCGACCATCTCCGACGGGTTCTCGCGGTGGTTACCCACCTACAGACTTAGACATTCGGACGTCAAGAAGTTACTAACTCCCGGGGACGAGCGAGTCGCAACCGAAAACGGCTCGGCGCGGCCAGAATGAGCGCCATGATGGACAAGCAGCGTCTGTCACCACCTACCTAGTCGGAGGGTTGAGTCGTCATGGTTGCCGCCGAGTTCGGGACCGGGCAAGTCTTCTGGTCGATGTTGTGGTTCTTCTTGTTCTTCATCTGGATCTGGCTGCTGATCGCGGTGTTCGCAGACATCTTCCGCAGCGATGACCTGTCGGGTTGGGGCAAGGCGCTGTGGACGATCCTGGTCATCGTCGTTCCGTACCTCGGAGTGCTCATCTACCTGATCGTGCGCGGCGGCAAGATGCGGCAGCGCGAGGCCCGGGACGCGCAGCAGGCGGATACGGCGATGCGTCAATACATCCGCGAGACCGCCGGGTCGCCGTCAGGCCCTGCCGACGAAATCGCCAAGCTCGCCGACCTGCGCGACCGCGGCGTGATCGACGAGACCGAGTTCCAGAGCGCCAAGGCCAAGCTCCTCACCTGATCCACGACCAAGCAGCACCCAACGCACTGCGGCCTCGGTCCCCGGACCTCGGCCGCAGTGCGTTGGGGCAGTCCGGCCCGGCGGCGAGGTTCGCGCCGAGGGCAACAGGTGCCTCCACGGCCGTCGCAGTGTCCTCGAGGGTTCATCGCCGGCGGAGTTCGCGGGCGGCATTGTCAGCCGGACGAACCGCGAGGCGTGGGTGCGCTGGAGCGGGAGCGTACGGTCATGGCCATCCGCGACCGGTTGCGCCTGGTCCGGCGCGCTCGGCGTCGTTCCTCGTCGGCCTGGAACTCGCTCTGGTCGGTGTTGATGAACAGTTCAACGAACAGCGGGTGCATGGCGTCCTCGATTCCATTTGCCGTTTGATACACGGAGCATCGCGCTAAGGCCCGTGATACGACATCGGGAACAGTGCGTATTAGACCCCGGTCCCTACCTAGGGGGTACGCGACGCAATGCGTGGCACACGGGGCGGGTGGGGTGCCCGGGACGGGAGTTGAATCCGTACGACTCGCCGCCGCGAGGGAGGCCGGGACAAACTGCTCGCCGGGCCCCACGTGCGCGGGTCCGCCGGCGTCGCGAACAGGAGCAACCATGACCGAACCCACTGAATCCACGCCCGCCATCGACTTCGCCAATCTCCCCACGCCCGCCGAGGGGTTTCTGGTGACGTTGTTCATCACCGTCCGCAAGGTCGCGCGGTCCCGCGACTTCTACTCGCGCGTTCTTGGCGGCACCGTCGTTCTGGACGAGAACCCGTGCATCGTCAGGCTGTCCAATTCGTGGATCATCATGAACCCCGGCGGGCCGCCGACACCCGACAAGCCAGGGATATCGGTGGTCGACTACCAACCCGGCGACACGACCTCGATCTTCTTGAACCTGCGCGTCGCCGACATCCAGACCTGCTACGACCAGTGGAAGGCCAAGGGCGCCGAGTTCGTGACGCCACCGATCGACCGCGAGGCCGAAATCCGCTGCTACATGCGAGACCCCGACGGATACCTCATCGAGGTCGGCCAGTCCACCGGCCTGCTCCAAGGCAAGCTCGCCGCCAAGCGCCCCGAAGACCTGCCAGGCTGAACGCCGTCACCCGCCGGCCGGAGGACCGGGACGGCCGACCAGCCTCAAAGCATGGCCGCAGCACCTTGACCGGCCGTCCAGGCTGTACGCAACGTTGCAACCGGCAACTATCCGGCGCTGCTCGGCCCTCACCCTCGCAGCGGAGTACGAGGTAGGGGGTTGGCGGAACACAGGTAGCATCGGATCATGGCCGACGCCTCGGGAGGTCGGCGTCGTCCGCATACCGGTCGCGCCACGCACTTTGTCCGGGCTCGCCAGCACGGCGACGTCCTCGCGGAGTGGTACCGGTACCCTCCCGGACCCGCGGGCGTGACCCCCAAACACGCGCATGAGGAGTACCAACTCTGCCTGGCCTCGGGATCGGCGAGCAGATACCTGTACCGGGGAGGCTGGATTCTCGTGCCGCCTGGCAGCCTCAGCGTCCTGATGCCGGACGAAGTGCATGCGACCGAGGAACCCGAGGACCGGCGGGATACGACCAGCTACCAGGTGCTGTACGTCGGCCCGGACCGGATCCGGGACGTGGCGGGGGCGATCCGTGGTCGCTCTCGAGCGCTGCCAACCTTCGCCGACGCCGTGCTTCGCGATCCCGACCTCGTCGTGCGGTACCAGCGACTGCAGGCCGCGTTCGCTGCTGGGTCGTCGCAGCTCGGCCGAGACGTCGACCTGTTGTCGGTGCTGGTCGCCCTGGTGGGTCGTCACTCCCGCCCACGGACCGGCCGCGAGTCGCAGCCCGGGCAACGCCGCGCTGTGCTCCTGGCGCGTGCCTATCTGGAAGACAACCATGCCGAGGACGTCTCGCTGGACGGATTGGCTCGGCTGGTGGGCCTGAGCCCATTCCATCTGGCGCGATCGTTCCAGAGTGAAGTAGGTATGCCCCCGCACGCGTACCAACTCCAGGTACGCATCGGACGCGCCAAGCGCCTGCTCCTGGACGGCTTGCCCGTGAGCCGCGTCGCCAGCGAGACCGGCTTCTTCGACCTGAGCCACTTCAGCCGGCACTTCAAGCGCCATGTCGGCGTCTCTCCGGGCGGCTACCCGCTGACCGCAAGAACGTACAATACGAGGGCGCTCGATCTCGCATAGCCTCTCCGCGTGACAGGCACCGTCGACGCGCTGACCAGCAGGCGCATTCTTCTCCTCGCCTCCAACCCGGCCGTGTCGGGCCAGACCGGTTGGCCGATCGGCTTCTGGTGGGCCGAGCTCACGCACCCGTACCGGGAGTTCACCGAACGCGGGTACGACGTCGATATCGTCAGTCCGGACGGCGGCGAGCTGACCGCTGACCCGTGGAGCGACCCGCGCGACAAGTCCGGCTACTCCGCCTCCGACCTCATCACGCTCGGATTCATCAACTCCCCCGACCACATGAAGATGATCCAGCAGACCAAGGCGCTGGCGGACGTGTCGATCGACGACTACGACGTGGTCTTCATGGTCGGTGGGCAGGCACCCATGTACACCTTCAACGAGGACGAGCGAGTCCATGACCTCGCCGTGTCCTTCTACGAGGCTGGGCGGATCACCGCGGTGGTCTGTCACGCTACCTGCATCTTGCTGAAGACCAGGCTCACCAACGGTGACCTACTCGTGAAGGGCAAGACGTGGACCGGGTTCGCCAACTCGGAGGAGGACTACGCCGACGAGTTCGTCGGACAGCGGATCCAGCCGTTCCGCATCGAGGACCAGGCACGGGCTATGGCAGACACGAACTTCATTGTGCATGGCCGCTTCCGGCCCCACGCTGTACGCGACGGTCTGCTGATCACAGGGCAGCAGCAGTACTCCGGAGCCGCTGCCGCACGGCTGGTCATCGCGGCCCTCGGCCAATGACCCTGTCGTACGGTCGATACGCAAGGGAGAACTCGTGCTTGCGAAGTTCCCGATCGATGTGATGCTCACGGCAACTGATCTCGTGGCCGCGAAGCAGTTCCACGGCGACAAGATCAGGCTCGAAATCCTGATCGAAACCGACGAGTTCGTGACATTCCGGTGCGGCGGGGACAGCCGGCTGGTCCTGACCCGGAGCAGCGTACGAATCGGCGACGAGCAGACCAAGGCGAGCTGGCGGGTCGCCGACGTCGTGGCCGAGGTCGCCGAGCTGCGCGCTCGGGGTGTCGAGATCGCCGAGTACGACCAGCCTGGTCTGCGTACGGTCGACGGCGTCGCCGATATCGGCTTCGCACTGTCGGCATGGTTCGTCGATCCGGGCGGAAATGCAATCGGACTGCTCCAGTTCAAGGACCAGGGCTTGGCTTGATCGCGTGGACGCCCAAAGTCAGAACGGACCAGATCGGAACGGACCGGCATCGCCCGCACGGGGCGGCGGCTTGGGCAGGCCGGCCGACGATGCGGCCGGCCCGGTCACCAGCGTGGTGACGCGCCGGGTGAAGCCGGGCCACGAGCATTCTTACGAGCAGTTCCTCGAGGGCATCATCGCGGCAGCGACGCGGTTCCCGGGCCATCTAGGCGTCGAGGTGTTCCGCCCCGAAAGCGCCTCCGCGGGCGAATACCGCGTAGTCTACCGGTTCGACACCCGCGACCATCTGCGGGCCTGGCTCGACTCCGATGAGCACGCCGCCTGGCTGGAGCGCGCAGAGCCGCACGTGATCGGCCCGGTTCGCAGGCAGTACCTGACCGGACTCGAGACCTGGTTCACCGATCCGGGCCGGCCCGGCGCCCCACCACCACCGCGGTACAAGATGGCTCTACTGACCTGGGCCACGATCTTTCCCTTGATCACACTTGTGGTCGTAGTCCTCAACCCGATGCTCATCGGGCTCCCACTGGTTCTCAGACTGGCGATCACGACCGGCGTCACCGTACCGCTCATGACCTGGGTCGTTATGCCGCGAGCGACCCGACTGCTCCGTGGCTGGCTCTATCCCGACAGCTGAAAGATGAGAGGTCTGCGTTCATCCGCCGGTGGGTTGGCCGCTGGTTTCCAGAATCTGTTTGAGCGTGTCGAGGTTCGTGGCGACCGCCGCCCTGACGCGGTACGCAGCCAGTGGCGCGATCAGCCGCAGCGGACCAGAGGGCCGGAGGTTCATCGTGTTGGTGAGGGCAGTTCCGCTCGCGGCCGGTGCGAGGAGATAGCTGACGTCGCCGTGCAAGGGCCCGAGGTCACCTCGGATCGATAGCCTGCGGTCCGGCTCGAACTCGGTGACCTCGAAGGTCTCTTCGCTTCGGGTGGGAAGGGTCCTGGTCTGCCGGTAGCGCGACCCGACTCCTACCGGACCGGTGCTGGTCTTTCGAGTTTCGCTGATCGCATAGTTCCACCGCGGCACGTTTTCGAATTGGGCGAGGTAGGCGAATACATCGGCCGGCGGGCAGTTGATCGTGACTGTGTTGGTGAACCGCATCTAAGCCAATCTCCTCGGTGTCCTCGATAGGCGCCCGGCAGATCCGGCGACTCGACACCAGCGTTCGTCAGGAGCCGGACTGTGTCAGTGACTTCGATAGCACTGCCGCGTAACGGAAGTCACGCACCCGGGCCACAACCTCGCGCACCGATCCGACAGCATCGGCCAGCTCCTGCTGCGACACACGCGCAGCACCCGTGGACCACCAGCCACGTTCTCGGATACGAACCCTCCCGATAGACCGTGCTGCCCGCCGGGTAGCGCCCCAGGATTCCACCCCGCACTCCACTTTCGGGTGACGAAATCCGGCGCTACCGGCCATAGCGTGCTCGGCGAGCAAGCGCCGATCCGGCGCTGACCGGACCAGGAGGTTCGCATTCTCGTGAGCAGGACAAGCAACCCTGCGTCAATGGCGCGAGCCGGTCCGGATGTACATCGACCTCGGCCGATCCGCCGACGGCGGAACCGCACCGTCAATGGGCTCACTGAACTCCCCCACCGCAGCGTCCCCGGGCTCCGCAACAGCCACAACTACGTACCATGCATGCTGCTCATCGCCCGACAGCCCGCTCACCTCCACCTCAGGCATGAGGAGCCGCATACCCAGGACGGCGACCGTGCCGCGTGGCCGATGATCGCTGGCATGAGATGGAGCCGGCCTCCCCTGCTATCGGCAACGCCGATCCCGCGTCGAACCTCATGACCCGATTTGGTCAATGCCTCTCAACCGAGGCCGCGCCGTTCGGTAGCAGGACCGCCGTTTTCTGTCGACGTCGAAGGAGTGGCGGTGTTCTCCCGGCTTGCTGACCTGATCAACCGCCGGCCTTGGCAGTTGCTCGCCGTCGTCTTCGTGATCACCGCGATTGCGGCGCCGCTGGGCGCAAGCGTACGCGAGCACCTCAAGCCGCGTGGTTTTGATGTCGCTGGGTCGGGCAGTGCTCAGGCACGCGAGAGCATCACAGCTGCCGCCGGCATTGACCCGGCGAACAGTGCTCTTGCACTGGTACGTCTCGGTGCACCGGTTAGCACGGCCGACTCACAGGCGACACTCGCGGCCGTCGAGACGAAGCTGCGTAGCGATCCGGCGGTCGTGGTGGTCCTGGACTGGCGCTCTGCCCACAACCCAGCCATGGTCGGACGGGACGGGAGGTCGACCTATCTGATCGCGGCGTTGCGGCCGTTGGACGACAGGCAGCAGGAGGAGGCCGGCAGGCGGCTGCTCGGTGCGTTCGCCAACGATCGCCGAGTGACGCTCGGCGGCAACCCGGTGGCAAATCACGAGATCTCCAAGACGATCGAGGACGACCTACGCAGAGCCGAACTGCTGGCAGTGCCACTGATCGTGCTGCTGTCGTTCGTCATCTTCCGGGGCCTGGTGGCCAGCCTGCTGGCGCCGCTCGCAGGCGGGATCACGGTCCTCGTCAGCTTCTTCCTGCTGCGCGAACTCGCCTCGGTCACCTCGCTGTCGATCTACGCACTCAATCTGGTCACCGGGCTGTCGATCGGGCTTTCGATCGACTGGAGCCTGCTGCTCCTGTCTCGCTACCGCGAGGAACGCGCACGCACCCCGGATCCCAAGGTGGCCCTGCACCGGGCGCTGAGCCGCGCCGGCCACACGATCCTGTACAGCGCCGCCACGGTGGCCGCCTCGATGGCCACACTGCTGATCTTTCCGCTGCGCTTCCTGCGCTCGATGGGCTACGGCGGTCTTGTCGCCTCGACGGTGGCCATGCTCACCGCCGTGCTCGTGCTCCCCGTCGTTCTGCGCCTGCTCGGCCCACGAATAGACGCGCTGACGCTGCCGCGCTGGCGGGATCCGCAGCGACTGGCCCGGCCCACAACGCTGTGGCGCGGCGTCGGCCACCTCGCCACCCGGCACGCGGCCCCGGTGGCGACCATTGTCGTTGCCGTGTTGCTCGCGGTCGCCTCGCCGGTGCTCGGAATCCGCTGGACGACCGTCGACGCCACCAGCCTGCCGACATCGGCGCAGGCCTTCCAGACCGATCAGGCGATCAACCACTCCAGCGAATTCGAGCCCAACGCCGCGACGCCGTTCTACCTCGCCCTCCACGCACCCGCAAACGCCGGCGCCGCAGCGGCCGCGATCGCCGACCGAGCCCGACAACTCCACGGCGTACGTGTTGTCACGCCGCCACAGTTCCTGGGCAACCAGACCTGGCAGATCAACCTCGTTGCCGCCGACACGCCCTTCAGCGCCTCCACCCAGCACCTCGTCGGTGAACTACGCACACTGAAGACAAGCTTCCCACTGTTCGTCGGCGGCGACGCCGCCTCCTTCTATGACGAACGCGACGCGATCGGCGCACACCTCCCAGTCGCGATCGTCTTACTCTGCGCAGCGACGCTGATCATCCTGTTCCTGCTCACCGGCTCACTCGTCGCGCCGCCCCTGGCGCTACTGATGAACGCGCTCACGCTATCCGCCGCGTTCGGAGCACTGATCCTGATCTTCCAAGACGGGCGCTTCGAGTCGCTGCTCGGCTATACCAGCCAAGGCGCCCTCGATCTCACCATCCCACTGGTGCTGGCCGCCCTGGTCTTCGCGATCTCCACCGACTACGGCGTCTTCCTGCTCGACCGCATCCACGAGACACGGATACCGGGCCACACCGAGCAAGAGGCGATCAGCCACAGCGTCGGCGCCGTCGGCCGCATCGTCACCTCCGCCGCCGTCCTGTTCGCCGCGTCGATCGGTATCTTCGGCACCTCGAACATCGTCGTCCTCAAGATCCTCGGCATCGGCGCCGCCATCGCCGTCCTGGCCGACTCGATACTCGTACGCTGCCTCCTTCTACCCGCCTCGCTCACCCTGCTCGGCCGCCACACCTGGTGGCTACCGGCCGCCCTCGCACAACGCCGACACCAACCCGTGCCAACCCGCGAGTCCCCCATCCCCGACCCAGCGGGGGGGAATGAGCCGATCAAGCGTTGAGTACAGTCCGAGGATGCGGAGTCTGATTCGCAGTGTGGGCTGTTCAGTACAACGAGTCCGCCGAGATCCCTGCGACGTCAGACTGCTTGAGCTCGATCCGGAACGTTCGATAGCTACGAGGTGGCGGCATGCTCCTGCCGCGAAATAGGTCAGAGGCCGAATAGGCCGGCGATCGAGAACATCCAGACCAGGATCTCGAGCACAAGCAGAACGAGCGCCAGTTGGAAGGCTTCCCGAAGGCGGCGGACGATCCGGCCGTTGCTATGCCAGTCCTGTTTGATCCGGAGGGCCAGGTCACGGTGCATGCCGGACATCGTCTGTGGAGTAGTGCTGTCAACGTACCGGTCAAGCAGATCGCCGGGGTCGAACCGGAACGAGAGGTTGTAGTACGGCCACAGCAGCAGGACCGTGAGCACGCCGATCGCAAGCAGCACGACGATGCCGGCCCAGTCCCAGAAGCCGAGCCCGTCCGCGAGCGCCCGGCCGCCGAGCAGCGAACTGGCGAACGAGGCCGCGAACACGAGAGTCGCGGAACGGTTGTGCAGACTCTCTACTGCGGTCTGCTGCTGCAGCAGTCCACGTAATGCCTCTTGGTAGACGAACGCCAGCCGCGGATCGTCGTCCTGCGCGTCAGGCATCGCCATCGCCTACCTCTCTTCAGGTGCGTGATCAGTCGACTCGCGCCACCTGAGCGTACGTTGAACGCGAGCAGCTCGCTGGACTATTCGGTATCCGGGCCGCTCTACACCCTCGGCAGGGTCGTCGTTTGTCTTACCAACCGGCAGTCAGCTGACCTTGCGGTCGGACTCACAGGAGGCTGACCGAGCGCCGTCGGTCGTGTGATCCTCAGGCAACCGCGATCCCGTAGGCGAGTACGAGCAGGCCCGCCGCTAGCGCCACTCCGCCGGCTGTGGTCGTGGTGTTGCCGGCGGACCATCGCCCGGGCTGCCCGATCGCCATGTGCAGGAACATTCCGCCGGACTGTGCGATCGCCCCGACGGCCAGAAGGATGCACACGACCCACCGAGCTGCCGTGCCCAGGTCGGCCCGGTCGAGGAAGGACAGCGCCGCGAGTGACATGACGAGGAGCACACCCGCGTGGGCATGTCCCGCGCGGAAGTATGCCAACTGGAAGTCGTTCAGCCTGTCGGTCTTGAGCAGCCGCAGCAGCGAGAACCCGCCGAACATCACGGTGGGAAGGGATATGAGAACGATGACGGTGAAGATCTGGACGGGCTGGCTCATCACGTCTCCTTAGCCGCTTGTGTGCTCATGGATCTTGGCAGTCGGTGGCGCAGTAGTCACCTGGTCGCCCAATCCTGGAGATCGGTGCTCTGAGCAGTCCCGCGGCTCGGGGGGACGGCGTTGGCGCCGTCCTAGGTTTTGATTCGGCGCACCGCCACCAGCGGCAAGCCGAGGTCGCGGATCTTCAGGAGCAAGGAGTGCAGGGCCGCCTGGTCCGTGACCGCCCCCGCAATGGTTGTCGTCCCGCTGTCGACGTCACTGTCGACGTGCAGGCCGTCGAACCACGCCGACCAACCGGCGTCGAGAATGCCCCCGACCACAATCTCGTAGTGCACAGACGCCCGACCTGTCGTTGTCGGTTGATCCGGTTTGATTCGCTTTGATTCGGCACCACGCTACGTATGACGGGTCAGATATGCGTCACCCGAAAGTGGATCCATGGGTGTAAAGCAGCGTGCTGCCAGTGTTCCGCAGGTGTCGATTCTCCGGCACGCCGGCTAACGCAACAGGCCAAGCGCGCGGGCGCGAGCGACGGCCTCGGTTCGGTTCGTCGCGTCGAGCTTGGTGAGGATGTGACCGACATGCTTCTTGACCGTGTCCAGCACCACGACGAGCTCGTCGGCGATCTGCTGGTTGGATCTACCCACGGCCAGTAGTTCCAGGACCTCCAGTT
>JBKPSJ010000176.1:0-7537 GCA_046765875.1 Actinomycetota bacterium
AGCCACGATGTACCGTTCCTGCGCCGGATCGGGATCACCCGGTGGCTGCGGTTGGACGAGACCGGATTGGCTCCGATCGAGCCGCTCTAAACGCCCTGCAGTACGCCGCGGATCCCGGCCACCACGAGGTCGATCCCGACCGCGTAGTAGCGATCCGTCGACGACGGGCAGATGATGACGTCGGCCGCGCCGGTGATGAGCGGGTATCGCTTCGGGTCGAGCGTGGCCAGTGCGGCCCGCTTCGTCCGCATCGCCTGCTCGCGGGCCTCAGGTTCGGGGTCCTCGCCGGCGCCGGGCTCGGTGGTGACCAGGGTGACCAACGCGCACAGCGACTGCCGGCCGACCTCGGCCGCGTAGTCCCGCTCGAATCCGCCCTCGATCAGCAGTTCCATCGTCCGCTCCGCCATGACCAGTCCGGGCTCGGCGACCAGGATCCGCGGCAGCGTCAGCGCCGCCGCGGTCGGGTGCGGCCGGAGCGCGGCGACGAACGCGGACAGCACGTCGCGAAGCTGGCGGTCCCAGCGCTCATCGGTCGGTGCCGGCAGGTCGATGTCGGCCAGCAGCCGGTCGGCGATCGCGTTGAGCAGGTCGCTCTTGTCGGCGAAGTGCCGGTACAGCGCCATCGGCGTGACTCCGTGCACCTGCGCGAGTCCCCGGATGGTGACCGCGGCCAGGCCCTCGGTGTCGGCGACGTGCAGCGCGCTGTCGACGATCTTGGCCGGGTCGAGCCGCCGGGATGTGTCTTTGGCGAGTACGGGCATGTTGACAAGTCTACACCGTAGACGTAGCGTTTACGACGTCAGCATACAACGTATACATATCTCGTAAACATACGACGTAGACCAGTGAGGTGCCGTCATGCGACGCAGTCCTTGGGCCACCCTTGCGGTGCTGGCCCTGGCCCAGTTCATCGTGGTGCTCGACGTAACGATCGTGAACGTCGCGTTGCCCGACATACAGAGTGATCTGAACTTCTCCGCCACCAGCCTGCAGTGGGTGATCAGCGCGTACACGCTGGTATTCGGCGGCTTCCTCCTGCTCGGCGGCCGGATGGCCGACCTGCTCGGCCCACGCCGGGTGTTCGTCGCCGGTCTGGTGCTGTTCGGCGCCAGCTCGCTGCTGGCGGGGCTGTCCCAATCGCCCGAGTTCCTGATCGGCGCCCGCGCGGTACAGGGTCTGGGCGGCGCGTTGCTGTCACCGGCCGCGCTCGCGATCCTGACGATCACCTTCGCCCATGGCCGCGAGCGCAACATCGCGATGGGCGTCTGGGGCGGCCTGGCCGGTCTGGGCGGGACGCTCGGCGTTGTCGCTGGTGGCTTCCTGGTCGACTCGCTGAGCTGGCAGTGGGTGTTCTTCGTCAACGTTCCGATCGTGGCCGTGCTGGTGGCGCTGATCCCCACCTTCGTCCCCGACACACGGCACAACACCGATGGCCCGCGTACGTTCGACACGGCCGGCGCGATCCTCGGCACCGCCGGACTGCTGGCTGTGGTGTACGGAGTGGTTCGTGCCGAGCCCCAGGGCTGGGGATCGTTCGAGGTGACCGGCATGCTGATCGCCGGCGTAGTCCTGCTCGCCGCGTTCGTCTTCGTCGAGGCGCGGTCGTCGGCACCGCTGGTCCCGTTGCGGTTGTTCCGCTCCCGGGCGCTGAGCGTGTCGAGCCTGTCGCTGGCCCTGAACGGTGCCGCCTTCCTGTCGATGTTCTTCCTGACCGCCGTCTATCTGCAGCAGGTGCGTGGCGACTCGGCTCTGCAGGCCGGCGTCCACTTCCTGCCGATGGGCGCCGCGGCGATCATCGGCGCGGTCCTCGCCTCGCAACTCGTGCAGCGCGTCGGCACCCGGACGGTTCAGTTCGGCGGCACCGCCCTCAGCGTTGTCGGCCTGCTCCTCCTCAGCAGGGCCGACGCCACGGGTGCGTACGCCAGTGAACTGCTCCCCGGTCTGATCCTGTACGGCTTCGGCATCATCGGGGTCGGCGTACCCGCGCAGATCGCCGCGGTCTCAGAGGTCGAGCACCACGAGGCCGGTGCCGCGTCCGGGGTAGTGACCACGACGTTCCAGGTCGGCGGCGCACTCGGTCTGGCGGTCGTCACGACCATGTCGATCACGCGGGTCAGCGACGCCATGGCGCACGGAGTCTCGCAGCAGCACGCCCTGACCGACGGCTTCCAGCGCGGCCTGCTGATCGCCGCACTCTTCGCGGTCGCCAACCTCGTCATCACCCTGCTGACCCCGCAGATCCAGCCGACCAGCGAGCAGCTCACCGAGGCTGCCGCGGCCGCCTAGATCACCCGGGGGTAGGGGCGTCCTCGCGCAGCAGTCCGGCGGTCCGCAGATCGGACCAGACCTGCGTGGGGATGTCCACCGTCGCCAGTTCGGCGTTCCGGCACACCTGGCCGGCGTTGCGGCAGCCGACCGCGACGCCGGCCACGGCCGGGTGAGAGAGCGGGAACTGCAACGCGACCGCGGGCAGCGTCACGCCGTTCGCCTCGCAGATGTCGGCGATCTGGTTGGCTGCGGCGACGAGGTCCTTTCCGGCCGGCGCGTAGTTGAACGTGGCGCCGGGCTTCGGCCGGTCCCGCGACAGCAGGCCGGAGTTGAAGACGCCGACGGCAACCACTTGTACGTGGTTGTCGACGCACGCCGGCAATACGTCGTCGAGCGCGTCGTGGTCGAGCACTGTGTACCGCCCGGCCAGCATGATGACGTCGAGGTCGGCGCGCTTGACGAACTCGGCCAGCATCTCCGACTGGTTCATACCGGCGCCGATCGCACCGACCACGCCATCGTCTCGCAACTCGATCAGGGCGGGGAAGCCGGTCTCGATCGCCGGCTCGAAGTGGTGGTCCGGGTCGTGCAGGTAGACGACATCGAGCCGGTCGGTACCGAGCCGCTGCAGGCTCTCGTCGATACTGCGCCGAATGCCGTCACGGCTGAGGTCCCACTTCCGCCGCAGGGCGGTGGTGACGGCGTACCCCTCGTTGTCCGTCTTCGGCGTACCGGCGTCGACAAGCAGCCGGCCGACCTTGCTCGACAGCACGTACTGATCGCGCGGCTTCGTTCGTAGCACCTCGCCCAGCCGGCGTTCGGCGAGTCCGAGACCGTAATGCGGGGCGACGTCGTAGTACCGCCAGCCGGCGTCCCAGGCGGCCTCGACCGCGCCGGCCGCCTCCTCGTCGGTCACCTCGGTGAACAGGTTGCCGATCGGCGCCGCACCGAATCCGACCCGGGAGCCACCCGGGAAGATCTTCATCACCGGCGTGGGGGGAGCCGCAGACCCGCCATCCCTCCGTCCACGGCCAGTGCGGTCCCGGTGGTGGATCCGGACAACGGGCTGGCCAGGTATGCGATCGCGTGCGCGACCTCGTCCGCGCTGACCAGCCGGCCCATCGGCTGCCGCGCCTCGAGCCGGGCGCGTTCGGCGGCGGGGTCGTCGGCCTGGTCGAGCAGCCGGCCGACCCAGGGGGTGTCGGCGGTGCCGGGGTTGACGCAGTTGACCCGGATGTCGTCGGCGATGTGGTCGGCGGCCATCGCCAGGGTCAGCGCGAGCACCGCGCCTTTGCTGGCGCTGTATGCCGCGCGTTGTGGCAATCCGGCGATCGCGGCGATCGAACAGGTGTTGACGATCGCTGCTGACTGAGACCTGCGCAGGTAGCCGATCGCGGCCCGGGTGGCACGGACCATACCGAGCACGTTGACGTCGAGCACGCGGTGCCATTCGGCGTCGTCGTTCGCGGTGACGTCGCCGATCGCGCCGACGCCGGCGTTGTTCACGAGTACGTCGATACCGCCGAGCCTGGTGGCCGCTTCGTCGATCGCCCCTCGGACCGATGTGTCGTCAGTGACGTCGGCCTTGAACCCGAGCAGCGGCTCGGGCACGTCGGCGTTGAGGTCGAGGGTCGCGACCGCCCCGCCACGGGAGGCCATCAGTTGAGCCGCGGCGAGGCCGATGCCGGAGGCGCCGCCGGTGACGACGGCCCGGAGTCCTGCGAAGTCGTTCATCGTTCGGCCCATACCTTCCCGTCGGGGAAGCGGAACCGCTCAATCGTCTCGCGGTCCATCTCCGCGCTGTAGCCGGGCTTGTCCGGCGTGACGTACCGGCCGGCCCGGATCCGCACCGGATCGAGGAAGTGCTCGTGCAGGTGGTCGACGTACTCGATCACACGGTCGTCGAGGGAGCCGCTGACCGCGACGAAGTCGAACATCGACAGGTGCTGTACCAGTTCGCACAGGCCGACGCCGCCGGCGTGCGGGCAGACCGGCACGCCGAACTTTGCCGCAAGCAACAAGTTCGCGATGTTCTCGTTGACCCCGGCAACTCGGGTGGCGTCGATCTGCAGGAACGACAACGCGTTCGCCTGGAGCATCTGCTTGAAGACGACCCTGTTCTGTACGTGTTCGCCGGTGGCGACCCGGATCGGCGCGATGGCCTCGGCGATGGCGGCGTGCCCGAGTACGTCGTCGGGGCAGGTCGGCTCCTCGACCCACCAGATGTCGTACGGCTCCAGCGCCTTGATCCATGGCACCCCGTCGAGCACACCCCAGCGCTGGTTCGCGTCGATCGCGATCCGGATGCGCGGCCCGACCGCCTCCCGGGCCAGGGCGACGCGACGGATGTCATCGTCCAGCGAGCCGCCGACCTTGAGCTTGATCTGGGTGAACCCGTCGGCCACTGCCTCACGGCACAGCCGAACCAGTTTCTCGTCGGAGTACCCCAGCCAGCCCGGGGTCGTCGTGTACGCCGGATAGCCGACCTCGCGGAGCTTGCGTTCGCGCTCGGCCCTGCCCGGCTCGGCCTTCTTGACGATCTGCAGGGCCTCGTCGGGCGTCAGCGCGTCGTCGAGATAGCGGAAGTCGACAAGATCGACGATCTGCTCTGGAGTCATGTCGGCGAGCAGCTTCCACAGCGGTACGCCGGCTCGCTTGGCGGCCAGATCCCACATCGCATTGACCACGGCACCGATCGCCATGTGCATGACGCCCTTCTCCGGGCCGAGCCAGCGCAGCGGGGAGTCGTGCACCAGCGAGCGCCAGAACGGGCCGAGGTCACCGAGCACGTCGTCGACGTCGAGCCCGACGACCTTGTCGCGGAGCGAGTTGATCGCCGCGGTCTGGATCTCGTTGCCGCGGCCGATGGTGAACGCGAAGCCGTGGCCCTCGAGGCCGTCGGGGTCGTCGGTACGGATCACGACGTAGGCCGCGGAGTAGTCGGGGTCCGCGTTCATGGCGTCGGAGCCGTCCAACTCGGCCGAGGTGGGGAACCGTACGTCGTAAGTGTCGAAGGCGATGAACTGGCTTCTCGGCATGCGGCCTCGTCCCCACTAGTGATCGGTTCTATGTCCGAGATCCTAGCGGCTGGCTGCGCAAAAGTCGGCATGTAGGCCGAGAATGATCCGATCTCTGTTTCAGGTCCCGTGTCCGTAGGCTGATCGGGTGGACTTGGCGGCCGTCTTGCCGTGGCTCACGGTGCGGACCGCACCCCAGGCACCCTCCGGACCGGGCTGGATCTCGTGCGCCGAGGTGATCCACGCCCAACAGGCCGGGGAGGACCCGACCCTACCGTGGCGGGAACTGCTCGAGACCGAGTACGCCCGGCAGTACCGCATCGAGCCGCCCAAGCAGGTCGCGGCCATGTTCGTCCTGATGTGGTACGTCGGGGTGCCGGCGCGGATCGCCGCGGCGTCGAGCGCGCTTACCGATCAGGCACCTGACGTATCACCCGAGCGGGTCGCATTCCGCCTGCACCCGGATCAGCACTATCCGGCAGAGGTCTCCCTGCTGCCCGGCGCTCGGTTGCCGGTTTCTGAGGCCTTCGCCGTCGCGGACGCGCATTGCCGGGCCTTTGTGGATACGTACCCGGCCGGGGTGAGGCTCGGCAGCCGCCAGCGACACGGCGCGATCGCGGACGAGTACCGCGCAGCGATCAAGGCCTGTGGTGACGCGCCTGAGGTCGCGCGGATCTTCGGCGTCGACCCGGACGGGATGCGCGAGGCGTGCTGCTTCATTTACGCCCTGCCGGGTACGTCTGTCTGCTCCACCTGCCCGCGTGTCGGGGTGACTAAGTAACGGGTTGTGATCCTGTCCGTCCTAGTCGCATGGTTGTCCTAGTGGAGGGGTGGGCCGATGACGCTTGATCTGCGACTGGGAGTGACCGAGGACGGAGCCGACGCCGGCCGGCTCGAGGAACTCGCCTTGCTGTTGCGACAGGACCTTCTGGCGCTCGACGTGAACGCGGTGGAGCCGGACCGTTCCGGCACCGCGCCGGAGGGCACCCGCGGCGCGCTGGCGGCGGTCGCGGGCGGGCTGGTGGTCTCGCTGCAGCCGACGGCCCAGGTGATTGCCGCCGTGGTGGCGACCGTCCGGGCGTGGATGCGTCGTGGCGGCCAGCGCACGGTCAAGATCGGGATCGGCGGTGACGTACTCGAGCTGACCGGTGCCAGCGACGAGGTGCAACAGCGCCTCGTCGATGACTGGATCCGCCGGCACGCGACGAGCTGAGGCGTTATGAACGCCGCGCGGCATGCGCTGGTGATCGCCAACGACGAGTACGCCGACAGCGGACTGAGCCAGCTGGCGGCGCCGGCTCTCGACGCCGAGGCGCTGGCCGACGTGCTCGGCGACCCGGCCGTCGGCGGGTTCGACGTCGAGGTGGTGCACAACGAGCCGGCGCAGGAGATCCGGGTCGCGATCGAGGAGTTCTTCGCCGACCGCCGGCCGGAGGACCTGCTGCTCCTGCATTTCTCCTGCCACGGGCTGAAGAGTTCGGCCGGCGAGTTGTTCCTCGCCGTACGGGACACCCGGCCCAGCCGGCTCGCGTCGACCGCGATCGCCGCCGATTTCGTCAGTGGGCAGATGGCCGACAGCCGGGCCCAGCGGATCGCGCTGTTCCTCGATTGCTGCTACGGCGGCGCGTTCCCGCGCGGCATGGTGGTCCGGGCGGGGGGCGAGGCCCAGGTACGGGACGCCTTCGCCGGCCAGGATGCCGTCGGCGGCGGCCGCGGCCGGGTGATCGTCACCGCATCCAGCTCGATGGAGTACGCGTTCGAGGGCGAACAGCTGGCTTCGGCCGCCCGAACCCGGCCCTCGGTGTTCACCAGCGCCGTCGTCGACGGGCTGACCACCGGTGAGGCGGACGCCGACGGCGACGGCTGGGTCGGGATGACCGAGCTCTTCGGGTATGTGACCGACCGGGTCCGGCGGTCCACACCCCATCAGACACCGCAGATGTGGACGTTCGGCGCCCAGGGCGACCTGATGATCGCCCGCAGCCGGATCCGCCGCATCACGCCCGCACCTCTGCCGCCCGAGCTGCTCGAGGCCATGACCAGCCCGCTCGCCGCTACCCGGTACGGCGTGGCCTGTGACCTGCGCGACCGGCTGCTCGGCGACGACCTCGGCCAGGCGTACGCCGCCTGGTTGGCACTGCGCGAACTGACCGGCGACGACAGCCGCAAGGTGTCCGAAGTCGCGAGCGCCTCGATCGCCGACGCCGTACCGGTGGTGACCCCGGCCGAGCTGGACCTTGACCCCACCGAGC
>JBKPSJ010000177.1:0-55030 GCA_046765875.1 Actinomycetota bacterium
GGCTCGGAGATGTGTATAAGAGACAGGACCGCCGCCGAGACACAACGCCCGCTCACCCCGGAGGAACTCGAGCGGTTCTCGATGGCCGCGTTCGTGCTCGGCCACGACCCGGAGGTCAGCGCGTACCGGGAGCGGGCGCACGAGGCGTACCTGGCGCAGGGCCGGATCGCCGAGGCGGTCCGGGCCGCGTTCTGGCTCGGCTTCCACCTGCAGAACCGCGGCGAGCACGCCCGCGCGGCCGGCTGGATGGGCCGGGTCCGGCGGCTGGTCCCGCCCGGCGACGAGGATCTGACCGCGCTGATGACGCAGACCGAGGCCGCGGCGCTGATGCTTTCCGGCGAGTTCGCGCCCGCACTGCCGCTGTTCCAGGACGCGCTGGCGGTCGCGCAGCGGACCGGCAACCGGGACGCGATAGTGCTCGGCGCGATGGGCTCCGGCCGTTGCCTGGAGATGACGGGTCACCCGGCCGAGGCGCTCGCCGCGCTGGACGAGGCGATGGTGCTGGTGACCGGCGGCAACGTCATACCCGAGGTGGCCGGGATGGCGTACTGCGCGGTGATCGATCTGTGCATGCGGCGGTACGACCTGCGCCGCGCGCAGGAGTGGACCCAGGCACTGACCGGCTGGTGCGACGAGCAGGCCGGGTTGGTGCCGTTTCGCGGCGTATGCCTGGTGCACCGCGCCGAGATCCTGCAGTTGCGTGGCGCCTGGACCGAGGCAGCCGGCGCGGCCGAGGATGCTTGCCGCCGGCTGGCAGGCTTTCGGCAGGGCGCGCTCGGCGCGGCCTACTACCGGATGGCCGAACTGGAACGGCAGCGCGGCCGGTTCGCCGCCGCCGAGCAGGCCTACCAGCAGGCGGCCGCGGCGGGTGCCGAGGTCCAACCGGGACTGGCACGGCTGCGGGCCGCCCAGGGCAACAGGGACGCCGCGATCGCCGGCCTCGAACGGGCGCTGGCCGAGGATCCGGACGCGCAGGCCCGGCCGGCAATGCTCGCCGCCCGGGTCGAGCTCGCGATCGAGGCCGGCGACCTGGATACCGCCCGCGCCACCGCGCAGGAGCTGACCGGGCTGGCCGCGGGGCAGGACGCGACGTACCTTCGCGGGCTCGCGGCGTACGCGGAGGGCGCTGTCCTGCTCGCCTGCGACGACCCCCGCTCGGCGATCCCGGCGCTGCGCCGCGCCTGGTCGTCGTGGCAGGCGCTCGAGGCACCGTACGAGGCGGCACGCAGCCGGGTTCTGGTGGCCAAGGCGTGTCGCGCGCTCGGCGACACCGACGCCGAGCAGATGGAGCTCGACGGCGCCCGGCAGGTCTTCGAGCGGCTCGGCGCGGTCACCGACCTGGCCGCCCTCGACGGGCCGGCCGAGCAGGGTCACCCGCTGAGCCCGCGCGAGCTCGAGGTACTGCGGCTGCTGGCAACCGGCGCGACCAACCGCGCCGTCGCCGACCAGCTCTTCCTGAGTGAGCGCACCGTGGCCCGGCATGTGAGCAACATCTTCGGCAAGCTCGGCGTCAACAGCAGGTCCGCAGCCACCGCGTACGCGTACGAACACCGCCTGGCCGGACCGCCTACATAGAAATGACCATTGCCGTCCGGAAAGGATGGCGTCTTCGGTCGATGCCCCGGTGTCCGCGCGGTCCCTACCTTGCTGGTCAGGACACGACGCTAAGGGGGCGGCGATGGACAGGATCGGGACAGTGGTGATCGGCGGCGGGCAGGCTGGTCTGGTGATGGGCTACTACCTGCGCGAGCAGGGCGACAGCTTCGTCATCCTGGAAGGCGACCCGCGGGTGGGTGACTCGTGGCGGCGCCGGTACGACTCGCTGCGGCTGTTCAGCCGGCCGCGGTACGCGAGCCTGCCCGGCTGGCGGATCCCGACGGCGGACTGCCCGACCCGCGACGAGATGGCCGACTACCTCGAGCAGTACGCCGCGCGGTTCGAGCTGCCCGTGCGCACCGGGGTACGGGTGACGAGAGTGTCGCGGTACGCCGGGCCGGGCGAGGGCATGTTGGTCGAGACCGACGGCGGCGACTACCTGGCCGACCGGGTGGTGGTGGCGAGCGGGTCACACGTACGGCCGCACCGGCCGGGGTTCGCGGATCGGCTCGATCCGGCGATCCGGCAGCTGCACTCGCTGGAGTACCGCAACCTCGATCAGATGGCCGCCGGCACCGTGCTGGTGGTCGGCGCGGCGAACTCGGGCACCGACGTGGCGCTGGAGGCCGCGGGGTCGCACCGGGTGGTGCTGGCGGGACGGCATCCGGGTCAGGTGCCGGTCGACATCGACTCGCCCAAGGGCCGCAGGTTCGTGCCCATCGTGATGTTCGTGTTCAAGCACGTGCTCACACGGCGGACGCCGTTCGGCCGCAAGCGGATCGGCGTAATTTCGCAGCACGGGGTCAACCTGGTACGCAACAAACTCGCCCATCTCGACGCCGCCGGGGTCGAGCGGATCGGACGGATCGAGGACGTTCGCGACGGGTACCCGGTCACCGCCGACGGCGATGTGCTGACCGACGTGTCGACCGTGGTGTGGTGCACCGGCTCCGGGCCGGACCACAGCTGGCTGGACCTGCCGGTGTTCGGCGAGGACGGGAAGCCGCGGCACGACCGGGGCATCGCCACCGACGAGCCGGGCCTGATGTTCCTCGGACTGGAGTTCCAGTTCGCGGTGGCGTCCGGCACCATCCAGGGCCTGGACCGGGATGCGCGCTACCTGCTCCGGCACATCCGCCGGCACGCGCGGTCGGCCGTCCCCGCCCGCCAGACCGCGGCGGCCTAGACGCCCCCAAGGATCGGCCACCGTCACCAGGCGGTGGCCGATCGGCGCGGCTAGACGACGGTGTGGGTGACCGTGATGTTGCCGCGGGTCGCGTTCGAGTACGGGCAGACCTTGTCGGCGTGCGCGACCAGCTGCTCGGCGGCGTCGCGGTCCACCCGGGGCAACGACACAACGAGGTTGACGGTCAGTCCGTAGCCGGTGGTGCCGCTGAGCGGGCCGAACCCGACCTCGGCGGTCACTTCCGAGCCGTCCGCGTCCTGCTTGGCCCGGCGCGCCACGATCTTGAGCGCACTGTGGAAGCAGGACGCGAACCCGGCCGCGAACAGCTGCTCGGGGTTCGTACCCTCGCCGCTGCCGCCGAGCTCCTTCGGCGGCGCGACCACGACCTCCAGCCGGCCGTCGTCGGTGGCGGTCTTGCCGTCGCGGCCGCCGTGGGCGGTGGCGCGAGCGGTATAGAGGACCTTGCTCAACTCCATGGGTTCTTCCTCCGGGATCACTTGCTGGGATCGATGACAAGCTTGCCCACGCTGCGCCGTTCGCGCAGGTCGCGGTGTGCGGTGGCGACGTCCGACATCGGGTACTCGCCGCCGATCAGCGGGCGAAGCCGGCCCGCAGCGGTGAGCTCGAGCAGGTCGGCCATCGGCCGGGCGAGCAGCGCCGGGTCGCCGAAGCAGTCGACCAGCCAGAAGCCGGCGATGGTTCGCGAGCCCTTCATCAGCGCACCCGGCGGCACCGGCTTCGCCTGCTCGCGCGAGGCGGCACCGAAGGTGACCAGCCGGCCGAACTTCGCCAGCGCCCGCAGCGACTCGTCGAACACCTGGCCGCCGACCATCTCGAGCACGACGTCGGCGCGCTTGCCGTCGTTGGCCGCACGGATGCGGTCCGCGAGGCCGTCGGGCGTTCCGTCGATCGCGACGTCGGCACCGAGGTCGAGCGCGAGGCCGCGCTTCTCGTCGGTGGAGGCGGTGGCGATCACGCGGCCGGCGCCCCACAGCTTGGCGAGCTGTACGGCGAGCGAGCCGACGCCGCCCGCCGCGGCGTGGACCAGGACCGACTCGCCCTCGGTCATCCGAGCCGACGTACGCAGCAGGTGCCACGCGGTGACGCCCTGCAGGACGAGTGCGAGCGCCTGGCCGTCGGTCACCCCGTCCGGCACGGCGTACACGTACGGCTCGTACGCGACGGCCCGCTCGGCGTACCCACCGCTGCCGATGAGCGCGACGACCCGGCGGCCGTCGGCGGTACGCCCGGCGACCTCGGCGCCCGGCACCATCGGCAGCGTGGTCGGCGCGAGGTAGCTGTTCTCGACCTGGTGCGTGTCGGCGTAGTTGAGCCCGGCCCGGTCGACGGTGATCAGCACCTGTCCGGGTTCGGGCACCGGCTCGGGCAGGTCGGTCACGGTCAGCACCTCGGGGCCGCCGAAGGCGGTGATCTGTACGGCGCGCACTGTCTCTCCTCGGTTGTTGCTCTACACCGTACTGTACAGTGTACGTTAGCCGATGTCACCCCGGAGGACACGATGCCCGGTACCCGCACCCCGCGGAACACGCTCAGCACCGAGCTGGTCGTCACCACCGCGCTGCGGCTGATGGAGACCGGCGGGGCGGACGCGTGTACGATCCGCGGGGTCGCCAAGGAACTCGGCGTCGGGCCGATGGCGCTGTACACCTACTTCCGGAGCAAGGACGACCTGTTCGATGCCGTGCGCAACCACCTGCTCGCCGAGCTGCCCGCTCCCCCGTCCGGGGGCAGCTGGCAGGAACAGGTCCGCGCGCTGTGCCGGAACCTGCGCCGACTGATGCTGCAGCACCCCGCCCTCGCCCAACTGCTGGCTGCCCGGCCACTGAGCGGGCACGAGACCGCAGCGGCCGCCGAGGGTCTGCTGCAGGTGCTGCGGTCGGCCGGGTTCGGCTCGGCGGCGGCCGCACGCGGCCACACGACCCTGTTCACCTTCGTACTCGGCGCGACCAGCTGGGAGATCCAGCTCGCTGCTGAGAAGCAGGACCCGGACCGCAACCGGCGACTGCGCGCGACGATGGAGTCGTTGTCCGCCGCGCAGTACCCGACGGTTGTCGAACTGGCCCGCGAGCTGGCGGCGACCGCCGGGGGCGACGAGCAGTTCGACTTCGGCCTGGACCTGTTGATCACCGGGCTCGAGGTCTCGCTGGCATGAGCGAACACGTCGTCCTGCTGGACGAGTGCGGAAACGCGATCGGCACCGCCGACAAGGCCACCGTCCATGACCGCGATACGCCGCTGCACCTGGCGTTCTCCTGCTACGTCTTCGACGGCGACCGGTTGCTGCTCACCCGCCGGGCCCTGTCGAAGCGGACCTGGCCGGGCGTGTGGACCAACAGCTGCTGCGGACATCCAGCGCCCGATGAGCCTCTTGCCGATGCCGTGCGCAGGCGGCTGCGTACCGAGCTGGGCCTGGTCGTCGACACGGTGGACCTGATCCTGCCCGCGTTCCGGTACCGCGCGGTGATGGACGACGGCACCGCCGAGAACGAGATGTGCCCGGTGTTCCGCGCAACGTACCGAGGCCCGGTACGGCCGGATCCGGACGAGGTCGACTCGTACGAGTGGGTGGACTGGTCGGATGTGTCGCGACCTGTTTCGCCGTGGTGTGAGCTGCAGGTGGCCGAGTTCGCCCTGCTGGGTGGCGTACCGGCAGAATGGCCGACCGGTGATCCGGCCGACCTGCCACCGGCTGCGGTTGTTTAGAAGACGATGGTGACGACGGCGATCACGCCGATCACCACGATGAAGCCGCGTAGCGCGATCGGCGGGAGCCGGCGGCCGAAGGCGGCGCCGAGGAATCCGCCGATCGTCGAGCCGAGCGCGATCAGCACCGCGACCGTCCAGTTGATGTCCGCGACGATGATGAACACGATCGCCGCGACGGCATTGACGACCATCGCCAGTACGTTCTTGATCGCATTCATCCGCTGCAGGTCCGGGTCCAGGCCGATGCCGAGGATCGCCATCAGCAGAACGCCCTGGGCGGCTCCGAAGTAACCGCCGTACACACCGGCAACCAGGACAGCAGGCCAGACCCACCAGGCGCCGTGGTGGTCGCCGTCCGGACGGCTGATCAGCTTGGCCAGTCGCGGCTGCAGGATCACCAACAGACAGCCGAGCAGGATCAGCGCCGGGACGATCGCGTCGAAGGCCGACGACGGCAGCGCGAGCAGCAACACCGCGCCGATGAGCGTGCCGATGATCGACGCGGGTACGAACCTGATCAGCCGGCTGCGCTGGCCGCGTAATTCACGCCGGTACCCGTACGCGGCGGCGAGTGAGCCCGGCGCCAGACCCGCGGTATTGCTGACGTTGGCGACGACGGGGGGCAACCCGATGGCGAGCAGAGCGGGGAAGGTGATCAGCGTCCCGGAACCGACCACCGCGTTGATCGTGCCTGCGCCAATCCCGGCCACGAACACGACCAGCGCATCGAACCATGTCATTACCGGCAGACTCTACGCACCCCCACCCGAGTCGATCGCCGGACCCAACGGTCACCCGCCCCTGGCGATCGTCGGACCCAAATGGTCACCCGCTTCGCGATCGTCGGACCCAAATGGTCAGGTCCCGGCCCTTCGGCGATCGTCGGACCGAAATGGTCGTCCGCCGGCGATCGTCGGACCCAAAATGTCACGCCCGTCCGCGCTCGGGTGCCGTCAGTGGCCATCGCCTGACCACTTGGGTCCGACGAAACAGACGCACCAGGTTGCAGCGGCGTGCACAAGCTGTGGCGACTGTGCACAAGCTGCGGCGACTGTGCACAAGCAGTGGCTGCGGTGCACAAGCTGCGGCTGCGGTGCACAAGCAGTGGCCGCGGTGCACAGGGCCGGACCTGTGCACCGCAGCCACTACCTGTGCAGCGTCGCCCGTTCTTGTGCAGTGCCGCTCTTGTGCAGTGCCGCCGTTTGTGATTCGGAGCCACCGATGGTTGTTCCGCGTAGGGGTCAGCGGGGTGGGGGCTCCTGGCCGGTGGTCGGGGCCGGGCCGTTGAGGTCGGGGTTGACCGTCGGCTGGTTCGGCACCCGGCCCATCCCGCTGCTCACCGCCGCGTTCTGCGCCGCCGCGATCGCCTCGGCCACGGCGTTGTCCGCCTCGGCCACGGCCGCGTCCGGCACCGGCACCGGCGCCGCCTCGACGGCGGACGGAGTCCGCTCCTCCTCCAGCTCCGGCTGCGGGAACGGCCCCTCGGCCTTCTGCGGGATGCCCGCGACCTGGCCGACCGCGCTGCCCAGGCCCTTGAGCGCGTCGCCGATCTCGCTCGGCACGATCCAGACCTTGTTCGCGTCGCCCTGTGCGATCGTCGGCAGCATCTGCAGGTACTGGTAGGCCAGCAGGCCCTGGTCCGGCTTGCCGGCGTGGATCGCGTTGAACACGGTGGTGATGGCCTGCGCCTCACCCTGCGCCTTGAGGATCCGCGCCTCCCGCTCGGCCTGCGCCCGCAGGATCCGCGACTCCCGGTCGCCCTGCGCGGTCAGGATCGCGGACTGCTTCTGGCCTTCGGCGTTCAGCACCGCCGACTGTCGCATGCCCTCCGCGGTCAGGATCGCCGCACGCTTGTCCCGGTCCGCGCGCATCTGCTTCTCCATCGAGTCCTGGATCGACGGCGGCGGGTCGATCGAGCGGAGCTCGACCCGGTTCACCCGGATGCCCCACTTGCCGGTCGCCTCGTCCAGTACGTACCGGAGCTTCTCGTTGATCTCCTCACGGCTGGTCAGCGTCTGCTCCAGGTCCATACCACCGATGATGTTGCGCAGCGTCGTCATGGTGAGCTGCTCGATGGCCTGGATGTAGTTCGAGATCTCGTACGTCGCGCGGACAGGGTCGTTGACCTGGAAGTAGATGACCGAGTCGATGGAGACCATCAGGTTGTCCTCGGTGATGACCGCCTGCGGCGGGAACGCGACAACCTGTTCGCGCATGTCGATGGTGTAGCGCACCTTGTCGACGAAAGGCGTCAACAGGTTCAGTCCCGGCTGCAGTGCGACCTTGTACTTACCGAATCGCTCCACGATGCCGACCGTCTGCTGCTGGACCACCCGGACGCTCTTGATCAGGGTGACGATGACCAGCAACGCGACCAGCGCCAAGACGATGAGAAATGCTGTCACTGAGGCCTCCATGCCAATCGACCACCTTCGTCAGTCTTTCCTATGGACGGGTCAGCTGCGCGGACAGTTCCGGGCCGCCGACTCGGTCAGGCATCGGGCGCCAGGGGTGCCTCGGCACGATCCACCTCGCCAAGCTCGATGTCCTCGATGCGTATCCCCCATTTGGATGCCGGGTCTGCGAGCACCGACGTCAGCCGGCGTTCGATCTCGGCCCTGCCGATCAACGCTGCGTACGTCGTGAACGCCCGCACCACCTGGCGCAGACCGGTCATCACCAGTTGCTCCAGCGCCAGTGCCGGGCTGGCGATCTCGTACGTCGCGCGGACCGGGTCGACGACCGAGAAGTGCACCGTCGTCGGCGCGGTCACCCAGCCGCCGTCGGACGTCGCCAGCGGGCGGCTGGGCATGATCAGCACCTGCGGCTGGCCGGTCACGTGGGCGCGGATCCGGTCCACGAACGGCATCAGGATCAGCACCCCGGGCGGCGCCAGCCGCTGGAACCGCCCCGCGCGCTCGACCACCGCCACGCTGCCCGGCCTGACCACCTTGATGGCCGCGACCAGCACCACCAGCAGGACGACGAAGATGCCCAGGGCAACGAACAGCATGGGTCAGGATCCGGCTCCGCCGAGCGCCGGCGGCGGGTCCAGCGGGTCGGCCACGGGGTAGACCACGGCGGTGGCGCCGTCGACCTCCATCACCTCGACCCGGATCCCGGGCGCGATCGTCGAGTGGCCGTCGAACGGCAGGGCCGTCCACAGCTCGCCGGACAGCCTGATCGACCCGCCGCCGTCCGGGCCGACCTCGCGTACGACGACGCCGCTGCGCCCGACGACGTGCGCGGTCCCGGTCTTGAGCTCGCCGTGATTGTGGTGCAGCTTGCGGACCAGCAACGGGCGGATGGCGATCAGCATGGCGGCCGCGGCGATCAGCCCGATCACCAGTTGAAGCCAGAACAGGTCCGGTGCGACGACCGCCACCGCGGCCGCCACCAGCGCGCCGGCGGCCAGCATCAGCAGGGTGAAAGTGAGCGAGGCGAGCTCGGCCAGGCCGAGCAGCGCGGCCAGTCCGACCCAGACGGCCCAGAGGTTGTCGCGGAGCCAATCCATACCTGAAGGTTAGCCGGGCCCGGGGCCGGATTCAGGCGGTGTGCGACACCGCATCCGGTACGGTACGTCACACTGCGCGGGCGGCGTATCTGCGGCCGTTGCGGTGCAGCTCCAGCGGCAGCCCGAAGGCCTGCGTCAGCGTCTCCGAGGTGAGTGCCTCGTCGATCGGCCCGGCGGCCACGATCCGGCCCTGGCGCAGCAGCAGGACATGGGTGAAACCGGGTGGGATCTCCTCGACGTGGTGCGTGACCAGCACGATCGCGGGCGCCGACGCACCGGCCGCGATGTCGCCGAGCGAACGGACCAGTTGCTCGCGTCCGGCCAGGTCGAGCCCGGCGGCCGGCTCGTCGAGCAGCATCAGCTCCGGATCGGTCATCAGCGCCCGGGCGATCTGGACCCGCTTGCGCTCCCCCTCCGACAACGTGCCGAACGTACGGTCGGCCAGCTGCCCGATTCCGAGCTCGTCGAGCAGCGCACCGGCCCGCCTGTGGTCCAGGTCGTCGTACTCCTCACGCCAGCGGCCCAGGACCGCGTACGAAGCGGACACCACGACGTCGGACACCTTCTCCGAAGCCGGCAGCCGGTCGGCCAGCGCGGCGCTGGTCAGGCCGATCCGCGGCCGCAACTCGAAGACGTCGACCGAGCCGAGCTTCTCGCCCAGCAGTGCGACCACGCCGGTGGTCGGATGGAGCTGGGCGGCGAGGATCTGCAGCAGGGTGGTCTTACCGGCGCCGTTCGGCCCGATGACCACCCATCGGTCGGACTCGTCTACGGCCCAGTCGATCCCCTCAACCAGCGTGGCGCCGCCCCGGATCACGGAGACGCCCGCCATCTCAGCCACGGCAGTCATGGGTAGAAACCTACGTGGTCGCCGGGCCCTAGCGGAGCAGAGGTGCTCGATGCCACCGGGTGTCGGCGGAGTGGCATCCTGGCAGGCGTGCTGACGTCCACCGCCGCGGTCCGTTTCGCCGTCTGGTCGAACGCGATGCTGCGTTCGACCTGCGACCCGGACACCGCCGCGCGGAACATCGTCGGCAGTGACGTCGGCCACCACGTAGCCGGGCTGCCGTCGCATCCGGACCCGGCCACACTGCCGGTCGCGCTGAATCTGCTGCGCCGGGCGGGTGGCACCGGCGCGCACCTGGCGCTACCCGTGCCGGGCAACCCGATCGGACTGGCCGGGCCGCCGTCGTTCAACGAGGCGGCGCTCGACGCGGGCGAGGCGGTTGTGATCGCCGGTACGACGCTCGACGGGGCGGCGATCGGACTGGTGCCGCTGCCGGTCGGGCCGGCCGTGCAGTGGCAGGCGTACCCGGCGAACCAGCCGCCGCCGGCCGATCTGGGTGAGGCGGACCGGGAGCTGCGTACCGCGCTGGTCGACGCGGCCGAGACGCTGGCGGCGCTCGATGTTGCGCGCTGGAACCCCGAGATCGCCGACGAGCTGATCGACATCCGCCGGATCGGTACCGACCCGCACGACACCCTGGCGCCTGGGTACGACCCCCGCGCGGTCCGGGCGGCCGCCACGGCCCGGCGATGCCTGGCGATAGCGAACGCGGCCCTGACCGACGACGGCGCCGCCGTCACCATCGGCGAAGCGGACGCCCGCCGCCGGGCCATCGCCGACCTGGTCACCGCAGCCCGCCGCGCCCTGGTCGCCGCGTGCGGCCCACCTCACTCCCGCTGACCGCTCAGAGCCTCTCGAACCAAGGCAAGCAGCGAAGGCAGCAGGGCCTCGGCGACCGCGACGACGCCACGCGAATCGACGGTGTGCGCGCTGCCGTCGAGGTCCACGACGGCCATCCCGGCCTCACGGGCGATGAGAGCACCGGCGGCGGTGTCCCAGGGATTGTTGCCGAACAGCACCACCGCATCGACGCTCCCCTCGGCTGCCCAGGCCAGATCGGTGACGGCGGTACCGAACAGACGAACACGCTGGACACGTTGCGCGAGGAGCGCGGTCAGCGCCAACCGGGGCCTGTTGCGACTGTCCGCATCCGGACCGACCGTGTAGTCGCCGAGCACGACAAGAGCATTCCCCAAGTCCTCGCACCGGCTACCGCCGATCGCCTTACCGTCGCGCATCGCGCCGTCACCCGCAATCGCGGTGTATCTCTTCCCGAGGAACGGCAGCTCGATCACGCCGACCATCGCCGTCTCGCCCGCCAGCAAGGCCAGCGACACCCCGACCAATGGAAGGCCGTGAACGAAGTTGACCGTGCCATCGATCGGATCCAGCACCCAGACGAGCTCGTCGGTCCCGTGCGAGCTGCGTCCGCGCTCCTCACCGAGGAATCCGATCTCCGGGGTGCGCGCAGCCAGGAACGTCCGAACCTCATCCTCCACCGCGAGGTCGACCTCTGAGGCCATGTCTCGATCGCCCTTGCTGATCAGGACTCCTGGATCCCGTGTGCGCACCAACCTGCTCGCTCGTTCAACCGCCTCCACCGCGATCGCAAGCAACGCATCCGGGTCCCTCACTCCGCCTCCCAACGGTTCGATGTCCCGATCGTTTACGGGTTTAGTAGCGTCTGGCTTGCCATGAGCGCCTTGCCGAGTACCGCGACCACTCTGCCCGATGACGTTCCGACGTTGCTGGTGACCGTGACCGGGACCGACCGGCCCGGGTTGATGTCGGCGGTGTTGTCGGAGCTGGCCAGTACGCACCTGCAGGTGATCGATGTCGAGCAGGTCGTGCTGCGTGGACGGCTTGTGCTCGGCGTGCTGCTCACGGCGCCGCGCGACGACTCGCACCTACGTTCCGCGCTCGACGGGCTGGCCCGGCGGCTCGGCGTCGAGATCGATGTCCAGAAAGGGACCGGAGACAACCGGCCGCGCCGGCAGGGACGAAGCCAGGTCACCGTGATCGGGCACCCGTTGTCGGCCGCCGGCCTGGCCGCGATCGCCGGGCGGATCGCCGACACCGGTGCGAACATCGACCGGATCAGCCGGATGGCCCGCTACCCGGTGACCGCGATCGAGATCGCCGTGTCCGGCGCCGATCCGGACGCGCTGCGCACGTTGCTTGCGCTCGAAGGCGTCGCACAGGGCTTGGACGTCGCGGTGCAACCCGGTGGGCTGGTCCGGCGTACCAAGCGACTGGTGGTGATGGACGTCGACTCGACCCTGATCCAGGGCGAGGTGATCGAGATGCTCGCCGAGCACGCCGGCCGCCGGGCCGAGGTCGCCGCGGTGACCGAACGGGCGATGCGCGGCGAGCTCGACTTCGCCGACTCGCTGCGCGAACGCGTCGCAGTGCTGGCAGGCCTGCCCGAGTCGGTGCTCGACGAGGTCTACGCAGCGATCGAACTGGCACCGGGCGCGCGGACGCTGGTCCGTACGCTCAAGCGGCTCGGGTTCCGGTTCGCGATCGTGAGCGGCGGGTTCAGCCACATCACCGACCGGCTCGCCGCCGATCTCGGCATCGACTACGCCGCGTCGAACACGCTGGAGATCGCCGGCGGCCGGCTGACCGGCAAGGTGCTCGGTGAGATCGTCGACCGGCCGGGTAAGGCGATCGCGCTGCGCCGGTTCGCGGACGCGGCCGGCGTACCGCTGTCCCAGACAGTCGCGATCGGCGACGGCGCGAACGACCTCGACATGCTCGCCGCAGCCGGCCTCGGCGTCGCCTTCAACGCCAAGCCGGTAGTACGCGAGGCAGCCGACACGCATCTGTCCGTGCCCTACCTCGACACGATCCTCTACCTGCTCGGCATCAGCCGCGAAGAGGTCGAATCCGCAGACGGCGAATAACGCACCGGCCGGCTCGTGTCGGCGATGAGCCGGCGCAGCGACTCCAGATCGCCGGACAACGCACCCGCGGCCCGGGCCTGGACCAGTACGTTGCCCAGCGCGGTGGCCTCGACGGGCCCGGCGAGCACGACCCTGCCGGACCGGTTCGCGGTCGCCTGGCACAGCAGCCGGTTCAGGGCGCCACCGCCGACCAGGTGGATCACCCGGATCCGATGACCGGACAACTCCTCGGCCTTGTTCACCGCGTCGGCGAACGCCTGCGCCAGGCTGTCGAGCACTGCCCGTACGATTGCCGGACGCGACGACGGAGCCGGCAGACCGCTACCGGCGTACCACTCCGAGATCCGCGCCGGCATGTCCCCCGGCGGCAGGAACACAGGATCTTGTACGTTCAGCAGATGCTCGGTCGCCGGCAGACTCGCCGCCTCCGCGAGCAACCGGTCGAGCGAGTCCGCCAGCCTCCACGCGCGCAGGCACTCGCTGAGCATCCATAGCCCCATCACGTTCGTCAGGAACCGGACCCGGCCGTCGACCCCGCCCTCGTTGGTGAAGTTGGCCGCGCGGCCGGCCTCGGTGACGACGGGCTTGTCCAGCTCGACGCCGACCAGGCCCCAGGTCCCGCAGGAGATGTACGCCGCGTCGTCGCTCTGGATCGGTACGCCGACCACGGCCGAGGCGGTGTCGTGCGAGCCGACCGCGGTGAGCCTGAGGCCCAGGTTCGGCACGGTCCCGATGGTGTCGCCCGGATCGGCCAGCCGGCCGAAGAGCCGGCGCGGGTACCCCAACCGGTCGACGAGATCGCGGTCCCAGCACCCGGTCCGCACGTCGAGCAAACCGGTCGTGGACGCGTTCGTCCGTTCGGTGACGACCTCGCCGGTCAGCCAGTACGCGAGCAGGTCCGGGATCAGGAGCAGGTGCTCTGCCTCCGCAAGCCACGGATCGGCCGCCAGTTGGTACACGGTGTTGAACGGCAGGAATTGAAGGCCAGTGCGCTGGTACAGCGCGCGCTGCGGGACCCGTGCGTGGACCGTATCGACGCCGCTGGTCCGGCCCTCGTCCCGGTAGTGGTACGGCGTACCGAGCAGGCGGCCGTCACGCAGCAGGCCGTAGTCCACGGCCCACGCGTCGATCCCGGCGCTGACCACATCCCCGCAGGCCGTCAGTCCTTCCCGGGCCTGCCGGTACAGCTCGAGCACGTTCCAGTGCAGGCCGTCGGGCAGCGCCACCGGGTTGTTGGGGAACCGGGTCACCTCGTCGAGCCGCAGCACGCCGGGGCCGACCTCGCCGACCATCACCCGGCCGCTGGACGCGCCCAGATCGACGGCGGCGACCCGGATCGTGTTCATCGCAGGAATGCGGCCGCGACGCCGGCGTCGACGGGAACGTGCAGTCCGGTCGTCTGGGACAGGTCGGGTCCGACCAGGGCGAACGCGGCGTCGGCGACGTGTTCGGGCAGCACCTCGCGCTTGAGCAGGGTGCGCTGAGCGTAGAACTCGCCGAGCTTCTCCTCGGGAACGCCGTACACCGCGGCCCGGTTCGCGCCCCAGCCGCCGGCGAAGATGCCGGAGCCACGGACCACCCCGTCGGGATTGATGCCGTTGACCCGGATGCGATGCTCGCCCAGCTCGGCCGCGAGGAGCCGTACCTGATGCGCCTGGTCGGCCTTGGTCGCCGAGTATGCGATGTTGTTCGGCCCGGCGAACACCGAGTTCTTGCTGGAGATGTAGACGATGTCGCCGCCGAGCCGTTGGTCGATCATCACCTTCGCCGCAGCCCGGGAGACCAGGAACGAGCCCTTCGCCATCACGGTGTGCTGCAGGTCCCAGTCGGCGACCGTTGTCTCCAGCAACGACTTTGACAGCGACAGCCCGGCGTTGTTCACCACCAGGTCGAGACCGCCGAAGGCGAGCAGTGCGGCCTCGACCGCGGCCTGCACCTTCGCCTCGTCGCCGACGTCGACCTGGATGCCGACGGCAACATCCGTACCGCCGATCTCCGCGGCCGCCGTCTGCGCCCTTGCCAGGTCGAGATCCGCGATCACCACGCAGGCGCCCTCGGCGGCGAACCGGGCGGCGATCGCCTTGCCGATGCCGGACGCCGCGCCAGTGACCAGCGCGATCCGGGTCGCCAGCGGCTTGGGCTTCGGCATCCGCTGGAGCTTGGCCTCCTCCAGCGCCCAATACTCGATCCGGAACTTCTCCGACTCGTCGATCGGTGTGTACGCCGACAGTCCCTCGGCGCCACGCATCACGTTGATCGCGTTGACGTAGAACTCCCCCGCCACCCGGGCGGTCTGCTTGTCCTTGCCGAAGCTGAACATCCCGACACCCGGCACCAGCACGATCGCCGGGTCGGCGCCGCGGATCGCGGGCGAGTCGGCGGTCGCGTGCCGGTCGTAGTAGGCCTGGTAGTCCTCGCGGTAGGCCGCGTGCAGCTCGCGCAGCCGGGCGACACATTCCTCGACCGGCGCGGTGGCTGGCAGGTCGAGCACCAGCGGCTTGACCTTGGTCCGCAGGAAGTGGTCCGGGCAACTCGTACCGAGCGCGGCCAGCCGCGGGTGCTCCGCGGCCGCGAGGAAGTCCAGTACGACGTCGGAGTCGGTGTAGTGCCCGACCATCGGCCGGTCCTGCGAGGCGATCGAGCGGATCACCGGGACCAGGGCGGCGGCCTTGGCCCGGCGCTCGGCCTGCGGCAGCGCGGCGTACCCGTCGAGCGGCGGGCCGAACGGTTCGGGCCGGCTGTGCTCCCCGATGTACTGCGCGGCGGTGTCGATGATCCACAGCGAGCTCCGCTCGGCCTCGTCGCTGCTGTCGCCCCATGCGGTGATGCCGTGCCCGCCGAGGATGACGCCGACGGCCTGCGGGTTGTCGGCCCTGATCGCGGCGATGTCGAGGCCGAGCTGGAAGCCGGGCCGGCGCCACGGCACCCAGACGACCTTGTCGCCGAAGATCACCTCGGTCAGCTTCTCGCCGTCGGCCGCGGTCGCGATCGCGATGCCGGCGTCCGGGTGCAGGTGGTCCACATGGGCGGCGCCGACCAGCCCGTGCATCGCGGTGTCGATCGACGGGGCCGCACCGCCCTTGCCGTGCAGGCAGTAGTCGAACGCGGCGACCATCTCGTCCTCGCGGTCGACGCCCGCGTAGACGCCGGCGAGCGCACGCATCCGATCCAGCCGCAGCACCGCGAGATGACGCTCGGTGAGTGTGCCCAGGTCGCCGCCCGAGCCCTTGACCCAGACCAGCTCGACCGGCTCGCCGGTCACCGGGTCGGTCTCGGTGCCCTTGGCGGACGTGTTCCCGCCGGCGTAGTTCGTATTGCGAGGGTCGGAGCCGAGCCGGTTCGACCGGCCGATCAGCTCCGCGACAACGGGGTTGGTCATGTCAGTTCCATCCGGCCTGGGCGCCGCCGACGCGGTCTGCCTCGATCTGCTCCTGATACCCACTGGCCAGGTACGCGGCCATCGGGTCGGCCGGCAGGCCGCGCCGTTCACGCCAGCCGGCCAGGTCGCGCCGTACGTCGGTGTAGAACGCGTCCATGAAGATCTCGTTCGCCAGCAGCACGTCGCCGTCGGTACGGGCCTGCTCCAGCGCCTCGGTGTCGAGCAGCAGCGCCCGGGCGAGCATCTCCTGCACGTTCAGCACCGAGCGGATCTGGCCGGGGATCTTCTTCTCGATGTTGTGGCACTGGTCGAGCATCAGCGCCACGTCGCTGCCCGGCCCGTACGCGCCGCCGCGGATCACCTCGACCAGGATCCGGTAGAGCTGGAACGGATCAGCCGCGCCGACCATCAGGTCGTCGTCGGCGTAGAACCGGCTGTTGAAGTCGAACGCGCCGAGCTTCCCGAGCCGCAGCAACTGGGCGACGATGAACTCGATGTTCGTACCCGGCGCGTGATGGCCGGTGTCCAGGCAGACCACCGCCTTGTCGCCGAGCGCCAGGCACTGCACGTACGACGTACCCCAGTCCGGCACATCGGTGTGGTAGAACGCCGGCTCGAACAGCTTGTACTCCAGCACGAGCCGCTGGTCGTCGCCCAGCTCCGCGTAGATCTCGGCCAGCGACTCGGCCAGCCAGTCCTGCCGCGACCTGATGTCGCCCTGCCCCGGGTAGTTCGTCCCGTCGGCGAGCCAGATCTTCAGGTCCTTCGAGCCGGTCTCGTTCATGATCGCGATGCAGTCGAGGTTGTGCCGCACCGCCTTGGCCCGGACCTTCGGGTCGGCGTGCGCCAGGCTGCCCAGCTTGTAGTCGTCGTCCTGGAACGTGTTGCTGTTGATGGTGCCGAGCCGTACCCCGAGATCCTCGGCGTACGAGCGCAACGCGCGGTAGTCGTCGACCAGGTCCCACGGGACGTGCAGCGCGACCGACGGCGCCAGACCGGTGAACCGGTGCACCGTCGCGGCGTCGGCGATCTTCTCCTCCACCGAGCGCGGCGTGCCGGGCGAGCCGAACACCTTGAAACGGGTACCGGAGTTGCCATACGCCCAGGACGGGACCTCGACCGCGAGCGCCTCGAGCAGGGATTCGATCTCGGCAAACGATTTCATTGGGTCCAACTCCTCGAGCACGCGCCGCGAGAGACATGTCATCTTGAAACGTTCCAACTCTGAGTAACAGTAAGCGGGTCACCACCGGCCGGTCAAGGACTTCTCCGCAATGTCGCCGAAGGTTACAGGTAGGAAACCGACGCGCCGCGAGCACTTGACAAGGCATCAAGCCAAATTCTACGGTTCGTAGATCAGCTCATGAAACGTTTCATGGGCACGGGCATGATCGCCACGGCGGTCCACTCATCGGAGGTACTCATGAGGATCGGTTCCTCAGGCCGGAGCCGCGGGGCGGCTGTGGCACTGATCGCGGGCTCGCTGGCCTTGACCGCGTGCAGCGCGGGATCACTCGGCTCCAGCGACAGCGGCGGCAGCACCCCGGGGGGCAAGACGGGCATCACGTTCCTGACGAACAACGACCCGAACAACATCAAGACCGCGAACGCGGTCATCAAGGCGTTCCAGACCGCCAACCCGGACATCACCGTCAAGCTCGACACCCGGCCCGGCGGCGGCGACGGCGACAACCTGGTCAAGACACGTCTGTCCACCGGTGACATGGCCGACGTGTTCGAGTACAACTCCGGTTCGCTGTTCCAGGCGATCAGCCCCGAGAAGAACCTGACGCCGGTCACGAACGAGCCCTGGGTGAGCGACCTCGACGACACCTTCAAGAGTGTCGTGTCGGCCAACAACAACGTGTACGGCGCCCCATGGGGCAACGTGGTCGGCGGCGGTGTCTTCTACAACAAGAAGATCTACGACCGGCTCGGGCTCAAGGTGCCGACCACCTGGGACCAGTTCATGGCCAACAACGCCAAGATCAAGGCTGCCGGCATCACTCCGGTCGAGCAGACCTACGGTGACACGTGGACGTCGCAGCTGTTCGTCCTCGCGGACTTCCACAACGTCGCCTCCGCCGATCCGTCCTTCGCGGAGGATTACACCGCCAACAAGGCCAAGTACGCCACCACGCCGTCAGCGCTCGCGGGCTTCCAGCACCTCGAGGACGTCCACAAGGCCGGCTATCTGAACAAGGACTTCGCCGCCGCCAAGTTCAACGACGGACTGGCCGCGGTCGCCACCGGCAAGGCCGCCCACTACCCGATGCTCACCTTCGGCATCGCGGGCATCTACTCGGTGTCACCCAAGACCGTCAACGACGTCGGCTTCTTCGCCCAGCCGGGCACCGACGCGGCGAAGGCCGGCGCCACGATCTGGGAGCCGTCCGGCGTGTACATCCCGAAGACGACCGAAGGCGCCAAGCTCGACGCCGCCAAGAAGTTCCAGGCCTTCCTGGCCTCAGCGAAGGGCTGTGAGGCGCAGGCGTCGGTCGCGCCGGTCGGCGGTCCGTTCCCGGTCAAGACCTGCTCGCTGCCCGCCAACACGGCGACCGCGGCGAAGGACGTCACCAACTACGTCCAGAAGGGCACCACAACACCGGCGCTCGAGTTCCTGTCGCCGATCAAGGGCCCGTCCCTGGAGCAGATCACCGTCGAGGTCGGCTCCGGCATCCGCCCCGCCAAGGACGGCGCGGCGCTGTATGACAAGGACGTCACCAAGCAGGCCCAGCAGCTGGGGCTCCCGGGCTGGTAACCAACCACATCCGTCCGGTTCCCGCGCCATGGCGGGGCGGGAAACCGGACGGTGCGGCCGGAAAGGCAGACACCATGGCCAACACCCTGCAGACCGAGGCGGCCCGCCCCGTGCAGCTGCGCGAACCGGCCGCGAAGGCCCACAAGCTGAAGAGTCCGTACCCGATCTGGTTCATGATCCCGGCCGGGGTGATCTTCACAGTGCTGTTCCTGGTGCCTACGATCATCTCGTTCTACTTCAGCCTCACCCGGTGGACGTTGTTCACCGAGAAGTTCATCGGGCTGGACAACTTCAGGCAGTTCTTCCAAGAGCCGGCGCTGGTGTCCGGGCTGACCCACACGCTGATCTACGCCGTCGTGACCTCCGGCCTCAAGGTCGTGCTCGGGATGGCGCTGGCGGTACTGCTGACCTCGCGGATCGTCGGCCGCGCGTTCCTGCGCTCGGTGGCGTTCTTCCCGGTCCTGGTCAGCACGGTCGGCGTCGGCATCACCTTCACAGTGCTGATGAACCCCGACCACGGTGCGATCAACGGCGCGCTCAGCACCCTCGGCATCAGCGGGCCCGGCTGGCTCACCGATCCGAAATGGGCCCTGCTGTCGGTGGCGCTGGTTGACGTCTGGAAGGGCGTCGGGCTGGCCACCGTGATCTATATGGCCGGCATCCTGTCGATCCCGCAGGAGTACTTCGAGGCCTCCAAGGTCGACGGCGCGAGCTCGATGCAGAACTTCTGGCACATCGTGCTTCCGCTGTCCCGGCCGGCCACGGTCGCAGTGGTGATCTTGTCGCTGATCGGCGGCCTCCGGTCGTTCGAGCTGATCTGGGCGATGACGAAGGGCGGCCCCGGCTTCACCTCCGACGTAATCGCGTCGGTGATCTACAAGCAGTACCAGGCCGGCTTCTACGGCCTGTCCACCGCGGGCAACGTGATCTTGTTCGTACTGGTTACCGGAATCGTCGTGCCGCTGTTCTGGTGGCTGAACCGTAAGGGAGTCGACGCATGAGGACCCGCCGGCCCAATTACCCACTGAGCATCATCGCGCTGATCAGCTTCACCTTCGTCTTCGTCCTGCCGTTCGCGTTCATCCTGACGACCGCGGCCAAGGACGAGCAGGGCTCGGCGCTGCTGCACTTCTCCTGGCCGCAGCACTGGCAACTGCTCCAGAACATCAAGGACGTGCTCAAGACCCGCGACTACATCCTGGTCATCGCGCTGATCAACAGCACCGTCCTCACGGTGGTCAGCGTCGCGGTGATGGTCGTGCTGGCGGCGATGGTGTCGTTCGTGCTGCAGCGGCGCAAGGGCTGGTGGAACGGGCCGGTCAACCTCGTGATGCTGTCCGGGCTGATCATCCCGCCGGCCGTCGTGCCGACCATCTGGGTGCTGCAGAAGCTCGGCGTCTTCAAGACGATGCCCGGCCTGATCATGGTCGAGATCGCATTCGGCCTGTCGTTCTGCGTGCTGTTGTTCCAGGCGTTCATCTCGACCATCCCGCGCGAGCTCGACGAGGCGGCGATCATCGACGGCGCCGGCCCGCTCGGATTGTTCTTCCGGGTCGTGTTCCCGCTGCTGCGGCCGGTCATCATCACGGTCGTGGTCGTGCAGTCGGTGTTCATCTGGAACGACTTCACCAACCCGCTGTACTTCCTACCCGGCGACCAGAACGCGACCGTCCAGCTCACCTTGTTCAACTTCCAGAGTCAGTACAACACCTCGTACAACCTGTTGTTCGCCGACATCCTGCTGATCACCATCCCGCCGCTGCTCATGTTCCTGTTCTTCCAGCGGCAGATCGTCTCAGGCATGACCGCCGGTTCCGTCAAGGGCTAGTCAAGGGGCTGGGCCCACACTCGATCGAAAGGCTCCACATGACCGTCACCTGGTCCGCCGCCATGATCACCCCGTACGCCGACCTGGGTAGCGCACCGCTGTTCCGCAAGGAGATCGAGCTGGACGGCGGTCACGAGACCGTCGAGTCCGCGGTCCTGCATATCAGCAGCCTGGGCGTGTTCGAAGCCGCGATCAACGGCAACCCGGTCAGCGACGACGTGCTCAGCCCCGGGTGGAGCTCGTACGAGTGGCGGCTGCGGTACCGCTCGTACGACGTCGCCGCCCTGCTCCAGGAGCAGAACGTGCTGACGGTTGTCGTGGGCAACGGCTGGTACCGGGGCCGGCTCGCCTTCGCCGGGATGCGCGAGCTGTACGGCAGCCGGCTCGGCCTGATCGCGCAGCTGGAGATCGGATTCGCCGACGGTCACCGGCAGGTCGTCGGCACCGACGAGTCCTGGACCGCAAGCGGCTCCGACGTACTGGCCGACGACCTCTACGACGGGCAGACGATCGATGCCCGCGTGCGGCGCAACGACCTGTACACGATCAGCACCAAGGAGGACTTCTGGGATCCGTGGGCGCTGAAGGCACGCGCGATCGACTTCGATACCAGCCTGCTCGCGCCCTACGTCGGCCCGCCGGTCAAGCGGCACGAGTTGGTCAGGCCGGTCGAGATCTGGACCTCGCCGACCGGTCGTACCCTTGTCGACTTCGGCCAGAACCTGGTCGGCTGGCTGCGCTTCACTGTTCGCGGACCGCGTGGCAGTGAGATCAGGATCCGGCACGCCGAGGTGCTCGAGGACGGCGAGCTCGGTACCCGGCCGCTGCGCGACGCGCAGGCGACCGACCGGTTCATCCTCAGCGGGAACGATGACGTCTTCGAGCCGACGCTGACGTTCCATGGCTTCCGGTACGCCGAGATCACAGGTTGGCCCGGTGAGCTGACGAGCGACTCGGTCGAGGCCGTCGTGGTGCACTCCGAGCTGCGCCGGACCGGGTACTTCGAGTGCTCGGACCCGCTGCTCAACCAGCTGCACCACAACATCGTGTGGGGTACGAAGGGCAACTTCCTGGACGTACCGACCGACTGCCCGCAGCGCAACGAGCGGCTCGGCTGGACCGGCGACATCGCCGCATTCGCCCCGTCCGCGGCATACCTGTTCGACGTGCGGGACTTCCTCTCGGACTGGCTGATCGACCTGGCCCTGGAGCAGCGGCACCACGACGGCATGGTGCCGTTCGTGATCCCCGACGTGCTCAAGCGGCTGCCGAGACCGCCGATGTTCCCCGAGCCGGAGACCACGGCGGTCTGGAGTGACGCCGCGGTCTGGGTGCCGTGGACGCTCTACCGGGCGTACGGCGACCGGTCCGTGCTGGACCGGCAGTATGACTCGATGGCGGCACATGTACGACGGGCCGCGTCGCTCACGTCGGCGAACGGCCTGTGGGACCAGGGCTTCCAGTTCGGCGACTGGCTCGACCCGGACGCCTCACCGCACGAGCCGTGGAACGCCAAGGCCGACAACGGCGTGGTCGCCACCGCCTGCCTGTACAACTCGGCCCGGATCGTGGCCGACACCGCCGCGCTGCTCGGCCGGACCGACGACGCCTCGGTGTTCGCCGCCCTGGCCGACGGGACCCGGCAGGCGTTCAACGACCATTACGTGTCCGGTGACGGCACCGTCACCTCGGACTGCACCACGGTGTACACGCTCGCGATCGCCTTCGGCCTCCTCGATGAGCAGACCCAGGAACTCGCCGGCAAGCGGCTGGCCGAACTGGTGGCGGAGAGCGGCTACCGGATCTCGACCGGTTTCGCCGGTACGCCGTTCATCACCGACGCTCTGACCAAGACCGGCCATCTCGACTCGGCGTACAAGCTGCTGCTGCAGCGCGAGTGCCCGTCGTGGCTGTACCCGGTGACGATGGGCGCCACCACGGTGTGGGAGCGGTGGGACTCGATGCTGCCCGACGGCACCATCAACCCCGGCGAGATGACCAGCTTCAACCACTACGCGCTCGGCGCGGTGGCCGACTGGATGCACAGGGTCGTCGGCGGTATCGCCCCGCTCGAGCCGGGGTACGCGAAGGTCCTGGTCGCGCCGCGTCCGGGTGGCGAGCTGACCTGGGTGAAGAGCAGCCTCGACACGCCGCACGGGACCGTACGGGTCGAGTGGCGGGCCGAGGACGGCGGTGTCACGGTCGAGACCGAACTGCCCGAGGGCGTGACCGGTGTGCTGTCGCTGCCGGGCCGGCCGGACGAGCAGATCGGCTCCGGCACCCATACGGCGGCGTTCCGGTGAGCTTCGACGACCGCATCGCCAAGCTGGACCTGCGCGCCAAGGTCCGGCTGCTGACGGGTGCCACCCTGTTCACCCTGCACGGCGACGAGGCCATCGAGTTGGCGCCGATGGCGTTCTCGGACGGGCCGACCGGTGTCCGCGGGCTGGAGTTCACCGGCGGCGCTCGAGTCAGCCTGTTGCCGAACGCGACGTTGCTCGCGGCAACCTGGTCCACGAGCGCGCTGCGCGAGGTCGGCACGATCCTCGCCGAGGAGGCGGAGCGCCAGCGGATCCACGTGGTGCTCGGGCCGACGATCAACCTGCACCGTTCGCCGCTCGGCGGCCGGCTGTTCGAGGCGTACTCGGAGGACCCACTGCTCACCGGGGTACTCGCCGCGGCGTACGTCGACGGCCTGCAGTCACGCGGGATCGGTGCCTGCCTCAAGCACCTGGTCGGCAACGAGGCCGAGACCGACCGGCACACGGTGAACAGCCGCATCGACGAGCGGACGTTGCGCGAGCTGTACCTGCTGCCGTTCGAGATCGCCGTCACCGACGCGGATCCGTGGTCGGTCATGGCGGCGTACAACGACGTCAACGGCGTCCCCGCCACCGAGCAGGACACGATCAACAACGGCATCCTCAAGGGCGAGTGGGGCTGGACCGGCCTGCTCATGTCGGACTGGTTCGCGACGAAGTCCGCCGGCCCGGCCGCGAACGGCGGGCTCGACCTGGTGATGCCGGGTCCCGGCGGGCCATGGGGTGACGCGCTGGCCGCCGCGGTCGAGGCCGGCGAGGTGCCGGAGGCGGTGATCGACGACCACGTACGCCGTCTGCTCGGGCTGGCCTCGCGAGTCGGCGCCCTCGGCACGGCCCGGGCCTGGCCGGCCGACCTGCCCGAACCCGCCGGCGAACTCCGGCGCGGCCAGTTGCTGGGGCTGGCTGCGTCGGGGATGACCTTGCTGACCAATGACGGCACGCTTCCGCTG
The DNA here is from genome assembly GCA_046765875.1 of Actinomycetota bacterium. Taxonomy (GTDB): domain Bacteria; phylum Actinomycetota; class Actinomycetes; order Propionibacteriales; family Kribbellaceae; genus DASRHY01. Next base: position 24,016 of record JBKPSJ010000177.1, read on the forward strand.
CGACCCGATGCCTCCGTGGCGTTGATCGGGCGGCACGCCGTGGAGACGGTGTGCATGGGGGGCGGGTCGGCCGCGGTCCGGCCACCTCACCAGATCAGCGTCGCTGAAGGGCTTGCCGCCCGGCTCGGCGACCGGCTCACGGTGCTCGACGGTGTCGGCGTCCGCCGGCGGTCGCGGGCCGCACGGCCGGACTACGTGACCGATCCCGTCACCGGTATGGCGGGTGTGCGGGTGAAGTTGTACGGCGAGTCGGGTGCGCTGCTGGACGACTCGGTGGCCGCCGAGTCGGTGAAGCTGGTGGGGCTCGGTGACGATCTGGCCGAACCCGCGGTCCGGGCCGAGTTGTCGGCGGTCGTGACCGCGGGAGCGATGACGGTCGGCGTCGTCGGCATCGGTGAATGGACGCTGCGCGCGGGGTCGTTGTCCCGGTCGGTCAAGCTGGTGCCCGAGTCCAGTGACCTCGCCGAGTCGATACTGCGGCCGGTGGGCTTCCAGACCGATGTCGAGTTCACCGAGCCCACGGAACTCGTTGCCGAGGTGGCGATCGGCGGGGAAGGTGCGCTCGGCCTGGTCGCGGAGCCTGCCCACGGTACCGATGACGACGCGATCGCTGCCGCGGTCGCAGCGGCGTCGGCCGCGGAGGTCGCGGTGGTCGTGGTCGGGCTCACCGAGGAGCAGGAGACCGAGGCGGTCGACAAGACCACACTCGCGCTGCCGGGCCGGCAGGACGAGCTGATCGCGGCCGTCGCGGCCGCCGCTCGCCGGACCGTGGTCGTCGTGAACGCGGCGACGCCGGTGCTGATGCCGTGGCTCGACCAGGTCGACGCCGTGCTCTGGGCCGGGATTCCCGGTCAGGAGGGTGGTCACGCCGTCGCGGCCGCCCTGCTCAACGACATCGAGCCGGCCGGGCGGCTGGTGACGTCCATGCCGGTGGCCGACGGGGCGGCGCCGGCATGGGACGTCGTACCGACCGATGGGGCTGTGGACTACACCGAGGGCGTGTACGTCGGCTACCGCGGACACGCGGCCGGCCTCGCGCCGGTACCGGCGTTCTGGTTCGGGCATGGTCTGGGGTACGGGTCGTGGTCGTACGACTCGGCCACCGTCGACGGGTCCGTGGTACGGGTGCAGATCACCAACACCTCGGCTAACGACTCACGTGAGGTCGTGCAGGTCTACTACGACCCGCAGGCGCCGGAACAACCAGTACGACTGGTGGGCTGGGCGGCCGTCGATGTTGCTGCTGGAGCGTCGGCCACCGTCGAGGTGCAGTGCGACCGGCGGATGTGGCGGACCTGGAACGTCACCACGGCTGCCTGGGACGCCCTCACCGGAGGCGAACTCCTCGTCGCCCGCGGCCTCGGAGACATCCGCCACCGCCTCGTCCTGTCACCTGCTGCAGACTGAAGGGTTCCGCGCGCACGAGAGCGTTCTATCGCGGCCGAATCCTTCAGTCGGCCGCCATGGCTTCAGTGAGGAGGGTGCGGGCGGTCTGTTCGGCCAGATCGGCTGTGTGGCGGGGGATGCCGCCGGCGCGCAGGTGGCGACGGACCAGGCCGTACGGCACGTCGAGCAGGGCAACCGTGACGCGGTCGTAGTCGAGGGCGGTCTTCGCGCCGAGCCTGCGCGCGGTCGCTCGGACGGCGCGCAGTGCGTGGCGGTTGTCCGCGGCCAGCCGCTGTTTGGCCTCCCCCGGCCAGTCCGCCGCGCCGAAGTCGGCCGGGCTGTAGAGCAGCACAGCGGTGTAGGCCGGATTGGCCCGGCTCCATTCGACGACATGCCGGGCGGCGGCAACCGCTCCGGCCAGCGCGTCGTCCGAGTCGAGCGTCGCCACGTACCCGCGCTGGAACGACTCGACGCAGCGCAGCCAGACCTCGGCGAGCAGCGCGGGCCGGCCGGCGAAGCGGTGGTACATCGACCCGCTCGGCGCGCCCGCGGCCTCGGCGACCGCGCTCATGGTCAGCGCGGCCGGACCAGACTCGGCCGCCAGCCGGATCGCGGCCTCGAGCAGTTCAGCGGTGTCGTACTTCACAGGACGCGCCATGTTATAGAGAGTAGCCTCTGAAACATCTAGAGGATTGTCTCTAATTGGAGGCGTGTCATGGCGGTCTACAACGTGCACGAGCGGTTGCTGCCGGACCGGGCAGGCGGCCTGATAGACGATCTCGGCCGGATATGGCCCGAGGTCTGGCCGCGGATGTGGCTGGACCGGCCGCTGGCGGTCGGCGCGTCCGGCGGACACGGTCCGATCCGGTACACCGTGGAGTCGTACGTGCCAGGCGAGTGGGTCCGTTTCCGGATCTCTGCTCCACGCGGTTTCGTCGGCCTTCACGAGTTCACGAGCCACGCCGCGCCGGGCGGGACGGTGCTGCGGCACACCATCGCGATGCACCTGCGCGGCTGGGCCCGGCTGACCTGGCCGCTGGCGATCCGGTGGCTGCACGACGCCATGATCGAGGACATTCTCGACCGCGCCGAGCTCGCCACCACCGGCGCCGTGGCGCATCCGTCGCGCTGGTCGCCGTACGTGCGCCTGCTCCGCAGCTTCGGCGGCAGCGCAAACCGGAACCGGTCCGAACCAGGCGTGACCGCGCGCGTATGAGGCGGGACGCGGCCGGGCCGCACTAGTCTTCGGCTATGTCAGAACAGGACGCCGGCGGGGAGCATCCCGGGCCGTTGTTCGCGATCGGCGGTGCCGAGGACAAGCTGAAGAAGCGGTCCGTGCTGCGGCAGTTCGTCGCCGCGGCCGGTGGCGACGAGGCGCGCATCGTCGTCGTCCCGACCGCCTCCGCGCTCGGCCCCGAGGTCGTGGACGTGTACGTGGCCGTGTTCGGCGCCCTCGGTGCGAAGGAGGTCGCCGCCGTCCGGCCCGAGACCCGCGTCGAGGCCGACGACCCGGCGACAGTGGGCGCGCTGGACCGCGCCACCGGGATCTTCATGACCGGTGGCAACCAGCTCAAACTGAGCGCGGTGGTCGCCGGTACGGCGTTCGGCGAGGCGATCCGAACGGCGAACGCGCACGGCGTCTCCGTTGGCGGCACCTCGGCCGGTGCGAGCATCCTGGCCGAGCACATGATCGCCTTCGGCCGGCCCGGCTCGACCCCTCGGCAACGGATGGGCCAGCTCGCCGCCGGGCTCGGGCTGATCCCCCAGGCGATCGTCGACCAGCACTTCGCGCAGCGCAATCGGTACGGCCGGCTGCTCTCGCTGGTGGCCCAGTCTCCCGCGCTGCTCGGCATCGGCATCGACGAGGACACCGCGGCGATCATCGAAGGCGATCTGCTGCGGGTCGCCGGCCGCAGCGTGGTGACCATCATCGACGGCAGCCGGACGGTGTCGAACGCACACTCCGCGCAGCGGTCCGCACCGCTGTTGGTCTCCGGTGTCCAGCTGCATGTGCTGCCCGAGGGCGCGGTGTTCGACCTCGCCACGCGGGCGCTTGTCTCGACCGGCGCGGAGCCGCACGCTGACGAGGTCGCGGAGTTGCAGGCCGCCAACCAGGACCTGCGCGAACTCGCTGCGCGGATCGCCGCCGAGGGGGTGTCACCGACCTACTACGCCGAACGCAGACGCCGTGCCAGCAAACGCCGAGCAGACGGGCCGACATCATGACCGCCACCACCCCCAGTCCGGACCTGAAGATCATCGAGACCCGGGTGTTCCGGGGCCCGAACGTGTGGAGCTACGAGCCGTGCGTCCACCTGGTCGTCGACCTCGGCTCGCTGGAGGACTTCCCGTCGAACACGATCGAGGGGTTCACCGAGCAGCTGCTGGAGTACCTGCCGCGGCTCGACCAGCACCACTGCTCACGGGGCAAGCGAGGTGGGTTCGTCGAGCGGCTCAAGGAGGGCACCTGGCTCGGGCACGTCGCCGAGCACGTCGCCCTTCAGCTGCAGCAGGAGGCCGGCCACGACCTACGCCGCGGCAAGACCCGCCAGGTCAAGGGCGTACGCGGCCGGTACAACGTCATCTACGCCTACGCCGAGGAACATGTCGGGATCGCGGCCGGTGAGCTCGCGGTTCGGCTCGTGAACCACCTCGTGCAACCCGAGCCGGACTTCGACTTCACCACCGAGCTGGAGCGCTTCATCGTCCGCGCCGAGCGGACCGCGTTCGGCCCGTCCACGCAGGCGATCGTCGACGAGGCGGTGTCCCGGGACATCCCGTGGATCCGGCTGAACAAGTACAGCCTGGTCCAGCTCGGCCAGGGCGTACACGCCAAGCGGATCCGGGCCACGATGACATCGGAGACCGGGTCGATCGCGGTCGACATCGCCGGCGACAAAGACCTGACCACCCGGTTGCTCGCCTCGGCCGGCCTGCCGGTGCCGCGCTCGGAGTCGGTCCGCAGCATCGACGAGGCGGTCCGGATGGCGATCAAGATCGGCTACCCGGTGGTGTGCAAGCCCCTCGACGGCAACCACGGCCGCGGCGTCTGCCTGAACCTGCGCTCGGCGGAGGAGGTCCGCGAGGCGTTCCCGATCGCGGCCGAGCAGTCGCGGCGCGGATGGGTGATCGTGGAGAGCTTCATCACCGGCAAGGACTACCGCTGCCTGATCATCAACGGCCGGATGGAGGCGATCGCCGAACGCGTACCGGCACACGTGATCGGCGACGGCAAGCACACCATCGAGGAACTGGTCGAGATCACCAACGCGGATCCGCGCCGCGGTGTCGGGCACGAGAAGGTGCTGACCCGGATCGCGGTCAACGACGCCGCCGTCGACCTGGTTCGCAGCCAGGGCCACGAGATGGACGGCATACCGGAGTCCGGCCAGATGGTGAAGCTGACGCTGACCGGGAACATGTCCACCGGCGGCATCTCGATCGACCGGACCTTCGAGGCGCACCCGGAGAACGTCGAGATCGCCGAGGAGGCCGCGCGGATGATCGGCCTCGACATCGCCGGGATCGACTTCATCTGCCCCGATATCGCCGAGCCGGTACGCGAGACCGGCGGCGCGATCTGCGAGGTGAACGCCGCGCCGGGGTTCCGGATGCACACGCACCCAACGATCGGCGACCCGCAGTACATCGCCAAGCCGGTCGTCGACATGCTGTTCCCGTCCGGCGCGCCGAGCCGGATCCCGATCGTCGCGGTCACCGGCACCAACGGCAAGACCACCACCGCGCGGATGATCTCGCACGTGTTCAAGGGCATCGGCCGTAAGGTCGGGATGACCTCGACCGACGGCATCGTCGTCGACGAGCGGCTGGTCGTGGTCGCCGACGCGTCCGGGCCGAAGTCCGCCCGGATGGTGCTGCAGAACCCGCGGGTCGACTTCGCGGTGTTCGAGGTGGCCCGCGGCGGCATCCTGCGCGAAGGGCTCGGGTACGAGCGCAATGACGTCGCCGTTGTGCTCAACGTCGCGCCGGATCACCTGGGCCTGCGCGGCATCGACACGCTCGAACAGCTCGCCGACGTCAAGGCCGTGCTGGTCGAGGCGGTTCCCCGTACCGGGTCCGCAGTGCTGAACGCCGACGACCCGTTGGTACGCCGGATGCGCCGCCGGTGCAGCGGTCAGGTGGTCTGGTTCAGCATGGCCGAGGCGGGCAGCGAGATCCGCGACGACATCGACGCGCACTGCCGGCACGGCGGCAAGGCGGTGGTGCTGGACCGGTCCGAGCTCGGCGACATGATCGTGGTCAAGCACGGCCGCCGGACCATGCAGCTGGCCTGGACACACTTGCTGCCGGCAACGTTCGGCGGCCGGGCGATGATGAACGTGCAGAACTCGATGGCCGCAGCCGCCGCGGCCTTCGCGGCCGGAGCTCCGCTGCATGACATCCGGCAGGGCCTGCGGACGTTCGCCACGTCGTACTACCTGTCCCCCGGGCGGCTCAACCAGCTCGAGGTCGACGGCCGCACGGTGATCGTCGACTACTGCCACAACGCTCCGGCGATGCGGATGCTCGGCGACTTCGTCGACCGCCTCGGCGACGCGCTCGGGGCCACGTCGGACGCGGCTCGGCCGTCCCGGATCGGTGTCGTCGCGACCGCCGGCGACCGGCGCGACGACGACATGCGCGAGCTCGGCGCGGTGGCGGCCGAGCACTTCGACGTGATCGTGGTCCGCGAGGACGCCCGGCTGCGCGGCCGCCGACGCGGCCAGACCGCGGCGCTGATCACCGAGGGCGTGGAGTCGGCGATGGCGACCGGCTCGGTGCGCTGCCGCCGCGTCGAGACCGTGCACGACGAGCTCGAGGCGGTCAAGCACGCGCTGGCCCTGTCGAACCCGGGCGACCTGGTGGTGCTCTGTGTCGACCAGCACAAGTCCGTACTGCACGAGCTCGAGACTGTGTCGAACCAGGCCTACGCAGGCTCGCGATCCTCCGACGAGGGCGGCGATCCTGACTTCATCCCCACCCCCGAAGGGACCTGACCGGCTAGGCGATGGGCTCGCGGCGCGGGATGAGCCTGCGCCGCGGCTCCGGCCGGTCGAACCAGTCCAGGTCGTCGGGCAGGAAGGCGTCGTTCGGCCGGTCGTCGTAGGGCACCTCGGGCTTGACCGGCGGGATCGCGCGGATCTTCAGCGCGACCATCATCACCGCGAGGAACGTAGCCGCGACCAGCCACGGCCAGTACGTCGCGAGGAACGGCCGGAAGGCGTGCACGAAAGAGTCCATCGCCGTGTTCGCCACGGCGTTGGCGGACTGGCGGCCGGAACGGAAGTGTTCGGCCACCGCGTCGGCCGAGGCCATCAGCGCGAACGAGGCCAGGTACGCCCCGGTCACCAGCGGCCATGACGGTACAGCGCGCCACCCGCTGCGCCAGCAGGCGACGTACAGGATCAGGGCGAACCCGATCGCGACCAGCAGGCTGTTCAGGTCCGCCACCCAGCTGCGGCCGGACAGATGACTGCCCGGCAGCAACGCGTACGACGCGACCGGTAGCGAGACGGCGACCGCGGCGATCACCGATCGGCGCGAGCCGAGTGCGCCGAGCAGGCCACCGAGGCCGGTGCAGACCAGCAGCGTGGTCAGGATCCCGTTGTCCGGGATCTGGCCGGGGTGGTGTGAGCGGGCCAGCAGCCACAGAACGGTGCCGAGGGCAACCGTCAGCGGTACGGCGATCCGCAACCGCCCGACGATCAGCCCGGCGACGATCCCGCCGACGGCGCCGCCGATCGCGATCACGGCCATCCCGCCGCCGGTCAGAGGCAGGAACTCCCGCTCGGCCCACGGCGCCGTCGCGCCCTGCCAGCCGAAGAACCAGGGTCCGAAGCCGAGCAGGAACCACGCGAACATTGCGCAGGGCACCGACCACACCGCTCGTTCCACCCCACGACCGTAACCGCCACCCGGCGATTCCCCCGGACGCCACGCCCACAGGTCAGTGGTGCGCGCGTTCGACCTTGGCGCGGAGTACGTCGGGACTGTCCACGGTGGCGCCGCGGCCACGTAGGAAGGCGTCGAGACGCTCGCGGTCCTGCAGGCACATCACCGCGACGACGTCGTCGGGCAGCGCTTCGTCGACCAGCGCGGCGACGGCGTCGAGTTCGGTCGGGTACGACGGGACGTCCTCGACACCCACCGAACCGGTGCCGCGGCGGAAGACCTCGTCGATCTCCTTGGGGTCCCGGCCGCGCAGGTACTTCGTCTTGTGGCCGATCACCACCCGATCGGTGCCGCGGGCACCGATCGCGCCCATCGCCTCGACCATGTCGTCGGCACGGTCACCCGGCGAGCCGAGCGCGAGCAGCAGCCGGCCGTCCGGCGGGCGCAGGCCGGCCATGATCTCGAGCAGCGCCTCGAGCCCGGCCTCGTTGTGCGCCAGGTCGATCACGACGGTGAGGTCGCCGAGCGAGTACACGTTCATCCGGCCCGGGTTGAGCTCCGGTCCCGGCGCGAACGAGGTCAGCCCGTCGACCACCGCCTGCTGCGGCAGCCCGACGCCGAGCGCGGCCGATACCGCCGCGAGCGCGTTCTCGACGTTGTAGTGCGACAGCCCGGCCAGGGTCATCGGTACGTCGATCACCTTCACCAGCGGCAGCGGGTCCGTTCCGTCGTCGAGCACGGTGATCCAGCCGTCGATGACGGTGCTGGCCCGGCCGCCCTCGGCGAGCCCGGCCCGGATCGAGGGCGAGTCCGGGTCGCGGGAGAACACCCAGGCCCGGCCGGGCGAGTCCAGCCGCATCTGGAACGTCCGCGGGTCGTCGCCGTTGACCACGCACCAGCCCCGCGGCTTGGTGATCCTGGTGACCACCGCCTTGACCTCGGCGAGCTGGTCGAGCGTCTCGATCCCGCCGAGCCCGAGGTGGTCGGCGGAGACGTTGGTCACCACCGACACGTCGTTGTACGCCACCCCGATACCGCGTCGCAGGATGCCGCCACGCGCGGTCTCGGTGACCGCGAGCTGCAGGCCCGGCTGTGCCAGCACCCGGCCGGCACCGCTCGGGCCGGAGTAGTCGCCGGCCTCGACCAGCCTGCCGTCGACGTAGATGCCGTCGGTGCTCGACCAGCCGACGTGCAGACCGGCCTGCCGGCCGATGTGCGCGATCATCCTCGACGTGGTGGTCTTGCCGTTCGTACCGGTGACCGCGACCACCGGGACCTTCGGCCGCAGCGTCGGCGGCGGGTCACCCTCGGGCGCGTCGGCCACCCGCGCCGCCGCCTCCCGGAGCACCCGCCCGACGTCCTCGTTGCCGAAGGCATCGATTGCGTCGGCGACGGCCCGGCCGAGTGCGTCGGCCCGCTGCTCGTGCGCCCACGGGTACGCCACCACCAGTTGCCGTACGTCGCCACCGGCCCGCACCCGAACGCCGAGCCGGGCGATGCCGGCGTCGCGAGCGATCCGGCGTACCAGCTGAGCGACGAGACGGCCGGTGAACCGCTGCCGGAACCCCGAGCCGGCCCGGCCCGGACGGGTCGCGCCAAGACCGACCGACGCCGCGTACGACTTCGCCGCCGGAGTGGGCGCGTCGACCAGCGCGGACACGTCGAGGGTGAGCTTGATGGCCGCGCGGGTGAAGTAGATGTTGGCCCCGGTGAGCACCCGGAGTTCGACCAGGGAGTGCACCTAAGCGCCCATGGCGTGATAGCCGCCGTCGACGTGCACGATCTCGCCGGTGGTGGCGGGCAGGAAGTCACTGAGCAGCGCGACGACGCCGCGCCCGGTCGGTTCGAGGTCGGCCGGATCCCAGCCGAGCGGCGCCCGGTCCAGCCACGGCTCCTCGAACTTCTCGAATCCTGGAATGGCCTTGGCCGCGAGCGTCTTGAGCGGGCCGGCCGAGACCAGGTTGACCCGGATCCCCCTCGGACCCAGGTCGCGGGCCAGGTACCGCGCGGTCGACTCCAGCGCGGCCTTCGCCACGCCCATCCAGTCGTACCCGGGCCAGGCGATGGTCGCGTCGAAGGTCAGGCCGACGATGCTGCTGCCCGGTCCCATCAGCGGCGCGCAGGTCGTGGCCAGCGACTTCAGCGAGTACGCCGAGATGTGCAGCGCACTGGACACGTCCTCCCACGGGCCGTCCAGGAACTTGCCCCCGAGAATCGTCTCCGGGTTGCCGTAGGCAATGGAGTGCACGACGCCGTCCAGCCCGTCGACGTGCTCGCGGATCCTGTCCGGCAGGGCGGCCAGGTGTTCGGGGTCGGTGACATCCAGTTCCAGCACCGGCGGCTCGGCCGGCAGCCGCTTCGCGATCCGGCGGGTGATGGCCAGCGCCCGGCCGAAGTTCGAGATCAGCACCGTGGCGCCCTGCTCCTGCGCCACCTTCGCAGTCGCGAACCCGATCGAGGTGTCCAGCGTGACGCCGGCCACCAGGATCCGCTTGCCGTCGAGAATGCCCACGTCGTCGCCTTTCTGCTTCTTGCGTCCGAAGCTCTGGTGTGGAGTCCGCGCCGGTTCTTCGGACCTAGCCAGTGGTCAGTGCCCCATACCGATGCCGCCGTCGACGGGGATCACCGCACCGGTGATGTACGCCGCCTCGTCCGACGAGATCCAGCGGACCACGGCGGCGATCTCGGCGGTGTCGCCGAACCGGCCGAGCGGGATCCGGCTCTTGTAGTCCTGCTGGGTCGCCTCCGGCAGTGCCGCGGTCATGTCGGTCTCGATGAACCCGGGCGCGACGACGTTCGCGGTGATGCCGCGGCTGCCCAGTTCGCGGGCCAGCGACCGGGCCATCCCGATCAGGCCGGACTTCGACGCGGCATAGTTCACCTGGCCCGGCGAGCCGAGCAGCCCGACCACGGACGAGATGAACACGATCCGGCCCCTGCGCTGCCGCAGCATCCCCTTCGCGGCCCGCTTGGCGACCCGGTACGAGCCGGTGAGGTTCGTCTCGATGACCGCGTCCCAGTCCTCGTCGGTCATCCGCAGCACCAGCGTGTCGCGGGTGATGCCGGCGTTCGCGACGAGCACCTCGACCGGGCCGTGCGCGGCCTCGATCTCGGCGAACGCGGCCTCGACCTGTTCGGCGTCGGTGACGTCGCACTTCACGCCGAGGAACCCGGCCGGCGGCTCGCCGCTGCGATACGTCACCGCGACCTGATCGCCGGCGTCCAGGAAGGCCTTCGCGATCGCGGCCCCGATCCCCCGGTTGCCTCCGGTCACCAGCACCGACCTACCCACGCGACCTCCCGATCGAGTCCGCTCCTAACCGACCCCCGGAACGCTACCGCCCCCGCGCCGACGCGACACCACCGCGTGTCGCGCTCACCGGGTACGGGGACCGCACATCCGGCCGGGCTCAGGCGTCTTCGAGGCGGAATCCGACCTTGAGGCCGACCTGGATGTGGTCGATGTCGTTGTCGACGATGTGGCCGCGGATCTCTGTCACCTCGAACCAGTCCAGGTGCCGCAGCGTCTCTCCGGCCCGGCGGATGCCGTTGCGGAGCGCGGCGTCGATTCCTTCGGTCGAGGTGCCGACGATCTCGGTCACCCGGTATGTGCGGTCGGTCATTCGGCTCACACTCCTTGTCTGTTCGATGGATCGTAGAGCCCGCGGGCCGTGGATGGAGAGCGCCGCGCGCGAGCCGATCGGGAGGCGGCGCGGACAGTGTCGTCGAGACGGCGTACGGTTGAGTAGGAGGGTGATCAGATGGCCAAGCGGCACGCCACGGAAGACGAGCAGGTCGTCATCGTCACCGATGCCGCGCCCGGCCATTCCGAGGACCTGAACAGCCGGATCGTCCGGTATGCGTGGATGATGTCGATCCGCATCGTGTGCTTCGTGCTGGCGGTTCTGACACCCTCGCCGTGGCGCTGGTTGTTCGTCGTCGGTGCCGTTTTCCTGCCCTATGTCGCGGTCGTGATGGCGAATGCCCGGCGAAGCGCAATGCGCCAGGCGAGCAAACCATTCACACCGATGCCCCACCCCGAGATCGACACGAAATCTTGATGTGCTCGGGGACTGGATTCCCGCCTGGCATCCGTGCCAGAATCACCCGCGTGCTCTGAAGCGCAGCGCAGTGAGGCGTGACCAGAGGCAGAGCATCGAGATGCGGCGTCGGACGGCTCCCCCCGTGGCTGTCCGACGTCGCTTCTTTGCACAGAAGTTGACCGTTGAATCGAATGGCTGCACTGAAGTCGACCGCTGGATCGGATGGCACATCCTCGATGTCAGATAGCCCGATCTGCTCGGCTCGTGGTTGCGGCAAACCGGCGAGCTGGCAGTTGCTCTGGAACAACCCGAAGATCCATACACCCGACCGACGCAAGATCTGGCTCGCGTGCGACGACCACAAGGAATCGTTGAGCGAATTCCTTCGTATACGTTCGTTCCTGCGCGAGGTCGAACCGGTTTGAAAAGCTAGCCGCCGATCGCCGACATCGGCCGGGCCGGCTGCAGGAAAGACGGGTCGTTGATGCCGTGGCCGGGCAGCTTGCCACGCATCGCGGTCCGCCACAGTTCGGCCAGTTCCTGGTCGGACGCGCCTGACCGCAGCGGCGTACGCAGGTCTGATTCCTTGCGTGCGAACAGGCAGTCGCGAATCTGGCCGTCGGCGGTCAACCGCACCCGGTCGCAGTCGCCGCAGAACGGCCTGGTCACCGACGCGATGATGCCCACGACCGCCGGCCCGCCGTCGAGGGTGCTGATGACCTTCGGGGACGACCCCCCAGACCCCCCGCGCTCCGCCACGGTGAACGTCTCCGCCGGCGCACTGCCACGCCGCGCCGCATCGGTCGGAGTGAGGATGAACCGGTCCCCCAGCCGGTCGAGGATCTCGTCCGCGGTGACCATTCGCTCGCGGTTCCAGCCGTGCTGAGCGTCCAGCGGCATCTGCTCGATGAACCTCAACTGGTACCCGTGATCGAGGCAGAACTGCAGCAGTTCGGCGGCCTCGACGTCGTTGATGTCGCGGACCAGCACCGCGTTGACCTTCACCGGCCGCAGCCCGGCCTCGTCGGCAGCCGCCAGCCCCTTGAGTACGTCGTCCAGCCGGTCACGCCGAGTGATCGCCTGGAACGTGTCCGGCCGGATCGTGTCCAGGCTGACGTTCACCCGGTCCAGCCCGGCCGCGGCCAGCGGTGCCGCCAGCCGGTCCAGCCCGATCCCGTTCGTGGTCACCGACATCTCCGGCCGCGGCTCGAGCGCCGCGACCCGCTCGACGATGCCGGCCAGGCCGCGACGGAGGAGCGGCTCACCACCGGTGAACCGGACCTCCCGTACGCCGAGTAGCCGGACCGCTACGTCGACCAGCCGGACCACTTCGTCGTCGGTCAGCAGCTCGGGTTTGGGCAACCAGGCCAGCCCTTCCTCGGGCATGCAGTAGGCGCAGCGCAAGTTGCACCGGTCGGTCAGCGACACCCGCAGGTCGGTCGCGACACGCCCGTACCGGTCTTCCAGCCTCTGCTCGGTCACCACTGAAGTCACTGGCTGCACCTGGCCCTTTCGCCCTCAGCCTACGTCGGGGCGTTACTTTCGAGTTGTGCTGCGTCGCCTGTTGACCCTCCGCTGGATCGCATTCACCCTGGTCGTCCTCGTGCTGGCCGGCGTGTTCGTCCAGCTCGGACGCTGGCAACTGCACCGGCTCGACGAGCGGCACCAGCGCAACGCGATCACGCGGAGCAACATCGCCGCCGCTCCCGCGTCGCTCGGCGAGGTGCTCGGGCCGGGCCGCACCGTCGATCGGGCGAACGAGTGGCGCCGGGTGACCGTCACCGGGCGGTACGACCCGGCGAACCAGATCGTCATCCGGTACCGCAACGTCAAGGACCAGCCGGGCTTCGAGATCGTCACGCCGCTGCTGCTCAACGACGGCACCGCGATCCTGGTCGACCGCGGGTTCATCCAGCGGGACCGGAACAACTCGCAGGTGCCGTCCGGCGTACCCGCTCCGACGGCCGGACAGGTCACGGTCACCGGTCGGCTGCTGCACAGCGAGCGCGGCGAATCAGCGGCGATCACGCCGGTGGACGGGCACGCACGGCTGATCAACGCGCCGGCGATCGCGACCGCGACGGGGTTGAATCTCCCAGATGGGTACCTGGCACTCGAGGAGCAGGTGCCCCCGCCGGCCGCCGGGCTGACCGGGTTGCCGCTGCCCGAACTCGACAGCGGACCGCACTTCTTCTACGCAATGCAGTGGTTCTTCTTCGCTCTGCTCGCACTCGGTGGGCTGGTGTACTTCGCATGGGAGGACGTTCGCAGTGGTCGAAAACGCGAGCCGGTCAGTACCCCGGCGGAGGATCGAAGACTACGCGCTGATCGGTGACACCCAGACCGCGGCGCTGGTCGGGGTCGACGGGTCGATCGACTGGCTGTGCCTGCCCCGGTTCGACTCGCCGGCCTGCTTCGCCGCGCTGCTCGGCGACCATGACAACGGGCAGTGGCGGATCGCGCCGCGCGACCGGGATGCGCGCAGCGACCGGCGCTACCGCGGCGACACGCTGGTGCTGGAGACCGAGTGGTCGACTTCGACCGGCTCGGTGCGCGTGATCGACTTCATGCCGCCCCGCGACGAGGCCCCGGACGTGGTGCGGATCGTGCGTGGCCTGACCGGCAGCGTCTCCATGCGCTCGGAGCTGCGGCTGCGGTTCGACTACGGCCACCTGATCCCGTGGGTACGCCGCACCGACGGGCAGATCGATGCCGTGGCCGGACCCGACGCGGTCTCGCTGCGCAGCGACGTCCACCAGTACGGGAAGGACTTCGCGACCTACGCCGACTTCAGGATCGAGGAAGGCGACGAGGCTTGGTTCGTGCTGACCTGGCACGCCTCGCACCACCCGCCGCCGGAGCCGGTGGACGCGCTGGCATCGCTGGAGCCGACCGAGAGGCTCTGGACCGAGTGGATCGCCCGCCGGGTCGACCCGGGCGAGGCGTCGGAGGAGGTCACCCGCTCGATACTCACGCTCAAGGCGCTGACCTACTCACCGTCCGGAGGCATCGTGGCGGCGCCGACCACCTCGTTGCCGGAGCGGCTCGGTGGCCAGCGCAACTGGGACTACCGGTACTGCTGGTTACGCGACGCGACGATGACCCTGGCCGCGATGATCAGGAATGGGTACACCGAGGAAGCCACGCAGTGGCGCAACTGGTTGCTCAGGGCAATCGCCGGATCGCCGCAGGACATCCAGGTCCTGTACGGCGTCACCGGTGAACGCCGGCTGACCGAGTTCACCTGCGACTGGCTGCCCGGGTTCGGCGGTTCGCAGCCGGTCCGGGTCGGCAATGCCGCCGCCGAGCAGCTGCAGCTCGACGTGTACGGCGAGCTCATGGACACACTCGCGCTGGCCCGGGACTCGCTGATCGGTGCCAGCGACGACGCGTGGGCGGTGCAGCGCGGACTGATGCGGCACCTGACCGATATCTGGCAGCAGCCGGACGAGGGCATCTGGGAGGTACGTGGCGGAGCGCAACAGTTCGTCTACTCCAAGGTGATGTGCTGGGTGGCGTTCGACCGCGCCGCGCGGGCGGTCGAACGGTTCGGGCTACCCGGGCCTGCCGCGCAGTGGCGCTCGACCGCGGCCGAGATCCACAAACAGGTCTGCGAGCAGGGGTACGACGCGGAGCGCAACACCTTCACCCAGTCGTACGGCAGCAAGGGACTTGACGCCGCCGTGCTGCTGATGCCCCAGGTCGGCTTCCTGCCGCCGGAGGACCCGCGGGTGATCGGCACCGTCGAGACGATCCAGCGCGAGCTCGCGCACGACGGGTTCCTGCGCCGCTACGACACCGACCACACCGAGGACGGCGTGTCCGGCGACGAGGGTGCGTTCCTGATCTGCTCGTTCTGGCTGGCCGACTCGCTGGCGCTGATCGGCCGCGAGGCCGAGGCACGCAGCCTGTACAGCAAATTAGTTGCCCTTCGCAACGATGTCGGCCTGCTCGCCGAGGAGTACGACCCGGTGGCCGGTCAGATGCTCGGCAACTTCCCGCAGGCGTTCTCCCACCTCGGCCTGGTCAACACCGCGTGGCACCTGTCGGAGGTCGAGAACTATCGTCCGCTGCGACCGTCGGCGTACTGATAGGGGCCTCGTTCGATGCCCGAATGACGAGTCTTGGGGCAGGATTGGGCCCGTGGATCTTGGACTTCGTGATCGCGTCTACATCGTCACCGGCGCCAGCGGCGGGCTCGGTTTCGCCACCGCGCAGGCACTGGTCGACGAGGGGGCGCAGCTGGTGATCTCCAGCCGCGACGAGCAGGCGATCGCGCGGGCCGCGGCCACCCTCGGTACCTCGCGGGTGGTCGGGATCCCGGTCGACAACTCCGCGCCGGACGGCGCGCCCCGGCTGGTCGCGGCCGCGATGGCCAAGTGGGGCGCGCTGCACGGCGCCCTGATCAGCGTCGGTGGGCCGCCGGCCGGCTCGGCGATGGACAGCGACGAGGAGGACTGGCAGCACGCGTTCGAGTGCGTTTTCCTCGGCGCCTTCCGGATCGCTCGCGCGGTCGCGACGGCGGGCGGCGACGGAACCTCGATCGCGTTCGTGCTCTCGACCTCGGTCCGGACCCCGCTACCCGCGCTCGCGATCTCCAACGGCCTGCGGCCCGGGCTGGCGATGCTGGCCAAGACGCTGGCCGACGAGCTTGGCCCGCGCGGTATCCGGGTGAACGGGCTGATGCCCGGCCGGATCGCCACCGACCGGGTGGCCGAGCTGGACGCACGTGGCGGCGATCAGGACAAGACCCGTGCGGCGATCGAGCAGACCATCCCGCTGCGTCGCTACGGCAAGCCGCTGGAGTTCGGCCGGGTGGCGGCGTTCGTGCTGTCCCCGGTGGCGTCGTACCTGACCGGCACGATGATCCCCGTCGACGGCGGCGGCCTGCGCACCCTCTAGATGGACTCGGGTCAGTCCCAGTTGGCCGGGTTCTTCCGGCTCGGTTGTACGCGTGGCGGTTCGCCGGGCATCTTCGGATACTCGGGCGGGTAGGGCATGTCGCCCTCGCCGTAGTCGCGCTCGTGCTTGGCCACCAACTCAAGCGCGGGCTCGAGCGAGAAGGCCGTCGACCCGACCTCGGCGTGCAGGTCGCCGACCTCGGCGAACCGGGCCGGCATCGTGAGCACGTCGAAGTCGTCGGGCATCACGTCCGGCACCTCCTCCCAGCGCAGCGGTGCCGACACCCGGGCACGCGGGTTCGCCCGGACCGAGTACGCCGAGGCGATCGTGCGGTCCCGGGCCATCTGGTTGAAGTCGATGAAGACGCGTTCGCCGCGCTCCTCCTTCCACCAGTTCACGGTGACCTGGTCGGGCAGCCGCCGGGCCAGCTCGCGGCCGATCGCGATCACCGCTCGGCGGGCCTCGATGAACGACCAGCGCGGCTCGATCGGCACATACACATGCATGCCGCGGCCGCCGGAGGTCTTCGGGTAGCCCTCCATGCCGAGCTCGGCGAGGATCTCGCGGAGCACCGGCGCGACCTTGGCAGCGTCGCGGAAGTCGGTCCCGACATGCGGGTCGAGGTCGATCCGCAGCTGGTCCGGGCTCTCCAGTTCGGGCCTGCGCACCGGCCAGGGGTGGAACGTCAGGGTGCCGAGGTTGGCCGCCCACGCCACCACCGCGAGCTCGGTCGGGCACACCTCGTCAGCGGGCCGGCCGCTGGGGAACCGGATCGTCGCGGTCTCGACGTAGTCGGGCGCGCCCTTGGGCACGCGTTTCTGGTAGAAGGCGTCACCGCGGTTGTCCTGCCGGGTGGACAGCCGCGCGCCCTCGAACACCCCACTGGGCCACCGCTCGAGTGTGGTCGGCCGGTCCCGCAGCGCGCCGAGAATGCCGTCGCCGACCGACACGAAGTACTTCACGATGTCGAGCTTGGTCAGCCCGCGATCAGCGAAGTACACCTTGTCCGGGTTGCTGACCCGTACCTGCCGTCCCGCGACCTCGATCTCCACCGCTTTGTCCGCCACGGCCCGACCGTACCGCGCCATCCGGACAACCGGATCCGCCGGACCGCATCCCGCGCTCACCACCCGCACGGCACACTGGATGGGTGAGCTATCCAGTCGAGAAGACCGACGAGGAGTGGCGGGCACTGCTGGACCCGGCCGCGTACAAGGTGCTTCGCAAGGCCGGTACCGAGCGCCCGTTCACCGGTGAGTACACCGACACCAAGACGGTCGGCGTGTACCGGTGCCGGGCCTGCGACGCCGAGTTGTTCCGCAGCGAGACCAAGTTCGACTCGCACTGCGGCTGGCCGTCGTTCTACGCGCCGCTGGCCGAGGACCGGGTCGAGTACATCGAGGACAGCACGCTGGGCATGCGCCGGGTCGAGGTACGGTGCGCGAACTGCGGCTCGCACCTCGGGCACGTGTTCTCCGGCGAGGGGTACCCGACCCCGACCGACCAGCGCTACTGCATCAACAGCGTCTCGCTCACCCTGGAGCCCGACCCCTCATAGTGGGTTCGCACAGGCTGTTGTGGGTCCACGGGCCGCATACCGTATGGGAACCCGCAACGGCCGACGTGAACCCACATCTGGGAGCTTCCTGGCAACCGTGCCGTGAACCTGGGGGCCGATAGAGCGCCGTGACCTTCGCCACATGGTCGGGGTGTCGTTCACGGCCGCCGCCTGACCAGGGCAGTCACGGCTTCTGACGGGCCGTGGAGCGCCGTCTCGACCCGGCGCGCCAGTCCCGAGCATGCCAAAATGGGAATCATCAACGTCGCAGAGACGTTGACCACGCAGACGGATCCGGAGGTTTGACATGTCTAATCGCGTACTGCGTGGTTCGGGGCTGGGTGGGGTCAGCTTCGAGGATGACCGGGGCGTGGAGTTCGCGCCGCGGCAGACCGTGACCTATGACTGCGCCCGGGGCCACCGGGTGGAGATCACCATGGCCGACGACGCCGAGGTCCCGGCCGTGTGGGAGTGCCCGCACTGCGGTGGCGAGGCGTTGCGGTCGACCGGCGAGCGCCCGGAGCCGAAGGTTGAGAAGCCGGCCCGGACGCACTGGGACATGCTGCGTGAGCGTCGCTCGATCTCGGAGCTGGAGGAACTCCTGGCCGAGCGCGTTCAGCTGCTGAGGGCCGGCGAGATCGGTCCAGCCCACCTGCACCGTTCGCGGACCACCGCGAGCAAGCGCAGCGCCTGACCCGAACCACTGACAGACAGAGGGCCACATCCGCCGCCGGCGGATGTGGCCCTTTCATGTCCGCGTGGGCGGCTCGTCCTGGATCGGCCCGGGCCCACGGCTGGCGTCCGGTCCGTCGACCGCCTCCGAGCCGCTGGTCTCGACCACCTCGCCGTCCACGATCACCGTACGTGGCGGCTGGTCGCCGGGCTTGCCACCCGGCCTGCCGGAGCCGTTCGGTTTGGGCGGCCGCCGCGAGAAGCCCTGCACCGGCGTACCGATCGACAGCATCAGCCGGCGGTTGACGAAGGCGGTCAGCCCGCGCCGGGCCAGCGGCCGGGTGAACGGCAGCACGAAGAAGAACCCGAACACGTCGGTGATGAAGCCCGGCGTCAGCAGCAGCGTCCCACCGATCAGCAGCAGCGCCCCGTCGGCCAGCTCGCGGCCCGGCATCTGCCCGGTCTGCAGCGCGGTGTTCAGCGCCCGCCAGGCCCGCTTGCCCTCGTGCTTGATCAGCCAGGCACCCAGCGCGCTCTCGACGATCAGCAGCAGGATCGTCCACCAGGGCCCGATCGCCTGGCCGATCTGGACGATCACATAGATCTCGATCAGCGGTACGACGAGCAGCGCGACGGCGATGAACCAGGGCATCGGTCAGCCCTTCCGCCGCAACAGCCCGCGGACCTGACTCGCCCGGTACGACAGACCCCAGCGGCCGACCTTGAGCATCGCCTCGGCGACGATCGCCCGCGACATCTTCGACTGGCCGCGCTCGCGCTCCACGAATGTGATCGGCACCTCGACCACCCGGAACCCGTTGCGCAGCGCCCGCCAGGCCAGGTCGACCTGGAAGCAGTACCCGGCCGAGGCGACGTCGTCCAGCCCGATTCCCTCCAGCGTCTCGCGCCGGAACGCCCGGTACCCGCCGGTGGCGTCGCGCAGCGGTACGCCGATCGCCATGCGGGTGTAGAGGTTGCCGCCGCGGCTGAGGACCTCGCGCGACCGCGGCCAGTTCCGCACCGCTCCGCCCTTGACGTAGCGCGAGCCGAGCACCAGGTCGGCCGATCGCAGCGCGTCCAGTAACCGCGGCAGCTGCTCCGGCTGGTGCGAGCCGTCGGCGTCCATCTCGACCAGGACGCTGTACCCCTCGCTGAGACCCCAGCCGAAACCGGCCAGGTACGCCGCGCCGAGGCCCTCCTTGCCCTTGCGGTGCAGCACGTGCACGTGCTCGTCGGCGGCGGCCAGCTTGTCGGCCAGGTCGCCGGTGCCGTCCGGACTGTTGTCATCGGCAACGAGAATGTGTGCCTCGGGCACCGAGCCGCGGACCCTCGCGACGATCGGCTCGATGTTGTCCGCCTCGTTGTAGGTCGGGACGATGACCAGGATCCGGCCGAGCTCGGCGTACCTGTCCTGTGCGTCGCTCACCTTTCGGACTCACTTCCTGTCTGCGTCGCGGTCGCCGCGACCGGCTTCCGCTCATCGTGCTCGTCGTCCTCGGCCGGCGGTCGTTCTTCCGACCTGGGACGCGATGAACGCAGCCTACGGCGGCGGACCAAGGCCAGCACTGCTCCGGCGAGCCCCAGCGCGGCCAGGATCCACTGCGGCCACGGTCCGAGCCAGGTCGCCAGCGTGGTGCCGTCGCGGACCGGGACCTTCGCGACGTAGATGTCACGGACGCCCTGCGCCGACTTGTGCTCGATCCGGCCGTCGGGGTGGATCACGCCGGAGATGCCGTTGGTCGACGCAATGAGCACGGTCCGGCCGGTCTCGATCGCCCGCAGCCGGGTGATCGCGAACTGCTGGTCCGGCTGCCCGGTGCCGGAGTACGTCGCGTTGTTGGTCTGCACGACCAGGATCTGCGCGCCACCCTTCATCACGTCCGACACCACGGTGTCGTACGCGATCTCGAAGCAGATCACATCGCCATAGGTGACCCCGCCGATCGGCAGCACACCAGGTGTCTTGCCCGGCGCGGTCTGCCGGCCGACCTGCTCCAGACGTTTGATGTACGGCAACAACTGGTTCCGGAACGGGATGTACTCACCGAAAGGGACCGGATGCCGCTTGGCGTAGATCCGCCCCGGTCCGGTCCGCGGGTCCCAGACGACGCCGGTGGTCTGGCGCTCGTTCGGGCCCGGCCCGTCGAGGATCGCGCCGACCAGCACCGGTACGCCGACCGCCGCGACCGCGGTGTCGATGTCGGAGCGCGTTTCGGGGTCAACGAACGGGTCGATGTCGGTCGAGTTCTCCGGCCAGATCACCAGGTCCGGTTTCGGCTGCCGCCCTGCTGCCACGTCCGCGGCCAGTTGCTGGGTCGCGGCCAGATGGTTGCGCGTGACCGTGCGCGCCTCGCCGAGGAAGTCCATGCCCTCGCCGGGGACGTTGCCCTGCACCATCGCGACCGTCACGTCCCGTCCGCTGTCGGTGTCAGGCGTCGGTACGGCGAACCCGACGCCGAGCACCACGACCACCACCGCGACCGGGGCGAGCCGGCGCAGCAGGCTCCCGCTCCCTGCCCGCGGGCGGATCGCGGAATAGAGCAGAGTGCCGATCAGGGCGAGCAGGAAGCTCAGCCCGGGGACGCCGAACCAGGCAACCAAATGGCCGGGCTCGACACCGGCGAACGCCCACGCCAGCCGGCCCCAGGGGAAGCCACCGAAGGGCACCGAGGCGGCCGCGTACTCGGTCGCCACCCACAGCGCCGGCACCCACAGCTGCCAGCCGCGGATCCGCATCACCGGGCTCGCCAGCGCGCCGAACACCGCATAGAACAGCCCCTCGACCACCGCGAGCGCGATCGCCGCGTCGCCGCCGATGACGCTCAGCCAGGGCACCAGCACCGCGAACCAGGCGATTCCGAAGCCGGCGCCGACGAGCGCTCCGCCGCGCATCGAGGTGCCGTCCAGTGCGAGCAGCAGCGCCGGCACCGCGAGCAGCACCAGCCAGGGCAGGTTGTACGGCTGGTAGGCCAACCCGACAACCGCGCCGGCCGCGATCGCGAGCAGCACCCGCAGCAGTAGGACCCGGCGGGGTGGCAGCCTGTTCAGCACGGGAACCCCTCCGTGGTCGTCGGCGGACAAGATCGGACGCACGACGGTACAACGTCCGCGGACCGCTGAAATATCCAGTCTGCCGGTCACAGCGCCGTACCGGCCACCCCGGCGCCCTGGTCAGCCCATTTGTCAGGACATGAGGAAAGGGGCCCGGCAACCCTTCGGACCGGTCGACGGCACGTTGGGTGCGCGCCGTCGACCGTTGTCTACTGGGTGCCGAGCCCCTTCCAGCTCCGCCCCGCGAGGCGGGGCACGGTCCGCCGGTCGACCCACGCCCCCGTCGACTCAGGTCTGGCACTGGCCTGGTCACGAACGCGGCCTCGCGGCGGTCTAACCTGCTGTGTCCGTTGGCGAAACGGAATATGAACGACTCCGAAAACAGTGAACGTTCCCCGAGCCGGTGTCAACCTTTTCTGACCCTTCGGAGCCACTTTCACCGGCAAACGATCAAGTCGCCCTCAGGGTCACGCCTCAAACCGAGGATTTTCCATCACTCACCGCGCCGGGACGACGACGGTGCCGGTCGCGCGGGTGATCTCGACCGGCTCGCCGAGGACCTCCGCGGCCGAGTCGGACAGGTCCGGCCGGCCCCGGCAGACGACCCTGGCGACGAACTCCAGCCCGCGGCTGCGGGTGCCCATCCGGGTCACCGTCGCGGTCACCTCGATCACGTCGCCGGCCCGCAGCGGCGCCTTGAACTGGACGTCGTCGTACGAGGCGAACAGCCCTTCATCCCCGTCGGTACGGATGCACACCTCGGTGGCGACGTCGCCGAACAGACCGAGCACGTACGCCCCGTCGACCAGGTTGCCCGCGTAGTGCGCGTGGCTGTACGGCACGTACCGCCGGTGGGTGACGCTCACGCCGATCATGCGCTCCTCCGGGTCACGAGTGCGTCGACGAGGTAGCTGGCCACCTCGCCCGGTGTCGTACCGCGGGTGAACACCCGGTCGACGCCGAGCTCATCGGCCATCTGCTCGGTGAAACGGGGGCCTCCGGCAACTAACAGCGGGCGGTTCTCTTCGCTGTAAGCCTCGCGGAACGCGGCCGACATCTCCTTGGTGTTGAGCACGTGTGCCTCTCGTTGGGTCACCACCTGCGAGACCAGGATCGCGTCCGCCTTCTCCTGCTTGGCGCGCCGTACCAGTTCAGGTACGGCGACCTGGGCGCCGAGGTTGACCACCTTCAGCTCACGGTAGTACTCCAGGCCCTTCTCGCCGGCGAAGCCCTTGATGTTCAGGATCGCGTCGATCCCGACGGTGTGGGCGTCGGTGCCGATGCACGCGCCGACGACGGTGAGACGGCGCCGCAATCCCTTACGAATAAGGAGATTCGCCTCCTTGGGGCTGAGCAGCGGGTAGTCGCGCTCGAGCACTTCCACCTTGTCGGTGTCGACCAGGTGGAGCACCGGGCCGTATACGACGAAGAAGGTGAAGTCCGGTCCCATCGCCTTGGCGTGCACCACGAGTGCAGGGTCGATTCCCATCTCGTTCGCGAGCTGGGCCGCTGCTCCCTCGGCCCGCTTGTCGTGCGGCACCGGCAGTGTGAACGACACCTGCACCATGCCGTCGCCGGTCGTGTCGCCGTACGGCCTGATGATGCTCACCGCTCCGCCTCCAGCATCTCGATCGCCGGGTTGTAGTAGGCGGGCGACTTGCGAGCGACACCGTCGAGCCCCTTGCCGGCATCGGCCGGACGCCGCATCAGGCCGAACGTACCGTCGCCGATCGCGTTGAGCAGACCGTCGTCGACGATTCGCTCGAGCAGGTCGACCGACTCGGCGAGCACCTGCCGGGCCCGGTTCGCGATGAAACCGCCGGCGGGCGGGTGGAAGTCCTCATGAAGGTTGCCTGCGGCACCTAAAACGTAGCGTACGTTCTGCAGCGCCAGGTCGCGGTCGGAGATCCACGGCGTGACGACCGCCTCGGTCATCATCCCGACCAGCAGGATGCCCTGCCCGGTCATCGCGCCCACCAGGTTGAAGAACCCGTCCAGCAGGTAGCCGCGGAACACGTCGCCGGTCATGTGCCGGGTCGGCGGCATCCACTTCAGCGGCGCGTCCGGGAACAACTGCCGGGCCAGCATCGCGTGCGCCAGCTCGAGCCGGAACGAGTCCGGCAGGTCCGGGTTGATCTCGAACGCATGTCCAAGGCCGAGTTGCCAATCCTGCAGCCCGGCTTCTTTTGCGAAGTATTCATTGAGCAATTGGCTGACCGTCACGGTATGCGCGGCGTCGACCGCGTCCGCGGTGGTCAGGTAATTGTCCTCGCCGGTGTTGATGATGATTCCGGCACGTGCGTGGATCTGGCGGCTGAACCGTTGGTCGACGAAGGTGCGGATCGGGTTGATGTCGCGGAACAGGATCCCGTACATCGAGTCGTTGAGCATCATGTCGAGTCGCTGCAACCCCGCCAGCGTCGCGATCTCCGGCATGCACAAACCGGAGGCGTAGTTCGTCAACCGGACGTAGCGGCCGAGTTCCTTCGACGACTCGTCGAGCGCGGCCCGCATCAGCCGGAAGTTCTCCTGCGTGGCGTAGGTGCCGGCGAAGCCCTCCCGTGTCGCGCCCTCCGGCACGTAGTCCAGCAGCGACTGGCCGGTGGAGCGGATGACCGCGATGATGTCGGCACCCTCGCGGGCCGCGGCCTGTGCCTGCGGGATGTCCTCGTAGATGTCACCGGTCGCGACGATCAAGTAGACCCAGGGCCGCTGTTCCGGATCACCGTGCCGCTTGATCAGCCGGTCCCGCTCCCGCCGCCGGGCGTCGATCCGCTTGATGCCGGCGGCAACGTTCTTGCGGGCCAGCGCCCGGGCCCGGACCGCGTCGCGGCCCTCGGGCAGCCGGAACCGGACCGACCCGGACGCGGCCTTCTGCGCCAGCATCGCCAGGTCCTCGGCCTCGCCGCGAACCAGCGCGTCCCAGACCGGCAGCGCCAGCCCGTGCTCAAGCCCGACGTCGGCCCGCGCCGTGTCGGCCAGCCGGTTCACCCACGGGATGCCGTCGGCGTCGGCACCGGTCAGCCCGGCCAGCCGCAGCACCGCGCGCTCGACCGAGACAGTGGTGTGCTGCCGGGCCAGGGTCACGATCGGGCGGCCGGCCCTGCGCGCCAGGCTGCGCGCCTTCCGGACGGTGACCGGGTCGAGGTCCAGCTTCTTCCTGGCCGACTGAGGAGTCGTCATCCCTGCCATCCCTCTACCTCGTACACGTTGCGTCCGGCAACGATCGTGCGAAGGCACACCGGCGACGGTGAGCCCAGGTCCGGGATCCCCGGCACATCCCACACCGCGTACGTCGCGGCCGCGCCCGGGACAAGCACGCCACGGTTGTCGTACCCGGCGGCGCGCCAGCCGCCCACCGTGTGCGCCGCGAGTGCCCCCGACACGGTCAGCCGCTGCGCCGGATTGTGGTGGAACGCCGCCGCCCGGACCGCCTGCCACGGACCCAGATCGGTCACCGGTGAGTCGGAGCCGAACGCGAGTACCACGCCTATGCGCTCCAGGTCGGCGAAGGGGTTCATCCCCACGATCCGCTCCCCCAGCCGCTCGGCGTACATGCCGTCCGGGCCGCCCCACAGCCCGTCGAACATCGGCTGGACGCTCGCGACCACACCGCACTTCGCGAGCGTCGCGATCACCGTCGCGGACGGCATCTCGACGTGCTCGAGCCGGTGCCGGCCGGCGACCAGAGTCGCGACCCCGACCTTCTCCGCGGCCAGTTCGAAGCCGCGCCCGATGTTGTCCAGCGCGGCGTCACCGATGCAATGGAACCCGGCCTGAACGCCGCGCTCGGTACAGGCGATGACATGCTCGGCAATCTGCTCCGGCGACAGGTACGCGTGTCCGCTGGTCTCGGCGTCGGCGTACGGCTCGCGCAGCGCGGCTGTGCGTGAGCCGATCGCGCCATCTGCGTTGAGGTCACCGGCCAGTCCGGCCACCCCGTACCGGTCGATCCGGTCGAACGCGTCGCGCTGGCCCCAGTACAGGGTCGCGTGCAGGCCTGCCTCGTCGGCGGCCTGCCGTACCAGCGGAAGCTCTGAGTCCGGGCCGATGTGCGGCGCCCCGATCTCGTGGAAGGCGCCGATCCCGACCTCGGCCATCCGCGCCACCGCGGCCCGGGCCTGCGCGAGCCGCTGATCGGGTCCGACCATCGTGTCGCCCGCGTCGCGTACGGCGTGGTGGGCATCACGCTCGACCCGGCCGTTCTCGCCGTACCCGGGCCGGCCCGGCAGGTCCGGCACCATCTCGGCCAGCGAGGAGGAGATGACCGCCGAGTGTCCGTCGACCCGGCTCAGGTACACCGGCCTGCCGCCGCCGGCTCGATCCAGTTCCGCCGCGGTCGGCGGGCGCCGCTCGGGCCAGCGGGTCTCGTCCCAACCCTGCGAGGTGATCACCTCGTCCGGCCCGAGCGACACGGCGTGGGCCGCGACCAGGTCGAGCGTCTCGGCCAGGCTGGTCGCGCCGCTGATGTCGAGCCCGGTGAGCATCGCCCCGGTCTGGACGGTATGCACGTGCGCGTCCACAAACGCCGGCGTGACGAGTCGGCCGCGAAGATCGAAGACCTCGTCCGCGCCATCGGCGTACGCATCGGCGCCGGCGTCATCGCCGATCCAGCTCACCACTCCGTCCTCGACGGCGATCGCGGTCGCGTCCGGATCCGCGGGCGCGTGGACCGAACCGTTGGTCAGCAGGGCGCGCATGGGCTCATCCTGCCTGTGCGGCGAGCCGCGCCTCGAACAGGCCACGCACTCCGGCGTCGCCGCGCAGCAGATCCAGCGCGTACACCGCGTGGCCCGGCACATAGCCGTTGCCGACCAGCATCGTCACGTCCGCGGCCAATCCTTCGGCTCCGAGCGCGGCCGCCGAGAACGAGGTGGCCATCGAGAAGAAGATCACCGTTCCCTTGTCCGCGGTCGACAGTACGGCTCCGTGCTCACAGCCGGGCACGTCGACGCAGACCACGGTGATGTCGGCCGGTCCGCCGGCCCCCTCGACAGCGGCGCTCAGCGCGACCGGGTCGCGAGCATCCGCCAGCGTCACCGCGTCGGCGAGTCCGGCCTTGGTGAGCCGGTCCGCCTCGGCCTGCACCGGCACCACCCCGATCGTTCGGGATGCACCCGCCTGCCGGGCCGCCGCCAGCGACAGCGAGCCACTCTTGCCCGCGGCACCGATCACGGCGACGACCGGTGCGTCGTACCGCTGCACGATCCGCGAGGTGAGCGCGGGCGCGCCGCACACGTCCATCACGGCGAGCGCGAGTTCGGGTGCCAGGTCGTCGGGCAGTTTGGCGACGATTGACCGGGCGAACAGAATCGCGTGGCCTGCGGCCGGCACCTGCTCGCTGCGCCCGTCCCACCGTTCCAGCCCATCGGTGATCCGCAGCGGGGTGAGCGTCAGCGAGACCAGCGTCGCCACCCGGTCGCCCGGCACGACGCCCAGCGGCGACTCCGGGCCGACCTCCTCGACGGTGCCGACCAGCATCCCGCCGGACCCGGTCACCGGGTTCTGCATCTTGCCGCGGGTGCCGATGATGTCGAGCACGGCGGCACGGATCTTGTCGCCGTCGTGACCGTGCATGTCCACAAGCTGCCGGTACGACGCGGCGTCGAGGTTGAGCCGCTCGACCGCGATCCGGATCTCGTCCGGCCACACCTCGGGCCGGTCGTCGAGCCGGTACGCCGCCTGCGGCAGCACCCCGGCGGGTTCGAGGACGCGGTGCAGTCCGACCTTGCTCACGCGTGGCTCCCTTCCCCTCCGAGCTCACCCGCGTGAGCCGCAGAGGATACTACGGGTATGTCCGATTGGCGGAAATCTTCCGGCCTACTGTTACCTTGGAGAGAAGTTCTATCGCTATTCTCACACGGCACGCCACTTCGACACGAAGCCCGGAGGACCTCGTGACCGACCTGATCAGCCCGCCGCAGAGCTCTGCTCGTGCGACCGGCCAGCCGTACGCCTACCAGCGGGTCGAGCTGACCGAACCGGACTGGACCCGGCTACCGGGGTGGAAGGGCGTCACGGCCGAGGAGTGGCGGTCGGTGCAATGGCAGCGCGCACACTGCGTGAAGAACATCAAGCAGTTGCGTGCCGTGATGGGCGACCTGCTCGGCGAGCGGTTCTACGCCGACCTCGAACGCGATCAGGCCGAGCGCGCGACGATGTCGATGCTGCTCCCGCCACAGATGCTGAACACCATCGTTCCCGCTGGTCCTGAGGGAGGCGCCGGCGACTACACCGAAGGGTTCTATGCCGACTCGGTACGCCGGTACATGCTGCCGGTGTTCTCCGACCGGCGTACCGACTGGCCGTCGCACCCGCATGCGACCCGAGACTCTCTGCACGAGCACGAGATGTGGGCCACGGAGGGGTTGACCCACAGGTACCCGACCAAGGTGCTCGCGGAGATCCTGCCGACCTGCCCGCAGTACTGCGGGCACTGCACCCGGATGGACCTGGTCGGCAACTCGACGCCGGTGATCGACAAACTCAAGTTCGTCGCCAAGCCGCAGCAACGGCTGGACGACATGCTCGAGTACCTGCGGAAGAACCCGGGCGTGCGCGACGTCGTGGTCTCCGGCGGCGACGTGGCGAACATGCCGTGGCCGCGGCTGGAGGCGTTCCTGACAAGCCTGCTGGAGATCGAGAACATCCGCGACGTCCGGCTGGCCACCAAGGCGCTGATGGGGATGCCGCAGCACTGGCTGGCCGCCGACGTCCGCGCCGGCGTCGAGCGGGTCTGCCGTACCGCGCGCGAGCGCGGCGTGATGGTTGCCATCCACACCCATGTCAACGCGGCCCAATCGATCACGCCGCTTGTCGCCGAGGCGACCAAGGCGATGCTCGAGGCCGGCGTCCGCGACGTCCGCAACCAGGGCGTTCTGATGCGCGGGGTGAACGACTCGGTGCACCAGTTGCTCGACCTGTGCTTCGCCTTGCTCGACGGCGCCGGCATCACGCCGTACTACTTCTACATGTGCGACATGATCCCGTTCTCCGAGCACTGGCGGGTGTCGGTACGTGACGCGCAACATCTGCAACACGGGATCCTCGGCTACCTGCCGGGCTTCGCCACTCCGCGGATCGTGTGCGACGTGCCGTACGTCGGCAAGCGCTGGGTGCACCAGCTCAGCGAGTACGACGAGGAGCGCGGCATCTCGTACTGGAAGAAGAACTACCGCACCGGGATCGAGGCGGCCGACGCCGAGGCGCTCGAGCGCAGCTACGAGTACTACGACCCGATCGACACGCTGCCCGAGTCCGGCCAGGCCTGGTGGCGCGAACACGCCGGCACCTCACTCGCCGAGGCGGCCGCCCACGCCGCCGCGTCCCGCCAGGCTTCGGTCGACCAGCTCGCCGACTGACCTCAGATCGCGGGCGGGCGGCGCTCGTACGGGATCGACAACACGACGGTCGTCTGCGTCTCGACCCGGGCCTTGGCACGGATGATCCGGATCAGGTCCTCGAGTGCGGCAGGGCCCGCGACCCGGACGGTGAGCACGTACGACGAGTCGCCGGCCACCGAGTAGCACGACTCGATCTCCTTCACCCCGCGCAGCCGCTTGGGTGAGTCGTCGGGCTGGGACGGATCCATCGGCCGGATCGAGATCAGCGCGGTCAGCGGCAGGCCGAGTTCCTCGTGGTCGACCACCGCGGCGTACCCGCGGATCACACCGCGCTGCTCCAGCCGCCGGACCCGCTGGTGCACCGCCGACGTGGACAGCCCGGTGGCCTTGCCCAGATCGGTGAAGCTCATCCGGCCGTCGGCGGCGAGCAGCGCGACGATCTTCCGGTCCAGGTCCTCCATCTTGCTGACCTTACTGGCGGGTTGGCACCCATGCACGCTCCAGCTACGCCTGTCGGATGACTGTGAAAGCATCGGGACCATGGCCGCTGAACGGTTGATGCTGCTGGACACCGCTTCGTTGTACTTCCGGGCGTTCTTCGGTGTGCCCGATACCACGAAGGGGAACGGTACGCCGACCAACGCGATCCGCGGCATGCTCGACTTCATCGCCCGGCTGATCGACAACCATCCGCCGACGCACATGGTGGCGTGCTGGGACGAGGGCTGGCGGCCGACCTGGCGGGTCGCGCTGGTGCCGTCGTACAAGAAGCACCGGGTCGCTTACGTCAAGGGCGGGGTGTCGATCGAGGAGGTGCCGGACCGGCTGAACGCGCAGATCCCGTTCATCCGCGACTGCCTCGACGCGCTCGGCATCGCGGTGATCGGTGCCGCCGACCACGAGGCCGACGACGTGATCGGCACCCTCACGTACCGCGCGACCATGCCCGTCGACGTGGTGACCGGCGACCGTGACCTGTTCCAGCTCGTCGACGACGCCCGTGGCGTACGGGTGATCTACACCGCCGCCCGCGGAGTCGGCCGGGCCGAGGTGCTCGACGACGCCGCGGTGATCGCCAAGTACGGCATACCGCCGCAGCGGTACGCCGACTTCGCCACCCTCCGCGGCGACACCTCCGACGGCCTGCCCGGCGTCAAGGGTGTCGGCGAGAAGACGGCGGCCTCGCTGGTGGCGACGTACGGCGACCTGGACGGGATCCGAGCAGCCGCGGCCGACCCGAAGAGCTCGATGTCGCCGGCGCT
This sequence comes from Actinomycetota bacterium, assembly GCA_046765875.1. Classification (GTDB taxonomy): domain Bacteria; phylum Actinomycetota; class Actinomycetes; order Propionibacteriales; family Kribbellaceae; genus DASRHY01. Next base: position 54,125 of record JBKPSJ010000177.1, read on the forward strand.
GAAGAGAAAGATCAACGAGGCGTCGGACTATCTCGACGTCGCGCCGAAGGTCGTTGCCGTCGCCACCGATGCACCGGTCGACGCCGTCGATACGAAGCTGCCCGCGGAGGTCAACGACCCGGAGGCCTGGCTGGCGCTCGTAGACCGGCTCGACCTCGGATCCAGCGCCCAGCGCGTGATGGCGGCGCTGCAAAAGTGAGCTTCACGACGCGGCCGACGTTGCGGGGCACGTTCGGCATGGTCTCGTCCACGCACTGGCTCGCCTCCCAGTCGGCGATGCGGATGCTCGAACTCGGCGGAAACGCGTTCGACGCCGCGGTCAGCGCGGCCTTCGTGCTGCACGTCGTCGAGCCGCACATGAACGGACCGGCCGGCGAGGTTCCGGTGATCATCGCCACCGCCGATGACCCGCGCCCGCGGGTGCTGTGCGGGCAGGGGCCGGCACCGGCCGCCGCGACGATCGAGCACTTCGGCTCGCTCGGTCTCGATCTGATCCCGGGGGCCGGACCGCTGGCGGCCGCCGTACCGGGTGCGGTCGACGCGTGGTTGCTGCTCCTGCGCGACCACGGCACCCGTACGTTGCGCGAGGTGCTCGAGCCGGCCATCGGGTACGCACAGGACGGCCACCCGCTCGGCCACGACGCGGTCGAAACGCTCCGGCGGGTACACGACCTGTTCACCGAGCACTGGCCGACGTCGGCCGCGCTGTGGCTGTCCGATGGTCTGCCGGAGCCGAACGCGTTGTTCCGCAACCCGGTGTACGCCGCCACGCTGGAACTGCTGGTCACCTCCGGCGAGACAGCCGGAACCGACCGCGCCGAACAGATCGAGCGTGCTCGGAAAGAGTGGGGTCACGGCTTCGTCGCCGAGGCGATCGACCGGTTCGCGCGGCGCCCGTTCCGCGAC